>NZ_VXCV01000015.1:0-113057 GCF_052850635.1 Pseudomonas sp. 1176_21
TGGTGGGATGGCGGCGATGTACGGCGTGACTACTACCTGGTCGAAACCCCGGCTGGCCAGCGCGGCTGGGCCTACCGGCCACTGGGCGAAGGCGGGCCGTTGTGGCTGCAGGGCTGGTTCGCATGAGCGTGGGCTATGCCGAGCTGCACTGCCTGTCGAACTTCACCTTCCAGCGCGGGGCCTCGAGTGCCCGCGAGCTGTTCGAGCGGGCGCACCAGCAGGGCTACCAGGCCCTGGCGATCACCGACGAATGCACCCTGGCCGGTATCGTGCGCGCCTGGCAGGCAGCCAGGGAGACGGGCCTCAAGCTGATCGTCGGCAGCGAGGTGCGGGTGCACGACGGCCCCAGGCTGGTGCTGCTGGTTGAAAACCTGAGCGGCTACCAGCACCTGTGCCGGCTCATCACCCTGGCGCGGCGCCGGGCGAAAAAGGGCGAATACCAGCTGCTGCGCGAAGACTTCGCCGGCCCGCTGCACGGCCTGCTGGCGCTGTGGGTGCCGGACGAGCCGTTGCAGGCCGGCCCCGGCCTGTGGCTGCGCGAGGTGTTCGGCGAGCGCCTGTGGCTGGCGGTGCAACTGCATCGCGGTGCCGACGACCATCAGCGCCTGCAACAACTGCAGGGGTTGGCCGCGAGCCTGAACCTGCGCACCGTGGCCTGTGGCGACGTGCACATGCATGCGCGTGGGCGGCGCGCGCTGCAGGACTGCATGAGCGCGCTGCGCCATCACAGCACCGTGGCCGGTGCCGGGCAGCACCTGTTCGCCAATGGCGAGCGGCACCTGCGGCCCCTGGCGCAGCTGGCCGAGCTGTACCCGGCCCACCTGCTTGAGGCCACCCTGGAGATTGCCCGGCGCTGCACCTTCGACCTCGGCCAGTTGCGCTACCAGTACCCGCGCGAAGTGGTGCCCGAGGGGTACACGCCGACCGGCTGGCTGCGCACGCTGTGCGAACGCCAGGTGCCGTGGCGCTGGCCTGGGGGAATCGAGCCGGCCGTGCGCCAGACCCTCGAACACGAACTGGCGCTGATCGCCGAGCTGGGCTACGAGAGCTACTTCCTGACCGTCTACGACATCGTTCATTTTGCCCGTGGCCAGGGCATCCTGTGCCAGGGCCGGGGCTCGGCAGCCAACTCGGTGGTGTGCTTCGTGCTGGGCATCACCGAGCTGGACCCGACCCGCACGCACCTGCTGTTCGAGCGCTTTTTATCGCGTGAGCGCGACGAGCCGCCGGACATCGACGTGGACTTCGAGCACGAACGGCGCGAAGAGGTGCTGCAATACGTGTTCAACCGCTATGGCCGCCACCGCGCCGCCCTGACGGCCGTGGCCAGCACCTACCATGCCGCCGGGGCGGTGCGCGACATTGCCCGGGTGCTGGGGCTGCCGCCCGACCAGATCAACGCCCTGGCCGATTGCTGCGGGCGCTGGACCGACCGCATCCCGCCGCCGGAGCGGTTGCGCGAAGCCGGTTTCGACCCCGACAGCCCGCTGCTGCACCGGGTGCTGACCTTGACCGGCGAGCTGATCGGCTTCCCCCGGCACCTGTCGCAGCACCCTGGTGGCTTCGTGATTTCCGAGCAGCCACTGGACACCCTGGTGCCGGTGGAAAACGCCGCCATGGACGAACGCACGGTGATCCAGTGGGACAAGGACGACCTGGACATGGTCGGCCTGCTCAAGGTCGATATCCTGGCCCTGGGCATGCTCAGCGCCTTGCGCCGCTGCTTCGACCTGGTGCGCTACCACCGCGGGCGCGAGCTGACCATCGCGACCCTGCCGCCGGACGATGTCCCCACCTACGACATGATCGGCCGTGCCGATACCGTGGGGGTGTTCCAGATCGAGTCACGGGCGCAGATGGCCATGCTGCCGCGGCTCAAGCCACGCGAGTTCTACGACCTGGTGATCGAGGTGGCCATCGTGCGCCCCGGGCCGATCCAGGGCGACATGGTGCACCCGTACCTGCGCCGGCGTAACAAGCAGGAGCAGGTGACCTACCCGTCGGATGCGCTGAAGAAGGTGTTCGAGCGCACCCTGGGTGTGCCGCTGTTTCAGGAACAGGTGATGGAACTGGCCATGGTGGCTGCCGACTATACGGCAGGCGAGGCCGACCAGTTGCGCCGTTCGATGGCCGCCTGGAAACGTCACGGCGGGCTGGAGCCACACCGCGAGCGGCTGACCCGGGGCATGCTGAACAACGGCTACAGCGTCGAGTTCGCCGAGCGCATCTTCGAGCAGATCAAGGGCTTTGGCAGCTACGGGTTCCCCGAGTCCCACGCGGCCAGCTTTGCCTTGCTGACCTACGCCAGTTGCTGGCTCAAGTGCCACGAGCCGGCGATCTTCGCCTGTGCGCTGATCAACAGCTGGCCGATGGGCTTCTACAGCCCGGACCAGATCCTGCAGGACGCGCGCCGCCACCGCATCAAGATTCGCCCGGTGGATGTGCAGCACAGCCAGTGGGACTGCAGCCTGGAGCCGGTGGGCGGCGATGAACTGGCGCTGCGCCTTGGCCTGCGCCAGGTGCGCGGCTTTCGCCAGGACGATGCCCTGCGCCTGGCACAGGCCAGGGCGCAGCGGGCGTTCGGCGATGTGGCCGACCTGTGCCTGCGTGCCGGCCTGGATGCGCGGGCGCGGGCGCTGCTGGCCGATGCCGGGGCCCTGGGCGCCCTGGCCGGGCACCGTTATCAGGCGCGCTGGGAAGTGGCGGCGGTGCAGGCGCAACTGCCGCTGTTCGCCGGGGTGGAGCCGCCCCGTGAAGTGCCGGTGAACCTGCCGGTGCCCAGCGTGGGCGAGGACCTGTTTGCCGACTATGCCAGCGTCGGCACCACATTGGGCCCGCACCCGCTGAGCCTGCTGCGCCGACGCCTGAATGGCCTGGGCTGTCGCAGTTCGCAGGCCCTGGAGGGGGCCGAACACGGCGATGCGGTGAGCGTGGCGGGGCTGGTCACCGGGCGCCAGCGGCCAGGCACTGCCAGCGGCGTGACCTTCGTGACCCTGGAGGATGAGTTCGGCATGGTCAACGTGGTGGTGTGGCGCGAGCTGGCCGAGCGTCAGCGCCGGGTGCTGGTGGGCTCGCAGCTGCTGCGGGTGATGGGTACGCTCGAATGCGCCGACGGCGTGCGCCACCTGATCGCGAAGCGCCTGGAAGACCTCAGCCCGCTGTTGCACGGGCTGGATGTGCGCAGCCGCGACTTTCGCTGATCACACCATCGCCAGGCGCTGCTTGCGGGTGGGCGGCGGGAAGGCGCGGTCGATGGCGCGCAGGTCTTCGCTGCTCAAGGTCAGGCTGGCTGCGGCGGCATTGAGTTGCACATGGCGCTTGTCCACCGCCTTGGGGATCGCGATCATGCCGTCTTCTCGGGTTACCCAGGCCAACGCCACCTGGGCCGCGGTGGCGCCATGACGTTCGGCGATCTGGTTGAGGGTCGCGTTTTTGAGCAGGCGTCCGGCCTGGGCCAGCGGGCAGTAGGCCATGGTTGGCAAGTGGCGCTTGTGGCTGTAGGGCAGCAGGTCGAACTCGATGCCGCGCTGCTCGGGGTTGTACAGCACCTGGTTGGTGGCGCAGGCCGGGTTGTCCAGCTCGCGCAGGTCATCGGTATCGAAGTTGGACACGCCCCAGCGCCGGATCTTGCCGGCCTCGCGCAGGCGCTCGAAGGCTTCGACGGTTTCCTCCAGCGGGTACTGGCCGCGCCAGTGCAGCAGGTACAGGTCGATATGGTCGGTGCCCAGGCGCTGCAGGCTGCGCTCGCAGGCGGCGGGGATGCCGCTGCGGCTGGCGTTGTGCGGGTACACCTTGCTGACCACGCAGACCTGCTCGCGACGCCCCTGGATGGCCTGGCCCACCACCCGCTCGGCGCCGCCCTCGGCATACATTTCGGCGGTGTCGATCAACGTCAGGCCCAGGTCGATGCCGTGTTGCAGGGCGGCGACCTCGGCTTTCTGCTGGCCGGGGTCTTCGCCCATGTACCAGGTGCCCTGGCCGATGACGGGTACGGTGGAGTCGCCGAGTTCGAGCGTACGCATGGAAGGCTCCTGCAAAGTGGGGAGGGTGGTCTACTGTCCTTTAGGGTTTTGTGGCGGGTCAAGCCTACCCGCGTCGACATTGATTTGAATAACCAATCAATCCATCAAAAAAACAAAATTAACAAATGAGTGGCCAAGGGTGAAGATGGCCCCAGACGCTCTCCGACGACCCTCGTCGGTTCTACAACTACAAAAGGCGAATCAGCATGGCCGGACTGGACAAGCGCGTAGCGACCTATGAAGAGGCCCTCGAAGGCCTTGCCGACAACATGACCGTACTGGCAGGCGGCTTCGGCCTGTGCGGCATCCCTGAAAACCTCATTGCCGAGATCAAGCGCCGCGGCGTGCGCGGCCTGACCGTGGTGTCCAACAACTGCGGCGTCGACGGCTTCGGCCTGGGCGTGCTGCTCGAAGACCACCAGATCCGCAAGATGGTCGCCTCGTATGTGGGCGAAAATGCCGAGTTCGAGCGTCAGCTGCTCAGCGGCGAGCTGGAAGTGGAACTTACCCCGCAAGGCACCCTGGCCGAGAAGATGCGCGCCGGCGGCGCCGGCATCCCGGCCTTCTTCACCGCCACCGGCTACGGCACCCCGGTGGCCGAAGGCAAGGAAGTGCGCGAATTCAACGGGCGCAAGTACATCCTCGAAGAAGCCATCACCGGTGACTTCGCCATCGTCAAGGGCTGGAAGGCCGACCACTACGGCAACGTGGTGTACCGCAACACCGCGCAGAACTTCAACCCGCTGGCCGCCACCGCCGGCAAGATCACCGTGGTGGAGGTCGAGGAGATCGTCGAGCCAGGCGTGCTGCTGCCTACCGAGATCCATACCCCGGGCATCTACGTCGACCGGGTCATCGTCGGCACGTTCGAGAAGCGTATCGAAAAACGCACCGTCAAAGCCTGACCCGACCCCGCGCAGAACAACAAAGAGAACCTGAGCATGGCACTTACCCGCGAACAAATGGCACAACGTGTAGCCCGTGAACTCAAGGACGGCTACTACGTCAACCTTGGCATCGGCATCCCGACCCTGGTGGCCAACTACGTCCCGGCGGATATGGACGTGATGCTGCAATCGGAGAACGGCCTGCTGGGCATGGGGGAATTCCCCACCGAAGCGCAGCTGGACGCCGACATGATCAACGCCGGCAAGCAGACCGTGACCGCCCGCACCGGCGCGTCGATCTTCAACTCGGCCGAGTCCTTCGCGATGATCCGTGGCGGCCACGTCGACCTCACCGTGCTGGGGGCGTTCGAGGTGGACGTGGAGGGCAACATCGCCTCCTGGATGATCCCGGGCAAACTGGTCAAGGGCATGGGCGGGGCGATGGACCTGGTGGCCGGTGCCGAGAACATCATCGTCACCATGACCCATGCCTCCAAGGACGGCGAGTCCAAGCTGCTGTCGCGCTGCAGCCTGCCGCTGACCGGTGCCGGCTGCATCCGCAAGGTGCTGACCGACCTGGCCTATCTTGAGATCGAGAATGGCGCGTTCATCCTGCGCGAGACGGCGCCGGGGGTGAGCGTGGAAGAGATCGTCGCCAAGACCGCCGGCAAGCTGATCGTGGCCGATGATGTGAAAGAGATGACGTTCTAGGCTGATAACCGCCTTGCCTGTGCTGGCCTCTTCGCCGGCAAGGCCGGCTCCTGCAGGGAACCACGCATTCCTGTGCAGGAGCCGGCCTTGCCGGCGAAGGGGCCTTCAGTCGTTCAAAAAAAATCAATAAGAAGGAAAATCCCGTGGCCGCCGAACTCCAAGACAGCCGCTCCGCCCGCTTTGCCCTGCGTTGCTCCAACTGGGCCGAACGCTGGTTCCCCGACTCCTGGGTGTTCGCCGCCCTGGCCGTGGTGCTGGTGTCACTGGCCGCCCTGGCCATGGGCGCCAAACCCCTCGATACCGCCACCGCCTTCGGTGACGGGTTCTGGAGCCTGATCCCCTTCACCATGCAGATGGCCTTCGTGGTCATCGGCGGCTATGTGGTGGCCAGCTCGCCGCCGGCGGTGAAACTCATCGACCGCCTGGCGCGCATTCCGAAGAACGGCCGTTCGGCCGTGTGCTGGGTGGCGCTGATATCGATGGTCGCCTCGCTGCTCAACTGGGGCCTGTCGCTGGTGTTCGGCGGCCTGCTGGTACGCGCCCTGGCGCGCCGTACCGACCTGAAGATGGACTACCGCGCCGCCGGTGCCGCCGCCTACCTGGGCCTGGGCGCCGTATGGGCCCTGGGCCTGTCCTCGTCGGCCGCGCAGCTGCAAGCCAACCCGGCCAGCCTGCCGCCGTCGATCCTGGCGATCACCGGGGTGATCCCGTTCACCGAAACCATCTTCCTCTGGCAGTCGGGCGTGATGCTGGCGGCGCTGGTCATCGTGTCGCTGATCGTGGCCTACGCCACTGCACCCGGCCCGCAGAGTGCCCGCGATGCCCAGGCCTGTGGCATCGACCCCAGCTTCAGCGCACCACCACCGGCGCAGCGCACGCGCCCAGGTGAATGGCTGGAATACAGCCCGGTGCTGACCCTGCTGCTGGTGGCCCTGGCGGCTGGCTGGCTGTACCACGAGTTCTCGACCAAGCCGGCCATCACCGCGATCTCGGGGCTCAATACCTACAACTTTCTGTTCATCATGCTCGGCGCCTTGCTGCACTGGCGCCCGCGCAGCTTCCTGGATGCGGTGGGCCGTGCGGTGCCGACCACCACCGGGGTACTGATCCAGTTCCCGCTGTACGGCTCGATCGCGGCCATCCTCACCCAGGTCAAGGGCGTGGACGCGCAAACCCTGGCGCACCATATCTCCACCTTCTTCGTGCAGATCGCCTCGCATGACACCTACGCCTTGCTGATGGGCGTGTACTCCGCGGTGCTGGGCTTCTTCATTCCCTCCGGTGGCGGCAAGTGGATCATCGAGGCGCCCTACGTGATGCTGGTGGCCAACGACCTGCAGTACCACCTGGGCTGGGCGGTGCAGATCTACAACGCCGCCGAGGCGCTGCCCAACCTGATCAACCCGTTCTACATGCTGCCGCTGCTGGGCGTGCTGGGGCTCAAGGCGCGCGACCTGATCGGCTTCTCGTTCGTGCAGTTGCTGGTGCACGTGCCGCTGGTGCTGTTCTTGCTCTGGGCGCTGGGCACCACGTTGCAGTACACGCCACCTGTGATGCCGTAGCGCATCCGGCGGGTAAAAAAGGCGATCTTCGGATCGCCTTTTTCATGCCTAAATTAAATCGATAAGCATTCGTATTAAGGGTGATCCGATGATGTCCCGCTGTGTATTTCTAAACGGAATTTCCCGCCGTAAAACAAGGAGAAGGCCGCGATGTTCGCGCCGATTACCCGTTCCATGACGTTGACACTGGGCCTGTACGGCACCGCCTGCAGCGCCGTCGCACTGGCTGACAACGAACCCCTGCCCGACGCCGCCCCCCAGGCGCTGGAGCTGGGTTCGACCAACGTGAGTGCCCAGGGCCTGGGCAGCACCACCGAAAACACCGGGGCCTACACCACCGGCAGCATGAGCACCGCAACCCGCCTGAACCTGTCGATCAAGGACACCCCGCAGTCGATGTCGGTGCTGACCCGCCAGCAGCTGGACGACTTCCAGCTCGACAACCTCTCCGAAGCCATGGGCCAGGTGACGGGCGTGGTGGTGCAGCGCAACGACTCCGAGCGCCCCACCTACAACTCGCGCGGCTATGCCATCGACAACTTCCAGATCGACGGCATGCTCAACACCTTCGCGGGGCTCAAGTCCGACTCGGACACCATCATCTACGACCGCATCGAAGTGGTGCGTGGCGCCACCGGGCTGACCACCGGCGCCGGCGACCCGTCGGGCACCATCAACATGATGCGCAAGCGCCCCACCCATGAACTGGCGGTGAAAACCGGCCTGCGTGGCGGCAGCTACGACAACTACTACAGCTATGTCGACGTGGGCGGGCCGCTGGCCTTCGACGGCCGTCTGCGCGGGCGCAGCGTGCTGGCCTACCGCGATGCCCATTCGTTTCGCGACCGCTACCAGACCCAGCGCGAGGTGGCCTACGGCATTCTCGAGGGCGACCTGAGCGACGACACCGTGCTGGCGGTGGGGTACGACTACCAGAACAAGCATGTACAGGGTGCCTCGTGGGGCACCGTGCCGTACTGGAACGCCTCCGGTGGCAAGGCCAAGCTGCCGCGTTCGAACAACATCTCGGCGCCGTGGAGTTCATGGCCGCTCAAGGACGAGACCGTGTTCGCCGCCCTCGACCAGCGCCTGGGCGGCGACTGGCACCTCAAGGCCGCCTACACCTACCGCCAGAGCGAAACCGACGGCAAGGTGTACTTCGGTGGCCAGGGCTTCCCCGAGGCCGACCGCAGCGGCATGAATGCCTGGGTCAGCCACTTCATCGGCGACGAGAAAATGAGCGCCGCCGACCTCAACCTGGGCGGGCCCTTTGCGCTGCTGGGGCGCGAGCACGAATTCATGATCGGCTATGGCGAGTCGCAGCGGCGCAACAGCGCGCCGCTCAAGCGGCCCCTGGACCTGCCGCCCGGCTACACGACCATCCCCGACTGGAAGTACCTGGGCGGGGTAGACAAGTTCGCCGATACCGTGACCAACCTGGATGGTTCGCGCGATACCACGCAGCAGAAGGCCGGCTATGTCGCCACCCGGCTGAACGTGACCGATGCACTGCACCTGGTGCTGGGCAGCCGCTACGGCAGCTGGAAGGTCACGGGGCGCTCATGGGCATTCGATGCGGCGGGGCAGGTGGTGGAGAACCCGCGCTCCAGCCGCACCCACAATGATGTGTGGACACCCTATGCGGGCGTTCTGTACGACATCACCGACCAATACACCGTGTACGCCAGCTACACCGACATCTTCAAGCCGCAGAACTACAAGGATGTCGACGACAAGTACCTGGAACCGGTGGTGGGCAGCAACTACGAGGTGGGGCTGAAGGGCAGCCTGCTGGACGAGCGCCTGAACCTGTCGACGGCGGTGTTTCGCAGCAAGCAGGACAACGTGGCCGAGGTGGACGATTCCATTCCGGTAGGGCCCAACGGCGAGCAGTATTACAAGTCCGGCGGCAAGGGCAATACCGTGGAGGGCTTCGAGGCGGAGGTCGCTGGCGAGGTGATGGCGGGGTGGAACATGACCCTGGGCTACAGCTACACCCACTCGCTGGATGCCGAGCACAAGCGGCGCAACACCACCCAGCCGTTGAACATGGTGCGCTGGAACAGCACCTACAGGGTGATGGACAGGTTGACCGTGGGTGGGTCGGTGGATTGGCAGAGCGACATCTACCGCAGCGGCAATCGTCCGGTGGGGCGAGGCAGCGATGGCCGGATCATCACGGCGCCGGCTGACATTCGCCAGCGGTCCTACACGGTGGTGGGGTTGATGTCCCGTTACGAGTTCGACGAACACCTGTCGGCGTCCTTGAACGTGAAGAACCTGCTGGATACCAGGTACTACAACAACGTGGGGTTCTACAACGGGGTGTACTGGGGTGATCCGCGCACGCTGACGGTGAGCCTGGATTGGCGGTTGTAGCGCCCTGAAGCCGAGCCAACAGGGCTGGCGATGCATGCCCTGTTGGCCGTGGCAATCCCGTGCGCCGAGGCCGTGAGAAGGCCTTACCCCATCTGTTCGAGCAACCCGCGCAACCGCTCACGCCCGGCGTCATCCAGCCCGAACACCGGCCTGCGCGGCTCGCCCACCTCCAGCCCCGTCAACGCCAACCCTGCCTTCACCGTCGCCGGCAAGCCGCCCTTGAGGATGAACTCCAGCAATGGCAACTGCCGGTAGAACAGCGCCCGCGCCGCCTCAAGGTCGTTACCCAGCACGGCCTGGTACAGCTGCTGGTTGAGCGCCGGAATCAGGTTGGCTGCCGCCGTGCACCAGCCCGTGGCACCGGCCACGAACGCTTCCAGGGCCAACGGGTTGCAGCCGTTGTAGAAAGGCACCTGGCCTTCGCCCAACTGCTGCAGCTTGTGCATGCGCTGGATGTCGCCGGTACTCTCCTTGACCATGGTCACGTTCTCGACCTGGCGCACGATGCGCATGATCAGCTCCACCGACAGGTCGGTGCCGCTGGTGGCCGGGTTGTTGTAGAGCATGATCGGCACGCCGATGCAGTCGCCGATGCTCTGGTAGTGCTGCAGGATCTCGGCTTCGCTCAGCTTCCAGTAGGCCGCCGGCAATACCATCACCGCATCTGCCCCATGGGCCTCGGCAAAGCGCGCGCGGCGCATGGCGCTGGCGGTGGTCAGGTCCGAGACGCTGACAATGGTCGGTACCCGCCCGCCAATGTGCGCCAGGCTGAACTCGGCCACCTGGTCCCACTCGCGGTCGCTCAGGTAGGCGCCTTCGCCCGTGCTGCCCAGGGGCGCGATGGCCTGTACCCCACCTTCGATCAGCCGATCGATGGAGCGGCCAAGGGCCGTCAGGTCGAGCTGGGTGCCGTCGGCGCTGAACGGGGTGATGGTGTAGCCGATGATGCCGTGAAAAGTCGTGGACATGAAAAACACTCCGCAGAAAACAGGTTCAGTTCAGGCAATCGGCATGCTGACGCAGGCACTGCCGGGCATAGTAGGCGAACGCCGCGCCGTGGCGCTTGGGGCGGGCGATCCAGTCGTGCGCTTCGCGCCCCAGCACCGGCTCGATGGGCTTGATCTGGCCGGCTGACATCGCCAGCAACTGCAGGCGCGCCGCGCGCTCGATCAACTGCGCGATCACACAGGCTTCCTCGATGCTGGCGCCGGTCGACAGCTGGCCGTGGTGCGAGAGCAGGATGGCGCGCTTGTCGCCCAGCGCCGCGCTGATCAGCTCGCCTTCCTCGTTGCCCACCGGCACCCCGGGCCAGCCTTCGAGAAACGCGCAGTCCTCGTACAGCGGGCAGAGGTCCATGTGCGACACCTGCAACGGTACCTCGAGCATCGACAGCGCGGCGATGTGGGTCGGGTGGGTGTGGATGATGCAGTTCACATCCGGGCGTGCGCGGTACACCCAGCTGTGAAAGCGATTGGCCGGGTTGGGCATGCCGCTGCCTTCGAGCACCTCCAGGTCCTCGTTGACCAATAGCAGGTTGCTGGCGGTGATTTCATCGAAGCCCAGCCCCAGTTGCTGGGTGTAGAAGGTGCCCGGTTGCGGGCCGCGGGCACTGATCTGCCCGGCCAGGCCGGAGTCGTGGCCGTTGTCGAACAGGATTCGGCAGGTCAGCGCCAGCTTTTCACGCACAGTCCACGTATTATCGGCAAGCGAGCCCTGCATCTGTTCCAGGGCCTGCTTGACCAGTTGGTCCTTGGGGAGTGCTAATGTCTTGGCCATTGGGGTTTCCTCGGTGGCGGATCGGACGTCAGGGCTGGCCCGCCCCGGTTGCTTGGAAGGTGAGCGGGGTGGTCAATCTAATGACACAAACAAGGCTATATGACACAAAGTGTCATTGGCAAGGGAAAGGTTGCCCATTGCACCGGGAATAGCGGCGTTAAATGTCTATCCGATTGAAAGTATTAAGAAAAAAACTTGGGCTGACGCTTGAGACGCTGGCCGAGAAAACGGCCATGACCAAGAGCTACCTGTCCAAGGTGGAGCGGGGTCTGAACACGCCTTCGATTGCGGCGGCGCTGAAACTGGCGCGGGCGTTGAACGTGAACGTGGAAGAACTGTTCGCCGAAGACCAGCCTGCGCAGGCGCGCTACAGCCTGGTACGCCGGGGTGAGCGCCAGGCGTTGTCCGGCAGCGCCGAAGGGCCGGGCTACGCGGTGCTGGCCCAGCATATCGGCCAGCGCAGCCTGCTGCCGTTCATCATCTGCCCGCCGGCGGACTTCAGCGACTCGACGTTCAAGGAGCACCTGGGCGAAGAGTTCCTGTTCGTGCACGAAGGGCAGGTGGAAGTGGACTTCATGCACGAGCGGGTGTTGCTCGAGCGCGGCGATGCGCTGCACTTCAATGCCCAGACACCGCACCGGCTACGCTCGGTCGGGGCGGTGCAGGCGCAGTTGCTGGTGGTGGTGCACGACGCCGACTCGCCGGTTTAACCGGGCTGTCGAATGAACGCCACCGGCACGTGGGCCGTCAGCCATACGCCATTGTCGGCCTGGAAGAACGCAAGGCCCTGGGCGTGCATTGCCGCTGCATCGATGTGCAGCAGTACCGGTGAGCCGTAACGCTGGCCGACCGCAATGGCCGTGGCGGGGTCTTGGGACAGGTGCACGTGGTGACGGTTGCCGGCGATCAGGCCCTGTTGGGCAATCGAATCGAGAAAGCGCGTTGCCGTACCGTGGTACAGCTCGGCAGGCGGCGCCTTGGGCGCGTACTGGAGCTCGACCGTCGCTGTCGAGTGCCCCTGTACGGCGCGAATCCTGCGGCCATCGTCCGACAGGCCGAAGCGTTTCTTGTCGCTGCTGGCCACCACCGCCTGCAGGTGCGCCAGGTCCAGCGCGCGGCCCTGGCGAGCGGCGCCGGCAATCAGTGCATCGACATCGCCCCAGCCTTCGCTGTCCAGTTGCAGATCGATGGATTCGGGGGCGTGACGCAGCACGTAGCTGAGAAATTTGCTGGTTTCGGTGAAGTGCTTGCTGCTCATGCGGGTCTTCCTTGAACGGTCTGCGCGGCAGCTTATCAGGGCGCGCAAGCGGCGACGAGCGGTGCGCAAGGGGCAGTGGCACGCCTTGAAGCCTGATAGAGTGCGCGTTGTTCCACTGCCCACAGGCCCGCACGCGATGACCACCACCTCGTATTTCTGGCGTGACCCGGCGTTGCCCTTCATCGAGGCGCGCGGGGTCGCAGACGGTCGCAAGGTCTGCTATGCGCGCCATTCCCATGCCGGGTTCTCCATCGGTGCGATCACTGCCGGGCGTAGCTCCTACCTCAGCGGGCACACCTGGCGCGAGGTCGAGACCGGCACGGTGGTGATGATGAACCCCGGTGTGGTGCACGCCTGCAACCCGATCGCCGACCAGCCGTGGTCGTACCTGATGTTGTACGTGGACATGCCGTGGCTGACCCGGCTTGGCTTCGCACCGGTCGCTGCCACCCTGAGTACCGCCCCGGCCCTGTTCGAGGCCCTGTTGCAGTTGTACGACGTGCTCATCGACAACCAGCGTGGCGCGGCGTGCAAGGCGGCGGCTGCCGAAGCGTTCTTCGGCGACCTGCGCCAGCAGCTGGAGGCAGCGCCACCGCCGCTGGCCAGGCCGGATGCGCGCCTGGAGCGGGCGGCGGCATTCATTCGCGCACATTGCACCGAACCGCTCAAGCTCGAAGACATCAGCCAGGCGGCCGGCTTGTCCACCTCGTATCTGATCCGCACCTTCAAGCAGCATTACGGCCTGACCCCGCACGGCTTTGTGCTGGACTGCCGCGTGCAGTACGCCCGCGCCCAGTTGCGCCAGGGCCGGCTGATCGCCGAGGTGGCGCTGGAGGCCGGGTTTGCCGACCAGGCGCATCTGCAACGGGCATTCAAGCAGCACCTGGCTGCGACGCCCGGGCATTACCGCTCAGCCTAGGCGCTGTACGAAAAGCCTTGATACTCGGTGATGCTGCGTTGAAAACAGCCTGACCTTCGTCTTTTTCATACAGACCCCTGCATCAGGTACAGCGCACTCAGCACCAGCAGGGCGGCCAGGCTGCGATTGAACAGGCGCAGGCGCCGCGGGTTGTCGAGGTAGCTGCGGATCAGGCTGCCGGCCAGCGCCCAGCTGCCCAGCGAGAGGTAGCAGATCACCAGGTAGATCAGGCTGAACTGGCCCAGCATGGCGGTTTCGCCCTGGCCCACGAAGGCGCCGATGCCCGCCACGCAGGCCAGCCAGGCCTTGGGGTTGAGCCATTGCATGGCAGCGCCGCGCAGCAGGCTGGGTGCGTGGGTATCACGCCCTTCACCGAGCGCGCCGTCGTCGCGGGCCAGTTTCCATGCCATGTACAGCAGAAACAGCACCCCGGCCCAGTGCAGGGCAACGGCAAGGCCTGGCCAGTGGCGCAGCACCTCGTGCAGGCCCAGGCCGATCAGTACCAGCAGCAGTATGAACCCCAGGGTGGCGCCGGTAACGTGGCGCATGGCCGGGCGCAAGCCATGCCGTGCGCCGGCGCCCAGGGCAACGATGTTGACCGGGCCAGGGGAAATGGAGGCGGCCAGGGCGAAGGCGGCCATGGAAAGGCTGAGGCTCATGCGGCAGATCCTTGAGGGGGAGGGTGCAGCGAGGGTAGGCGGGAAGGTCGGTGGGGTATTGAAGGAAATTGCCCTGTGCCGCAGCGCGTGTTTTGCCACAGATTGAAATAATTTCACGCTGTGAGAAAAGTCAGCTGAAATTGTAGGATCACCGTCCCTAATTGACCCAAGGTTGATATGACTTCGTTCTCGGAGCCTCCCAGTACCCGGCCGTCCTGGCCATCCTCCCTTTCCCGTCCCCGTGACGTTTCCCGCCTGAGTACCTGCCCATGGAATGGCTAGCCGACCCCACGGCCTGGCTGGGCCTTGCCACGCTGATCGTGCTCGAGCTGGTACTGGGTATCGACAACCTGGTGTTCATCGCGATTCTCGCCGACAAGCTGCCGCCCCATCAGCGCGACCGCGCGCGGGTGATCGGCCTGTCGCTGGCGCTGATCATGCGCCTGGGCCTGCTGGCCAGCATCTCGTGGATGGTGACGCTGACCGCGCCGCTGTTCGAGGTGTTCGACAAGAGCTTCTCGGGCCGTGACCTGATCATGCTGTTCGGCGGTGTGTTCCTGCTGTTCAAGGCCACCATGGAGTTGCACGAGCGTCTCGAAGGGCATGTCGCCCACCATCAGGGCCCGGCGCGCCATTCGGCGTTCTGGCCGATCGTGGCGCAGATCGTGGTACTCGATGCAGTGTTCTCGCTGGACGCGGTGATTACCGCCGTGGGCATGGTCGAGCACCTGTCGATCATGATGATCGCGGTGATCTTCTCCATCGGCATCATGATCGTCGCGAGCAAGCCGCTGACCCGCTTCGTCAACGCCCACCCCACGGTGATCATGCTGTGCCTGGGCTTTCTGATGATGATCGGCTTCAGCCTCACCGCCGAGGGCCTGGGCTTTCATATACCCAAGGGGTACCTGTATGCGGCAATCGGCTTCTCGATCCTGATCGAGCTGTTCAACCAGCTGGCCCGCGCCCGGCGCAAGCGCAGCCTGCAACAGCACCGGCCATTGCGCGAGCGCACCGCCCACGCGGTGATGCGCATGCTGGGCGGGCGCCGGTTGCAGGCCGACGAGGTGGGTGAGGACATCGCCGACCTGGTCGAGGATGGCGATGAACAGGTGCTGTTCGACCGCCGCGAACGGGTGATGATCAGCGGCGTGCTGAACCTGGCCGAACGCCCCATCAGAACGCTGATGACGGTGCGCGCCAAAGTCGACTTCATCGACCTGGCGCAACCGCCGGAGGCGATCCGTACCGCGCTGATGCATTCGTCCTACTCGCGCCTGCCGCTGATTCGCCAGGGGCGGGTGGAGGAGCCGCTGGGCTTCGTGCACAAGAAGGAGCTGCTCAGGGAGCTGCTGGCCGGTCACGAGCCGGACCTGGAGCGCCTGGCGCGCACGCCGCTGAACCTGCTGGAGAGTTTCAGCATCCTCAACGCGCTGGAGCAGATGCGCAGCCAGTCGACCCACATCGCCTTCGTGGTCAACGAATTCGGCGACTTCACCGGCGTGCTGACCATGACCGACATCCTCGAGTCCATCGCCGGCGAGCTGCCCGATGCCAGTGAAGTCGAAGGGCCGGGCATCGTGCAGGCGCCGGACGGCTACCTGGTCAACGGCGCGCTGAACCTGCGCCAGATCCAGGCGCAGATCGGCTTTGCGGCCAAGCCCACCGAGGACTACCAGACCCTCGCCGGCCTGGTCATGAGCCTGCTCGACCGCCTGCCGCGGGTGGGCGATCAACTGACCTGGGGCGACTGGCTGATGACCGTCGAGGCCGTGCAGGAGCGCCGGGTGCGGCAGGTACGGCTTACACCGAACGCCGCCGCTGACGCAGCAGGTGCCTGACCCCCTCGAGCACCAGCACCACCACTGCCAGCCAGATCGGCAGGTAGGTCAGCCACTGATCCGGGGCGATGCTCTCGCCCAGGATCAGGGCCACCGCCACCAGCAGCACCGGTTCCACATAGCTGAGCAGGCCGAACAGGCTGAACGCCAGCAGACGGCTGGCCATCACGTAGGTGACCAGCGCCAGGGCGCTGATCACGCCCAGGATCGGGATCAGCACATAGAGCTGCGGGTGGGCCAGCAGGTCGGCTGCGCTCAGCGGGCCCTGCACGATGAAGTACACCGAGGGCGGCATCATCAGGCACATGTCGGCCCACAGCCCGCCCAGGTGATCGGTGCGCAACTTGCGCCGCAAGATGAAGTAGAACGGGTAGCCGCCGGCCACCAGCAGGGTTTCCCAGGCGAACGAGCCATGGCGTATCAGTTCATGCCCCACCCCCACCACGGCGCAGGCCACGGCGACCTTCTGCAGGCGTGACAGGCGCTCGCCATACACCACCCGCCCGGTCAGCACCATGGTCAGCGGCAGCAGGAAGTACCCCAGCGACACCTCCATGCTGCGCCCGTGCAGCGGTGCCCACAGGAACACCCACAGCTGCAGCCCCATCAATGTCGAGGTACCCACCAGCCCCAGCAACAGCAGCGGGTTGCGCCGGATGCGCTGCAGTACGCCGATTGCCAGTGGCCAGTCCTTGGACAGCAGCATGAACAGCGTGATGCACGGCAGGGTCAGCAGCATGCGCCAACCGAAGATTTCCTCGCCGTCGAGGGGGGTGAGCAGGGAGGTGTAGTAGTACATCAGGGCGAACAGACACGACGCCATGACCGATGAAACGATGCCTCTGGACAAGGGGGCCTCGGGAGCACGAAGGGGTAGGGAAGTGGTGAGCGCGCATGATCTCAGGGGCGCGTCACCTGGGCAACCGGCTGTGTGCCCAATGCAGCCACGAACTCGGCCAACGGCATCGGCCGGGCGAACAGGTAGCCCTGCTGGAAGTCCACCCGGTGCCGGGCCAGGTAGTCGCGCTGGGCGATGGTCTCCACGCCCTCGGCGACGATGCCCAGGCCCAGCTTGCCCGACAGCTCGATGATGCTGTCGAGGATATGCAGCGACAGGGCATCGACGCCGATCATGGCCACGAAGCTCTGGTCGATCTTCAGGTAGTCGACCTTGAACTGGCGCAGGTAGCCCAGGCTCGACTGGCCGGTGCCGAAGTCATCGATGGCGATCATCACCCCCAGGGCCTGCAGACTTGCGAACAGCTGCTCGGTGGTGTCGCTGGGTACCACCAGCTTGCGCTCGGTCAGCTCCAGGGTCAGGATCACCCGGCCAGGCGGGAAGGCGGCGAGAAAATCGCGGCAGTCGTCATACAGGGCCATGTCCTGGCAGTGATCGGCAGTGATGTTGATGCCCACATGAAAGCCGTCGCCAAAGGTCTGGGCGTGGGGCGCCAGGCCTTCGGCCACGCGCTGCATCAGGCGCCGGGTCATGGGCACGATCTGGCCGCTGTGCTCGGCATAGGGAATGAACAGGTCAGGGCGCACCATGCCTTCGCGCGGGTGCTGCCAGCGCATCAGCACCTCGGCGCCGGCCCAGCGGTAGTCACCCTCGCGCACCACCGGCTGGAAGTACGGGATGAACTCGTCGGCCTCCAGTGCCCGTTGCAGCTCCACCCGTGGCGAACTGGCCCTGCGCAGCTGCCAGCGGCAGGCCGCGCCGGCCATCACGCCCAGCAGGGTCACCAGGCCGAACAGCCCCGGGTACTCGGCGCGCATCAGGCGCCAGGGCTCGCCAGCGGCATAACCGCTGTGCACCGAAAAACGATAGCGCTGCGAGGCCTGCTGCGTCGGCGCCACGGCAAACACCGGGGGCGGGCCCTGGTGCACCACGCCGTCTTCGCCCATCCAGTTGGGGCCTACCTGCAGCACCAGGGTGGTGCCCTGGTCGAGCAGCTCCAGGGCGCTGCTCAGGTGGTCGCCATCGACGGTGGTGATGGCGCCGTCGTTGCCCTTGCTGAGCCGGTAGGCCAGCAGCGCATGGCCGGGCGTCACCGAGTTGCCGTTCATCAACCACAGGCTGCCATCGACATAGTCCTTGGCATCCACCGGCTCGCTGAAGTTGCCAAACAGCGAACTGCAGTACAGGTCATTGTCACGAAACAGGTTGCTGGAGCGCACGAACGAGCCGCGTGTCACCTGTTCGCGCAGGGCCAATGTGGCCTCTGCGCAGGGTTGGCGGGTCAGGGGCAGCAGGGCCTGGGCGGCGCCGGCGATATTGTCGAGGATGCGATCGAAGTGCCCGGTGACCAGGGCGGCCGTGTTCGCGGCCCTGGCCTCGAGCTCACGCTGTGCCTGCCAGTGCATGATCAGCACGCCGGACACCACCGGTATCGCCCCCACCAGCCATGGCAGCAGGGCTCGCAGGGTCCAGCGACCGGGGCGTTTTTTCGTGAGGGGCATGGTGGCTACCTGTGCGGGATGAGCGCGGATGATTTCAAGGGCAGGGTTTCCCTGGTACCCCGAGCGCACAGCATAGCCGTTCATCGGCCTGTATACAGCTGAGGCGTCAGCCTGATGTACTGCAGGGGAGGCTGCCGCTGTCGGCAGGCCCGGGCACTAAAGTACTTACAATTTTTCTTACGCCCTGTAGAATCGCGTTACGCATACAATAATAAGGTCCTTCGCCACTGGAGGATCAGACGGCCGAGAATAGGTCCCATATGAAGTGTCATGGGTTCAAACTGATTTATGGTGACTACCTCGCCCGCAGTGTGAGGGGCATCTCCTGCGCGCCGCCACGTTCGCTCCACATCGACAGCAAGCTACCCCTGTGATTTGAACGCTTTGATGATGAGGAAACGAACATGGCAGATATCTTCGAAAACCCGATGGGCCTGATGGGCTTCGAGTTCATTGAACTGGCCGCACCTGTCCCGGGTACCCTGGAGCCGATCTTCCAGATCATGGGCTTCACCAAGGTTGCCAGCCACCGCTCCAAGGACGTGCACCTGTACCGTCAGGGCGGCATCAACCTGATCCTGAACAACGAACCCAAGAGCGTGGCGTCCTACTTTGCCGCCGAGCATGGTCCGTCGGTGTGCGGCATGGCCTTCCGTGTGCGCAATGCCCATGAAGCCTATGCCCGTGCCCTGGAGCTGGGTGCCCAGCCGGTCGAGATCGAGACCGGGCCGATGGAACTGCGCCTGCCGGCGATCAAGGGTATCGGCGGCGCGCCGCTGTACCTGATCGACCGTTTCGAGGAAGGCAGCTCGATCTACGACATCGACTTCAAGTGGATCGAAGGCGTGGACCGCAACCCGGTCGGCGCCGGCCTCAAGATCATCGACCACCTGACCCACAACGTGTATCGCGGGCGCATGGCCTACTGGGCCGGCTTCTACGAGAAGCTGTTCAACTTCCGCGAGATCCGCTACTTCGACATCAAGGGTGAGTACACCGGCCTGACCTCCAAGGCCATGACCGCCCCCGACGCGATGATCCGTATCCCGCTGAACGAGGAGTCCTCCAAGGGCGCCGGCCAGATCGAAGAGTTCCTGATGCAGTTCAACGGCGAGGGCATCCAGCATGTCGCCTTCCTCACCGACGACCTGATCAAGAGCTGGGACGCGCTGAAAAAGCTCGGCATGCGTTTCATGACCGCGCCGCCGGACACCTACTACGAAATGCTCGAAGGCCGCCTGCCGAACCACGGCGAGCCGGTGGGCGAGCTGCAGTCGCGGGGCATTCTGCTGGACGGCTCGTCCGAGGCGGGCGACAAGCGCCTGCTGCTGCAGATCTTCTCCGAAACCCTGATGGGCCCGGTGTTCTTCGAGTTCATCCAGCGCAAGGGTGACGACGGCTTCGGCGAGGGCAACTTCAAGGCCCTGTTCGAATCCATCGAGCGCGACCAGGTTCGCCGCGGTGTACTGACCGCCGAATAAACGCGGCGCGTATGCAAAAAGGCCATCGAGCATGCCTCGATGGCCTTTTTTTGTGCCTGCGCCGGCCTCAACCGTAACGACGGACCGATGGCGCGCGGCGGTTGCGAAACAGCGTCCAGTACACCGCTGCCGAGGTCATGACGCCCACCAGCAGCAACGACGGGATGATGGCCTGGGCGTTGGACAGCATCGCCTGCCAGATATGGCCGTCCGGGTAGCCGCCATGGATGGTGTACCCGTAACTGGCGGACAGCACGCGGACATGCTGTTCGGAGTGATCGGGCAGCACGTCGTCGAAGGTGCTGCCCTCGCTCCACAGGTAATCGTCACCGAACTGCAGCACCAGATTGGCGCTGGCCTTTACCCGCTGCATCGTGGCTTGCAGGGTCTTGGCGTCGACCAGGGCCAGCACGCCGAGCGGGTACTCCTGCAGGCGGTAATACAGGATGGCCGAGTCCGGGGTCACATCGTTGCCCGGCTCCAGGCGCAGGCGCTGGTTGAAGAAGCTGCCCGGGTCGACCAGCAGCTGGTATTCGCCGTGCACCGTGCTGCAGTAGGCCCGGTTCTCGCGCACCAGCACCAGCGAGCGCAGCTCGGGGCGCATCACCACTTCGGTACGCAGGCTGGGCAGGGCCCGCGGGCAGGGGAAGTCCGCCAGGTTGAGCACCTTGTTGCTGGCATTGTGCAGCGAGTCGAGGATGCGATCGATGTCCTGCTGGGTGTGCTGGATCGAGACCAGGGTCGACTCGGCCAGCATCTTTTCCACCTGCCAGCTCATGATCAACAGGCCGCACCCCACAGGGGTCAGGCCGATCAACAGGATGACCAGCAGTTCCAGCAGCACACGGCCAGCGCGAAATTTGTGACGGGGCATGATTCACCTATGTTGACAGAGCGGGCCGCAGGGGCGCGCGGGCATCTTGAGCGGATGCCGTTCAGCATAAGTGAGGGGCGTAGTTTGCCCTTGTAAGACGCGACGACATTGGCCGTGCTATTCGTCGACGCTCCGGGGGGCTAGCCTGCCTTCGATGCGGCCAGTACTGCCAGCACCTGGCGTGCGACAGCGGCCGAGGAGGCGGGGTTCTGCCCGGTGATCAGGCGCCCCTCGCGCTGGTCGCGCACCACGTATTCCTGCCAGGGGTCCTCGGCCTTGCTGTACAGGCCACCGCGCGCGGCCAGTTCGTTCTCGGTCAGAAACGGCACCACCTTGTCCAGTTCGACCAGTTGTTCCTCGACGTTGGAGAACCCGGTAACCTCGCGGTCCTTGAGCAGCAGGGTGTTGTCACTGAGCTTGATGTTGAGCAGGCCGACCGCGCCATGGCACACCGAGGCCACCACGCCGCCGGCCTCGAAGATCTGGCGCGCCAGGCCCTGCAATGCCGTGTTGTCGGGGAAGTCCCAGATCACCCCGTGGCCGCCGGTGAAATAGATCGCGTGGTAGTCCTGCGCCTTGACCTGGTCAGGGGCCAGGGTGGCGCCCAGGCGGTTCATGAACGCCTTGTCGTCGTACCACTGCCAATCCAGGTCCGGGGCCATGCTCAGGCTGTGCGGGTCGATCGGCACGTAACCGCCGGCGGGGCTCACATAGTCCACCTTGTAGCCGGCCTTCTCGATCACCGCAACGAAGTGCACGGCTTCGCCCAGCCACAGCCCGGTGGCGCGCTTGAGGCTCGGATACCTGGCGGTATTGGTCAGCACTACCAGTACTTTCTTGCTCATTGCAGCGTTCCTCTGGTGATCGGGCGCGGGGAGGGGTGGGGCGAAGCAAACCTATAGAGCATAGTCGCGGCCGCAAAACCCGCCATCGCCCAGGGCGTTGTGCTAGTTTCCACCCATACAGCCGCTGTCACAGGAGTCACCGCCATCATGTCCACACACACCGATCCGTTCATGCAGGCCGCCATCGACGAAGCGCAGAAGAGCCTGGCAGAAGGTGGCATTCCCATCGGCTCGGTGATCGTGCACCAGGGCAGGATCATCGGACGCGGCCACAACCGCCGGGTGCAACAGGGCAGCGCGATACTGCACGGTGAAATGAGCGCGCTCGAAGATGCCGGGCGCCAGCCGGCCAGCGTGTACGCCGACGCCACCCTCTATACCACCCTGTCACCCTGCGCCATGTGCAGCGGCGCCATCCTGCTGTACGGCATCAAGCAGGTGGTGATCGGCGAGCACCACACCTTCCTGGGCGAGGAGGCCCTGCTGCAGAGCCGTGGCGTGAACCTGCAGGTGCTGCATGACGCCACCTGCACCGGCCTGATGCGCGGATTCATCGAGGACCACCCCCAGCTCTGGAACGAAGATATCGGCGAGCAGTCCGAGCCTTGAGCCCCAAGGAAGCGCACCCGATCATGCACACCCCCCACTCTGAAGCGGCCCCGAACCTGTCGGGCGGCATGAGCGATGCGGTACGCCAGTTCGACTGGAGCCGCACCGCCCTGGGGCCGGCGCCGCAATGGCAGGCTTCGCTGCGCATCGCCGTGGACATGCTGCTGGCTTCCAAGTTTCCGGGTTGCCTGGTGTGGGGCCCCGAGCTGATCAGCATCCACAACGACGCGTTCGTGCCCTTGCTCGGCGCCAAGCCGGCGCCGCTGGGCAAGCCGCTGAGCGTGATCTGGAGCGACGTGTGGGACGATATCAGCGCCCTGGCGCAGCGGGCCTACGCCGGCGAAGCGGTGTTCATGGAAAACTTCGCGCTCGATACCGACCGCAACGGGGACGTGGAGCGGGCGTACTTCACCTTCTGCTACAGCCCGGTGCGCGACGAGTCCGGCCAGGTGGCGGGCTTTCTGAACACCGTGTTCGAAACCACCGAGACGGTCAGAAACGAGCAGGTGTGGCGCGAACGCGCCGATGCCTTCGAACAGAAGATCATGGAGCAGACCGCAGACCACGAACGCATCTGGGAGCTGTCCAGCGACATCATGATGCTGGTGCGCGAAGACCTGCAGATCTACGCCATCAATGCCTGCGGTCGCGAGCTGCTGGGCTGGGACGATTCGTTCATCGGCAGGCCGGTGCTGGAGCTATGCCATGTAGACGACCGCCCGGGCATCGAAGCGGTGCACCAGCAACTGCGGGCCGGGCAGACCGTGCAGGGCTTCAAGTGCCGCTACCGTCACCGTGACGGCCATTACCGCTGGTTCAACTGGTCGATCGTGCCCAGCACCGGCATCTATACCGCCATCGGCCACGACATCACCCTGGACCAGGAGCGCGCCGCGGCCCTGGTGCAAGCCGAGGAACTGCTGCGCCAGAGCCAGAAGATGGATGCCGTGGGCCAGTTGACCGCCGGCATGGCGCACGACTTCAACAACCTGCTGACCGGCATCAGCGGCAGCCTGGAAATGATCGAGCGGCGTATCGGCAGTGGCCAGCTGGACGGCCTGGATCGCTACATCGCCGCCGCCAAGGAGGCGTCCCAGCGCGCGGCGGTGCTCACCCACCGCCTGCTGGCATTCGCCCGGCGCCAGCCCCTCGACCCGCGCCCGGCAGACCTCAATGCCCTGGTGCACGGCATGGACGCCCTGATCCGCCAGACCCTGGGCCCGGACATCGCCCTGCAGCTGAAGGTCGAGCCGCAGCTGTGGCGCACCCTGGTGGACGCCAACCAGCTGGAAAACGCCTTGCTCAACCTGTGCATCAACGCACGCGATGCGATGCGCGCCGGCGGGCGGCTGACCATCAGTACCGGCAACGAACGCTACGATGCCCGGGTCGCAGGCAGGGACGGCCTGCCCCCTGGCGACTACTGCTCGCTGACGGTCGAGGACGACGGCCAGGGCATGAGCCCCCAGGTGATGGAACGCGCCTTCGAACCCTTCTTCACCACCAAGCCCGTGGGCCAGGGCACCGGCCTGGGCCTGTCGATGGTGTACGGTTTCGTGCGTCAGTCGGGCGGGCGGGTGTGGATCGAGGCGTCCGATACCGGCGGCACCCGCATCAGGCTGGTGCTGCCACGCTACTGTGGCGCCGACGGCCAGCCTGCAGCCAGCGTACCGGTGCAGGCCAAGGTCAGCGTGCCGGGCAAGGGGCGGATCCTGCTGATCGATGACGAACCGACCCTGCGCATGCTGATCAAGGAGGTGCTGCAACAGGAAGGCTACGACGTGATCGAGGCCGTGGATGGCCGTTCAGGCCTGGCGGCGTGCCTGGCCGGCCCGCCGGTCGACCTGCTGATCACCGACATCGGCCTGCCCGGCGGTTTCAGTGGGCGCCAGGTGGCCAGCGAGGTGCGCCGGCACAACCCGCAGCAGAACATACTGTTCATCACCGGCTACACCGACGAAGCCATCGCCCAGCGCGACACCCTCGAGGCGGGGGTGGAACTGCTGACCAAGCCCTTCCCGCTGGACCGCCTGCAGCGCAAGGTCAAGGCCATGCTTCAGCGCGCCGAGTCGCGCGGGCCGGGGGCCGGCACGCCGGCGGCCTGACTGGCCACGCGCTCCAGCAGCAGGTAGACGACGCAGGCCACCAGCAGCGGCAGCAGAAAGTACAGTACGCGGTAGGCAATCAGCGCCGCCAGCAGGGTGCCCTTGGCGTACTGGCCCTGCAGCAGGGTGATGAACACCGTCTCCAGCACCCCCAGGCCTGCCGGAATATGCGTGATCACCCCGGCAATGCTGCTGATCATCAGCACCCCGACGATGCTCGGGTAGCCCACCTTGTCCGGCAGCAGGGTGTAGATCACCAGCCCCATCAGCAGCCAGTTGCATGCCCCCATGACGGCCTGCAGCAGTGCCAGGCGGATGCCCGGCAGCGTGAGCACCTGCCCGCGCACCTGCCAGCTGCGGCGCCTGGCGAACGCGCAGGCGCCCAGGTAGGCCGCAGCGGCCAGCAGCATCAGCACACCGATCACGCGCAGCCCGCCGGTGCCGATCTCCATCCCCGCCGGCAGGCGCGGCAGGCCACAGGCGAACAGGCTGCCGGCCACCAGCAGGTAGCCCAGCCAGTTGGTCACCAGGCCCAGCCCGAGCAGGCGGCTGATGGTCGGTACATCCAGCCCCAGGCGCGAATACAGGCGATAGCGCAGGGCAACCCCGCCCACCCAGGCACTCAGGTTCAGGTTGAACGCGTAGCACACGAAGGCCAGCGGCACGACCTGGCGCGCCGGCAGCTGGTGGCCGGTGTAGCGCCGCCCCAGCAGGTCATAGCAGCTGAACAGCACGAAGCTGCACGCCGCAATCGCCCCGCCCAGCAGCAACACCCCGGGCGGGTACGACACCAAGGCGTGACGCACCTCGCCCCAGTCCTGGTTGCGCAGCAACATGAACAGCAATGTCGGTATCAGGATGAAGAACGCCAGGGTCAGGGCCCGGCGCGCCCATTGCCAGTGTGTGCCGGAAAGCTTCATGACAGTGGCTCCTGGAGCGCCGCTGGCGGCTGCAGCGGCTTGAGCCGGGGCTGGTGCGCAGGCAGCCAGCCGACGATGGCCGGGAACAGGCGAGTGAAGTGGAACGCCATGAAAATCAGCGGTGCGCGCCACCAGTAGCCGCGCAGCACCCGTTGCAGGGTCACCGGCTTGCATTGGCTGTGGGCCAGCGCCTGCAGGTGCTCGCCCAGCAGCTGGTTGAAGGCCTGGTCGCGGATCACCAGGTTGGCCTCGAGGTTCAGCGACAGGCTCAGCGGGTCGAGGTTGCTCGACCCCACCGTGGACCACTCGCGGTCCACCACCGCGACCTTGCCGTGCAGCGGGCGCTCGCAGTACTCGTGAATGCGCACGCCGTCGCGCAGCAGGTAGTTGTAGAGCATGCGCGAGCACAGCCGCACCAGCGGCATGTCGGGCATGCCCTGCAGGATCAGGGTGACGTCCACGCCACGCCGGGCCGCATTGCGCAGGGCTCGCAGCATCCGGTAGCCGGGGAAGAAATAGGCGTTGGCGATGATGATCCGTTCGCGCGCGGTGACGATGGCGCGCATGTAGTGCTGCTCGATGTCGGTGGGGTGCTCGGCGTTGTCGCGGATGCACAGGCACATGCGCGCCTGCACGCTGTCGGCACTGATCGGCGGTGCCCGGCGCCACCAGCCCCGGGGCCGCACAGGGCGGGCGCGCTGGGCGTCGAGCAGGGTCAGGGTGGCCTGCTGCAGGTCGGCCACGATCGGCCCCCGTACCCGCACGGCGTAGTCCTGCTTGGCCATCGGCCCGAAGTCGGCCAGGTGGTCGGCGCTGTAGTTGATTCCGCCGACAAAGGCAGTGTGCCCGTCGATCACCAGGATCTTGCGGTGCAGGCGGCGGAACAGGTTGGTGCGCAGCCCCAGCCGCCGCGGGCTCGGGTCGAACGCCTGCAGGTGCACACCGGCCTGGCTCAGCGCCAGCAGAAAGGCGCTGCTCAGGTCGGCGGTGCCATAACCGTCCACCAGCACCTCCACCTGCACGCCGCGTTGCGCTGCCTCGATCAATACCTGTTGCAGCTGCTTGCCGACCTTGTCCTCGAAAATGATGAAGGTCTCCAGCAGCACCTGCTCCCTGGCATTGGCAATCGCCTCGAAGGCGGCCGGGAAGTACGCCTCGCCATTGATCAGCAATTGCACCTCGTTATCCTCGCGCCAGTCGGCCTTCATAGCAGTACCTCCACGAACAGCGGCAAGTGGTCTGACAGGTGCGACCAGGGTTTGCGCCCCATCACCCGGGGTTGCCGGGCCTGGGCGTTGCGCACATAGATACGGTCCAGGCACAGCAGCGGCCAGCGCGCCGGAAAGCTGCGTGCGGGGCGCCCGTGGGCCTGGGTGAACACCTCCACCAGGCCGCAGCCGGCCAGGTGCTGGTCGGCGCGCTGGCGCCAGTCATTGAAGTCGCCCGCCACGATCACCGGCGCTTCGGCGGGCAGGCTGTCCAGCAGCCGGCACAGCAGGCGCAACTGCTTGACGCGCTGGCGCTCGTCCAGCCCCAGGTGCGCGCACACGGTGTGCAGCGGACGCTGGCCGGGTACATCGAGCACGGCGTGGAGCAGGCCGCGGCGCTCGCTGCCGGTCACGCTCACATCGAGGTTTTCGTAATGCCGGATGGCGAACTTGGACAGCAGCGCATTGCCGTGCTCGCCGTCCGGGTACACCGCATTGCGCCCGTAGGCGTACTGCGGCCACAGGCTGTCGGCCAGGAACTCGTACTGCGGCACGTGGGACCAGTCCGGGTGGCGGCTGGCATGGCCACGGTGGCTGCCCAGCACCTCCTGCAGAAACACCAGGTCGGCGTCCTGGCTGCGCACGGCCTCGCGCAGCTCGGGCAGCACATAACGCCGGTTGAACGCGCTGAAGCCCTTGTGCACATTCACCGTAAGCACCCGCACGGCGTGCTCGGTGACCTGCCGGCTGGCCACCGGCGGGGGCTGGGGCAGGCTCATGGGAGGTTGCCCGGGCCGAGCATCTGCGCCACCTTGCGCGTCAGCTGGGTGAACTTGAATGGCTTGTTGATCATCTGCATGCCCGGGTCGAGAAAGCCCCGGCACGAGGTGGCGTTTTCGGCATAGCCGGTGATGAACAGCACCTTCAGCCCCGGGCGCAGCTTGCGCGCGATCTCCGCCAGCTGACGCCCGTTCATCCCCGGCAGCCCCACATCGCTGATCAGCAGGTCGATCGGCCGGTCGGAGCGCAGAACCGACAGTGCCAGGCTGGCGTCGGCCACCTCGCAGCACTGGTAGCCCTGCTCGGCGAGGGTCTCGTGGACCAGCTGGCGCACCGTGTGGTCGTCCTCCACGATCAGCACGCGGTTGCTGCCATTGGCCTCCGGCGGCGGGCCGGGGGCGGGCGCTGGCGCGCCCTGTACATCCCCCACATGACGCGGCAGGTAGAGCTCGACCTGGGTGCCATGGCCGATGCTGCTGTACAGCGCCACGTGCCCCTGGGACTGGCGACTGAAGCCATACACCATCGACAGGCCCAGCCCGGTGCCCTGGCCGATGGGCTTGGTGGTGAAGAAGGGGTCGAAGGCGCGGTCCACGCTGCTTTGCGGCATGCCGCAGCCGTTGTCGTGCACGCTCAGCAGCACATAGTCGCCGCTGGCCAGCGGATGCCCGCCAGGCAACGGCTTGCCCTGGCGGCGGTTGCCGGCGTGGATGCGCAGCTCACCGCCGTTGGGCATGGCATCACGGGCGTTGCTCAGCAGGTTGTCGATGGCTTCGCGCAACTGCTGCGCGTCCACCTCGATGTGCCACAGGTCGGCGTCGAGGCTGACCTGCAGGTCGATCTGCGGGGTCAGCAGGGTGCGCAGCTGGTCGCCGTCCAGCAGGCTGGCCAGGCTGACCGGGCCCGCATCCAGCGGCTGACGGCTGGAGAATGCCAGCAGCCGATGGGTCATGCTGGCGGCGCGCTGCACCGCCCCCAGGCTCATGTCGATAAGCTTGGGCAGGTCTTCCTGGCGGCCCTGGGCAAGGCGCCGGCGGATCAGCTCCACGCTGCCGCCGATGCCGGTAAGCAGGTTGTTGAAGTCGTGGGCCACACCGCCGGCCAACTGGCCGATGGCTTCCATCTTCTGCGTGTGGCGCAGCTGTTGTTCGTCTTCGCGCAGGTGGCGCAGTTGCTCTTCCACCCGTTGCTCCAGGTCCTGCAGGCGGGCCGCGCTGTACTGGGCCTGGTACTGGCGACGGCGGGCGCGCAGCGAAGCGTGGGTCAGGGCCAGCAGGCCGCTGGGCTGGAACGGGCATGCCAGCAGGAACAGGTTGCCCAGCGCCGTGTGCAGGTCGGCGTCCGGCGCGCGGGCCGGGCTGGTCAGCAGCACCACCGGCAGGTCCGACCAGGCGGGCTGGGTACGCAGGTAGTTGTGCACGGGCGACTGCACGAAGGCGCCCAGGGACTCGTCGGCGATGATGGCCAGCCCCGCGCCCTGGCCCAGGGCATCGGCCATCTCGTCCAGGTCGCGGGTGGCCAGCGCCTGTATGCCGGCTTCGTCGAACAGGTTCAGCGCCAGGCGGCTGAGGGTGGGCGGGGCAAGTATCAGTGCGCGTTCGCCGTTTGGCACCGAATTGTTCACGGGCGATCTCCTTTGATAACGCACAGCCAGGCGATTGCCTTTTTATCCATGCACTATCACTGGACACGCCACTTTCGGCGGGGTTCAAAACGCTTGCGGGAGCCCGGACGAGGGGCCTCAGAGGCCTTGCTGCACCAGCGGATCGTCCGGGTTCTGCTGCTCCAGCTGGGCCAGCAACACCTGCACGTTCTGCAGCTGGCCGGTCTCTTTCCAGTAGCCGATCAGCAGCACCCGCGCCTTGCGGTTGGCCGGCTGGCGGGCGAGCAGGGTTTCGAGCTGCTTCTGCGCCACCTCGACCTGCTCCAGGCTGTGCAGGGTCAACGCCAGGGTATAGCGATACTCGGCGTTGTCCGGGTCCAGCGCCAGGGCCCGGTCGAACGCCAGCAGCGCGTATTCGTGCTGGTCGTGGCGCATCAGCCACAGGCCCAGCTCGTGTTGCAGGAAGGCCGAGTCGGGGTGGCGCTTGAGCGCCTGGGCCAGCAGCTCGCGGGAGGCATCGGCGTGGCCCTGGCTGTCGAGCAGGCGCACCTTGGCCGCCAGTGCCTCGAGGTCGTCGGGGGCCAGCGCCAATGCTCGCTCCAGTGCCTGCGCCGCCTCGTCTTCATGGCCCTCGTGCACGTACAGCCGGGCCAGGTGCACCTGGGCGGCGGCATCGTCGAGCTGCTTGAGCAAGGCCTGCTGGTACTGCTCCAGTGCCTGCTGCAGCGGGCCGTAGTACAGGCCGACATCGTCCGGGCCCAGCCCCAGCAGCGCATCGACCGCGGCAAAGCGCACGCTCTGCTCGGGGTCTTCGAGCATCGGCCCCAGCAGCACGCTGCGCTGCGGCGCCGGCACCAGCGCGCTGATGCTGGCGATCGCCGCGCGGCGCACCAGCGGGTCGTCGTGGCTCAGGTCCTGGTCGGCCAGCTTCAGCGCCAGCGGCGAAGGGTAGTTGGGCAGCTCGGCATGCAGGCTGGCGCGGCGAATGCCCGACAGGTCGGCGCGCGCCAGTTGCTGGTACAGCACCCGCGCCGCCCCCGGCTGCCCTTCATGGGCCATGGTCAGCGCCTTGGTGTAGCCATGGCTGGGGGCCGGCGCGGGGGCCGGGGCGTCACCCAGCCAGCCGTAGCCCAGCCCGATGACGAGCAGCACGAGCAGGCTGAGCAGTGTATAGAGGCGCGGTTTTGACATGCGGCATCCGGGCAGGCGGGGTGGGGCAAGCTTGGGTCAGCCAGGAAACGGAGTCAATCCGTTTTCCCCCTTCACCTGCCCGCGCCCTGCGCCGCAGCCCGTGCCGCGAGCCGTCAGGTGCGAAAATGCACCACCAGGCTCTGCAGGTCGCTGCCCAGGCGCGCCAGTTCGACGCTGGAGCTGGCGATCTCGCTGCTGGCCAGTGCCGACTGGTCGGCGGTTTCGCGCACATGCAGCACGTTGCGGGTGATTTCCTCGACCACCGTGGTCTGTTCTTCGGCGGCGCTGGCGATGCGCAGGCTCATCTGCTGGATGTCCGAGACCTGCCGGGTGATCGCCGCCAGCGCATCGCCGGTGTTGCGCACCCCGGTCACGGTCGACTGGGTCTGCTCCACGCTGGACTGCATGATCTGCGTGCTCTCGTTGGCAATGCGCTGCAACTCGCCGATCAGGTGCTCGATCTCCTCGGAAGACTGCTGGGTACGCTGGGCCAAGCTGCGCACCTCGTCGGCCACCACCGCGAAGCCGCGCCCGGCCTCGCCGGCACGTGCTGCCTCGATGGCGGCATTGAGCGCCAGCAGGTTGGTCTGCCCGGCCACGGCCTTGATCACCCCGAGCACGCTGGCGATACGGTCGATTTCCTGGTGCAGGCGGCTCATCGACTCGGCCGACACCCCGACCTCGCCGGCCAGCGCCTCGATCTGCACGATGGCATTGCGCGAGATGCCCGATGCGCCGCTGGCTTCCTCGTCGGCCTGGCGGGCCGCCTGGGCTGCGTCTTCGGAGTTGCGCGCCACGGCCTGCACCATCGAAGTCATCTGGTTCATGGCGGTGGCGACCCGGTCGGTGTCGCTGCGCTGGCTGTCGGTGCCGGCCTGGGTCTGGGTGGTGATGGTGGCCAGCTGGCTGGCCGATACCGCCAGTTGCGAGGAGCCGTGACCAATGCGCGTGATCACCTCGCGCAGACGCTGGCTCATGTCGCCGATAGCGCGCAGCAGCTGGCCCAGTTCGTCACGCCGATGGCTGTCCAGCTGCACGGTGAGGTCGCCGTGGGCGATGCGCTCGGCCGCCTCCAGGCTCTGGCGCAGCGGGCGCACGATCTGCCGGCCGATCAGCCAGGCGATCAGGGTGCCCAGCACCAGGGTCGCGACGGTCACGCCCAGCAGAATCGAGACCACCGTGGCCACGCTGGCGGCAGCGCGCTCCTCTTCCTTCTTGTACAGCACGTTGATGCTGCCCTGCAGGTCGGCCAGCAGGGCGTTGGCCTGCACCACCCGGGCGCTGTCGGGCGGGTCCAGGGCCAGGGCGGCCTGGTGGGTGGTGATGTAGCCCTGCAGGCCGTCGGCCAGTTGCTGCACGGTCTGCAGGTCTTCGGCGGGCCAGGCGCCGCGCTGCACGTCCTCGAGCACCGCGTTCAGTGCGCTGTGCAAGGCCTGCTGGTGGGTCTGGTGGGTGTCCAGGTGGGCGGCCTGGGGCGCCAGCGCGTACTGGTAGTTGGCCTCGCGGGCAAACACCGTTTCGTCGAACAGGGTGCTCAGTCGGTTGATCCGCTCGAACGAGGTCTTGTCGTTGTGCAACCCCTTGAGGCCGGTGGCGGCCAACCACACCGCCAGGGCCAGCATCAGCCCGAAGCCCAGTGCCAGTTTGCGGGTGACGGTGAGGTTTTCCAGTGAAAGTACGCGCAGCATGAACGCTCCTTAGAGTGGGGGGAACGTGGTTCCCGCCACACTATAGAAGCGCTGTCGCAGTGGATGAAGGCTAAGTGCCATACATCACGCCAAACGTTGATCCAGCTCAATTTTATTGTCGGACAAAACTCAGAAGTCGTAACTCAGGCTGGTGTAGTAGAACGCGCCCTGGGCGCCCTCGGGCGAGGTGATCGAGTACTTCTGCACCCCGTACAGGGTCTGGCCTTCGAGTTTGTCTGGGTGGCTGTCGAACAGGTTGATCGCACCCACCGAGACCTTCAGCCCCTGGTCGAAGCGGTAGCTCAGGTCCAGGTCGGTGATCCACTGTGCGCTGAAGGTCTGGTCCAGGTCGGGGTTGCTGGCATTGAGGCTCTGCCATTCACCGTAGCGGCGCTGGGTCAGGGTCACGCCCCAGTTCTGGTACAGCCAGTTGGCGCTGAGGGTCAGCTTGGTGTCGGGGGTGCCGTGCTCGATCAGGCCCTGGGTGGCGCGCCCGACGATCTGGTTGCCGGCAATGCCGCCGGCATCGCGCAGTTCGGTGATGCGCGTGCGGGTCTTGGCGAAGCCGGCGTTCAGGTCCAGCCGGCCGTACTGCGCCAGGTCCCACTGGTACTGGCCGGCCAGCTCGATGCCGTCGGTGCGGGTGTCGGCAATGTTGGTATAGAACGCCGCACTCTGGATGTTGGCATACGGCGTACCGGCGAAGATCGGCCCCACCACGCTGGCCGGCAACTGGTCGGACAGGGTGATGCGGTTGTCGATGTCGATGCGGTAGGCGTCCACGGTCACCGAGGCGTTGGCCAGCGGGCGCCACACCAGGCCCAGGGAGTAGTTGGTCGACTCTTCGGGCTTGAGCGCGCGCCCGCCCAGCAGCGCGGCTTCGGGGCTGTCGGCACGCAGGGTGCGCTGCTGCACCTCGACCCAGTTGCCGCTGCCAGGTGGCTGCTCCACCACCTGCACGCTGAACGAGGACAGCCCGCTCTGCACCAGCGAAGGGGCGCGGTAGCCGGTGCTGAGGCTGCCGCGTGCGGCGATCTGCGGGGTGAAGTCGTAGCGCAGCGACAGCTTGCCGTTGGTGGTGTCGCCAAAGTCCGAGTAATGCTCCGAGCGCAGCGCCACGCCGGCCTGGAACTTGTCGGTGAGCTGCCCTTCGAGGTCGACATAGGCGCCGAACACCTTGCGCTCCAGCGACGCGGCATCGACGTTGGTGATGCCCGAGTAGTAACCGGGGATCGGCCGCCCGCTGACCGGGTCCAGGCTGCCGAACAGCGGCCCGTTCTGCCAGCCGGCCGCCTCGCCGGCGCCCAGGTGGTAGTTCTCCTTGCGCCAGGCCAGGCCCGCCGACAGGGTCAGCGGCCTGGCCAGCAGGTCGGTGGGGAAGTCGCGCACCCAGTCCAGGGTCAGGTTGGTCTGTTGGTTCTCGCGCTCGCCGGTGTAGATGCTCGACGGGCTGGCCGTGCCCCAGCTGGGGTTGATGGCGTTGCGGTCGGTGGACTTCAACGTGTCGTTGCCGTAGTTGGCAGCCAGGTCGAACGTGCCCAGGGTTTCGTCCTCCCAGCGCAGGCCGCCGGTCACGGCATAGTCTTGCAGGTTGTAGCGGGTGACCGGCAGGCGCCCGTCCGGGTAGCGGCGCAGCGCATCGCTGCCGTAGTTGCGGGCCAGGGTGGTGGGCGGGTCGAAGAAGCCGTCGGCGTCGGTGTTCTTGTGCGCATAGGTGGCAAAGCCATAGGCGGTCAGCCCTTCACCCAGGCCGATTTCGCTGTTGGCCACCAGGTTGTACTGGTCCGAGACATTGCCCGAGCCCCAGCGCCAGGTGCGGTAGCGGTTGTTCTGCTCGCGCGGGGTATCGGTGCTGGTGCTGCCGGGGTAGAAGATCCGGTTGTCGGGGTTGGTGTCGCTGGCCGGGTCCTGGCTGCCGGCATCGAAGCTCAGGGTCAGGAAGCCATCGTTGGGCAGGGCCAGGCCCTTCCAGCCGCTGAGCTTGCGCTGCAGGCCGTCGCCCTTGTCGTAGCCGCCGAAGCGATAGCCCACGTTGCCGCCGTCGTCGTTCTCCTTGAGCACGATGTTGATCACCCCGGCGATGGCGTCCGAGCCGTACTGGGCGGCGGCGCCGTCGCGCAGGATCTCCACCCGCGACACCGCGCTGAGCGGGATCAGGCTCAGGTCCACGGCCGCTGCGCCACGCCCGTTGGCCAGGCCCTGGCGGGTCACGTTGGCGCTGGTATGGCGGCGCTTGCCGTTGACCAGCACCAGCACCTGGTCCGACGCCAGGCCGCGCAGCGAGGCGCCCTGGGCGATGGAGCCGGCGAACGCGCCCTGGGGCGACTGCGGGAAGCTGAACGAGGGCGACAGGGCGGTCAGCGCACCGGACAGGTCGCTGGCGCCGGTGTCCTGCAGCTTCTCGGCGCTCAGCACATCCACCGGGGCTGCGCTTTGCAGCGCGGTGACGTCGCTGCGGCGGGTGCCGACCACGACCACGGTATCGAGCTTGTCATCCGCGCCGGGTGCGGCCTGGGCAGAGCATTCGGGCACGGCAACGCTGCCGATGACCAGCGCGATGGCGCCGGCCAAGGGGGTGGGATGCAACATGGGGTGTACTCCTTGCAAGGCAGTTGAAGTGCGCCGGCAGCCTGCCGCCGGCGCGGTCGATCAGAATCGGCTGGTGACGCTGAGGCCGACCGTGCGCGGGTCGCCGTAGGTCAGCACGTACTGGCCCTGGGGGCCGTTGGGCCGGCCGTGCACCTGGTAGCGGCGGTCGGTGAGGTTGTTGACGAAGCCGGTCACGCTGAGCTTTTCATCCGCGCTGAACCAGGTCAGGCGGCTGTTGGCCAGGGTGTAGTGGGGCTGGCTGAGGGTCGGCTCGGCGCTGCTCTGGCGGTTGGCCAGAAAGTACTCCTTGTCGCGAAAACTCACGTCGGCGCCGGCCACCAGCTTGCCGCCGATCGCCAGCGGGATGGTGTAGTCGGCGCCCAGCGACACCACGTTGCGCGGCGAGCGCACGAAGCTGTTGCCGCTGTAGTCGGCGGTCACCTCGCCGGTGGTGGGGTTGACGTTCTTGAAGTCGGTGTACTCGGTGTCCAGGAACGACACCGCCGCGCGCAGGTGCAGGTAGTCGGTGGGCTGGCCCTCGATCTCCAGCTCCGCGCCCTTGACCTTGCCCTTGGCACCGTTGGTGAGCGCGGTGGTGAGCACGCCGCTGTTGACCGTCAGCAGGTTGACCTGGATGTCCTGGTAGTCGTAGTAGAACAGGTTGGCGTTGACCGTCAGGCGGTGGTCGAACCACTCCGATTTCAGGCCCAGCTCGTAGGCATCGAGCTGTTCCGGGTCGACCGTGGTCAGCTGCGCCAGGTTGCTCGACAGCCCGGTGTTGAAGCCGCCGGAGCGAAAGCCGTGGGCATAGCGAAAGAACACCCGCAGGTTGTCGTTGATGCGGTACTCGGGCGTCACATCGTAGGTCCAGGCGTCCCAGCGCTTGCTCTCGTCGCGGTTGCCGTTGGCGCCCGCAGCGCCCAGCGGCACCAGCGGGCCGTTGGCGCTGGTACGGGTGAGCTGGGCCAGGTCCAGGTCGATGCTCTTTTTCTCGGTGGTCCAGCGCAGCCCGCCGGTCACGGTGAAGTTGTCGCTCAGGTCATAGGCCAGGTTGCCGAACAGCGCGTAGCTGTCGGTCTTGTGGGTGTAGTCGAGGCTGCTCAGGTCGACCCCGCCGATCTGGTTGGAGCCGGTGCCGTTGGGCGTCGGGCCCGGCGTCACGAAACGCCGGTCGGTGCTGTCGAGGGTTTCGTGAAAGTAATGGGTGCCGAGCATCCAGCGCAGGGTTTCCTGCTGCGGGGAGGCCAGGCGAAATTCCTGCGAGTACTGGTCGTAGCGATTGTCGGTGTCGCTCGCGCCGTTGACCTCGTAGGGGGTGTAGTCGGCGTCGGTCAGCGACTGCTGGCGGATAGAGTCGTAGGCGGTGATGGAGGTCAGCCGGTAGTCGCCGATGTCCCAGTTCAGGGTCAGCGAGGTGCCGTCGTGGTCGAGTTTGGAGTGCTCGTCCACGTTCAGCTCGATGCGCCGCCCCTGCGGGCGCTGGTAGCCGACGTTGTAATAGGTGCCCAGCGGCAGCGAACCGCTGCTGCCATCGCCCTTGAACTGGCGCCCGTGGAGCTTCCACAGCGCCTCCAGGTCCGGGTTGAGCCTGGCCAGAAACTGTACGCGCACGGCCTTCTTGTTGACGTCGCCATAGGTCTGGTCGTTGGTCAGGTTGTGGGTGAAGCCGTCGCGCTCCTCGGAATACAGCGACACCCGGCCGGCCAGGCGTTCGTCCACCAGGGTGCCGCCCAGGGCGCCGTTGAGGATGCGTTCGTTCTTGCTGCCAAAGCCGATGGTGCCGAAGCCGTCGGTGTCGAAGGTGGGCTTTTTCGAGATCACGTTGACTGCCCCCGCCGTGGTGTTCTTGCCGTACAGGGTGCCCTGAGGGCCGCGCAGCACCTCGATGCGCTCCAGGTCGAACAGCGGGCCGCCGCCGGCGACGGGTGCGTTGAGGTAGACGTCGTCGGCATAGATGCCCACCGGGTAGACCGTGGCGGCGCCGGTGTCGCCGGTGCCCAGGCCGCGGATGTACCAGCGCGGGCGGCCATCGCCATCGGGGTTCTTGGCCGAGGCGTTGGGGATGAAGGTGGTGATGTCGCCCATGGCGCGCACGCCGTCGGCGGTGATACTGGTGCCCTGGACCGCGCTGACCGCCACCGGCACTTCCTGCAGGGTTTCTTCGCGGTGTTGTGCGGTGACGGTGACGGTCTTGAGTGCCGGCGTGGTGCTGTCGTCGGCGTGGGCGGTGCTGGTGCCTGCGAGCAGCAGGCCCAGGCCGATGCCCCTGGCCAGTGGATGAAGCTGATGCATGGTGTGGCTCCCCGAGTGTGGCTGATACGGGGCTAGAGCAGGGTTTGTGCCATGTTTGCAAGCTGTTGATTTACATGGGTTTTATCGGGTGTTTCGGGGTGGGTTGCTAGTGGTGCAGCAGGGGGCTGTGGAACGCCTGCTGCTGCAGCAGCAACCGGTTGGCAAGGCTGCGCCTTGCATCGCGGGTCAAGCCCGCTCCCACACGGACCGTGCGAATCCTGTGGGAGCGGGCTTGACCCGCGATGGGCTGCAAAGCAGCCCCAGCAATCAGGTGGCCACCCGCGACGTCGACCCGATCACCGCCTCCAGCACACTGAAATCGATCCAGTCGCGCACATCGAAGCGCCGCGCAATGAAATGCCACCGATGCAGAAAATCGGTGAAATCCTGCAGCGCCTCGATCGAGCGACTGTCCAGCGTGGTCCGCAGGCGCCGGTGCGCGTCCTCGCCATACGCCGCCGCCACCCAGTACTCGCTGGTGTTGAGCTCGCGCGCCAGGTAGCGCCGGGTTTCATCGGGGTTGGCCCAGGCCCACTGCTCGGTACGCAGCACCACGTCGACGATGCGCGTGCACGCGCCGAAATGCTGTTGCAGCAGGTTCAGGTCAACAGTCAGGGTGCGCGGCGTGCCGTTGTTGGAACGGATCAGCGGGTCGGGGTGCGAGCCGGTGTCGATCACCACCCGCAAACCGAACTCGTGGGCCAGTTGCAAGGCCGAGGCCCCCTTGAGGAAGATCGCGTCGATATCGCCGCGCAGCAGCCCGATCAGTTCGTTGTTGCGCCGGCTCACCCGGTTCATGCCCAGGGTCACCGTGGCGCCATGCACATGGGTGACCTGCTCGTCGCTGTGGGTGCCGCCGTAGGGGTAGTCCACCAGCTCCACATCGGCCACGTCCAGGCCTTCGAGCCTGAGCGCGTTTTCCAGCCCGCGCAGGGCCTGGGCGCGGGTGAAGTCGATCTGCACGTTAGCCCACTTGGGCAGGCCGAAGCGGCGGTTCTTGAGGTCGCGCACGCTTTTCACGCCGCTGTCCTCGGTGGTCAGGATCAACTGCACCTCATCGGCCCAGCTCAGCCCCAGCACGCGGGTCTGCACGCCGCTGGCGTAGGCCCAGATCGCCGGAATGTTGCCGCCGTGGCGCACCGAGTTGGGCAGGTGATGGTCGTAGTGGGCTTCGCGCACTTCGCGCTCGCTGGACTCGCGCAGCGACTGGATCGAGGTGCCCAGCGGCTGGAACGCCTCGGCCAGGCGCCCGGTCTGCACGGCGATGCCAAGGCCGGTCGGCACCGGGCTGTGGGTGTACCAGAGGGTATCGAGAGGGGTGGTCATAGGGGCATCGGGTCCTTGATGGGTTGTTGTTGCACCAGCGGCAGCACTTCCTGGCCGATGCGCAGGGCTTCTTCCAGGTGCGGGTTGCCGGCCAGGATGAAGGTCGAGAAGCCGGCGTCGCGGTACTCGGCCAGGCGTTCGGCGATGTTCTGGTGGCTGCCCACCAGGCCCACGGTGGGGCCGGGCTTGGCCTTGGCGAAACCGGCCCACAGGTTTGGCCCCAGAATCAGGTCGTCGAAGCGCTGGATGTTCTGGTGATAGGCGCTCTGGCGGGCGCCGCCGACCGAGTCGCTGGCAGTGCTGAAGGTGCTGGAGAGGGCGCTGGGCCTGCCGTCAAGCCTGTCGAACTGGCGGCGCAGGTCGCGCCAGGCCGCCTCTTCGGTTTCGCGGGCGAACAGGTCCACGCGCAGGCCGAAGCGCACCGTGCGGCCCTGCCTGTCGGCCAGCTCGCGCACGCGCTCGATATGCGGCCTGAGCTGCTCGATCGGCTCGGCCCAGTTCAGGTACACGTCGGCGTGGCGTGCAGCCACGTCCAGGGCCGGGTCGGAGAAGCCGGAGAAGTACACCCCCGGCTTGCGCACATGGGCCAGGTGCTCGGGCAGGGCGCCGTTGTCCAGTTGATAGACCTCGCCCTGGTAGCTGAAGTGCTCGTTGCGCCACAGGCCGTCGATGATGTCGAGAAATTCGCCGGTGCGCCGGTAGCGCTGGTCGTGGTCGAGAAAGTCGCCCTGGGCGCGCTGGCTGGCGGGGTTGCCGCCGGTGATGATGTTCCAGTCCAGGCGGTCGTGGCTCAGGTGCTGCAGGATGGCGGCCTGCTGTGCGGCGTAGGCGGGCAGGGTCCAGGCGGCCTGGAAGGCGATCAGAAAGCGCAGGCGGCGGGTTTCGCGGGCCAGTGCGGCGGCCACGATCCAGGGTTCGGGGCCGGTGGGCAGCAGGGCGCCTTCGAAGCCGGCCAGTTCGGCAGCCTTGGCCACCTGGGCGATGTAGTCGATATAGGTGAAGCCGTCGGGGCGGCCGTCTGCCAGCCGGCCGGGTGCGATATGGCCGTGCTGGTGGCTGAAGCTGCCACGGTTGTGCCGGTCGGTGCTCAATTGCGGCCCGTCGGTGCCCAGGGGCAGGCGCCAGAAGAATTCGGTGCTCATGGCTGTTCCTCGGTGAATGTGCCAGAGGTGGTGCAACCGTCATGCCACGCGGTGCGGGCCCGATTTTGCGGGGGGTGGGCTGCTGCACTGCTGCCAGGGCAGCAGTGCAGCAGCAGTGGGTGCGGCGGTTGCAGCACCAGAGCAATGCCCCCCTGTGGGAGCGGGCTTGACCCGCGATTGGCCCTAACCGGCCCGCGCATAGCTGCGATGCAGCGCCGCATACGCCCCACCCCTGGCCAGCAACTGCGCATGCGGCCCTTGCTCCACCAGGCGGCCCTGGCCGATCACCACGATGCGGTCTGCCTCGCGAATGGTCGCCAGCCGATGCGCGATGATGATCGCCGTGCGCCCCTCGCACAGCCGACGCAACGCCCGCTGGATGCGCCGCTCGGTATGCACGTCCACCGCCGAGGTGGCTTCGTCCAGCACCAGCACCGCGGGGTCTGCCAGGTACGCCCGCACCAGGCACACCAGCTGGCGCTGTCCATGGCTCAGGTGCGCGCCCAGCGCCCCCACCTGGGTCGCGTACTGGTGCGGCAGGCGCTCCAGCACTTCATCGGCGCCCAGCTCGCGGGCCGCCGCGATCAGCGTCGCATCGTCCGCCCCCGGTGCTGCCAGGCGCAGGTTGTCGAGGATGCTGCCGGCAAACAGCACGTTGTCCTGCAGCACCACACCCACGTGCCGGCGCAACTGCTGCTGGCTCAACTGGCGAACATCGATGCCATCGAGCTTCACCGCGCCGCCGTCCACGTCATAGAAGCGCGTGAGCAACTGCACCAGCGTGCTCTTGCCATGCCCCGACGGCCCGACCAATGCCAGCACCTCGCCGGCCCGTATGTGCAGGTCCAGCCCGTCGATCACCGGCGTTGGCGCCTGACGCTCATAGGCAAAGCGCACCTGCTCGAAGCGCACCTCGCCACGCGCCCTGGGCAACGCCACGGGCACCTGCGGGTCGAGAATCTGCGGCGCGGTGTCCAGCAGCAGAAAGATCCGCTGCGCCGAAGCCGAACCGGTGGCATAGCGCTCGAACAGGTCGGTCAGCTCCTGCAACGGCCCCAGAAACAGCATCACGTAGAACAGGCTTTCACCCACCTGGCCTACCGTCACCGAACCCTCGGCCAGCCCGTAGCCACCCACCAGCACCAGCACCGCCATGCCCATCGCGGCCAGCAGCGCGGTGAACGGCGCGAACCAGCCCGAGCGCAGGCTGCCCAGAATCAGCGCGCGGTTGAAGTCGTCCAGCAGGCCCTGGTAACGCTGCAGGTTGGTCTGCTGCCGGCCGGTCTGCTGCAGCAGGCGCACGCCGCTGACGCTCTCCACCAGGTGGGCGGTGAAGCGGCTGCGGTTTTCCGCGACCTTCGCCCAGTTGCGCTGGGCGATACGCTTGAAGCCCCAGGTGGCGAGCAGCAGCAACGGCACGCTGCCGATCAGGCTGAAGAAGAACAGCGGCTCTATCAGCCACAGCATCACCGCCGCCAGGCTGCAGCGCAGCAGGGCGCCGAGCAGCTCGGGCGGGCCCTGGATCAGCAGCGGCTCAAGCGCGTCCACGTCGCGGTCGGCCCGCGAAATGATGCGCCCGGCGCGGGTGCGGTCGAAGTAGCCCACGCTCAGCGCCTGCACGTGCGCAAACACCCGCACGCGCAGGTCGTTGAGCACGCTGATCGCGGCGCTGCCGGCGATGTACTGCGACAGCCCCGCCAGCACGAAGCGCCCCAGCCAGCTTGCCGCCAGGCCCGCGCCCAGCCACAGCACCAGCGGCGGGTCCAGCAGCCAGGCGTTGCCGTCATGGATCAGCCCGTGATCGAGCAGCTCGCGCACGAACCACGGGCGCAGGAACACGGTGAACACCAGCACCAGCTCCAGGCCGATCACCCAGCCGATCTGCCGGCGCACCGGGCGCAGCAGGGGCAGCAGGCGCCGGAACATGCTGCGGTCCAGGGCCTTTCTGGCCAGTAATTCTTCTATCTCGATATCGCTCAGGGCAGTGCCCGCTTGCGGCTTAGCCATGCTCGATCCCCAGCAGTTCACGGTAGGTCGGGTTGCGGTGCAGCAGCTGCGCATGGCTGCCGCTGTCGGCAATGCCGGTACTGCTCAGCAGCAGCACGCGGTCGGCCAGTTGCACGGTGCTCAGCTTGCTGGCGATCAGCAGCAGGGTCGGTGCATGCCCATCGCTGCGGCGCTGGCGCAGGGTGTCGAGCACACGCTGCTCGCTGATCGCGTCCAGCGCGCTGGTGGCGTCGTCCAGGCACAGGATGTCGGGGGCCGCCAGCAGGGCGCGGGCCAGGCACAGGCGCTGGCGCTGGCCGCCCGAGAGGGTCACGCCACGGTCGCCCAGCGGCGTGTCCAGGCCCTGGGGCAGGCGCGCCAGCACGTCCTCGGCGCTGGCCTGGCGCAGTGAATCGAGCAGTTGCGCGTCGCTGGCCGTGGGCGCACCCAGGCGCAGGTTGGCAGCCAGGCTGTCGGCGAACAGAAAGCTCTCCTGGGGCAGCACATGCACGCGCCGGCGTAGTTCATCCAGCGCCAGGGTGCGCACGTCGTGCCAGCCCCGTGCAGCGCTGCCCAGCAGCACGCGGCCCTGGTCGGCCTCGGTCAGGCGCGGCAGCAGGCTGGCCAGCAGGCTCTTGCCGGTGCCCGTGGCGCCCACCAGCGCGACCACCTCGCCGGGTTCTATCTGCAACGAGCACTGGCTGAGCACCGCCTGCCCACCGCCGGGCGCTGCCACGCCGACAGCCTCCAGCTTCAGGCCCAGCGGCCCCGGGGGCAGCGACTGCTGACCGCTGACGATGTGTACCGGCGCATCGAGCAACTGCCAGATACGCTCGGCCGAGGCGCGCGCGTCGGCGAAGGTCTGCATCACCCGGCCGATGCCTTCGATGCGAAACACCAGGGTGGTGGCGATCAGCAGCGAGGTCACCAGCTCGCCGATGCCGATGCGCCCCTGGGCCACCAGCTGCGCACCGACCACCAGGATCCACACATGCCCCAGCGCCACCACCGCCTGCGGCAGCGGTATGCGCGAGCTGGCGTAGGCCAGCGCCTGGCGTGCATGCCCGGCAAACACCTGCACCTGCGCGGCAAAGCCCTCGATGCGCTGGGCCTGCAGGCCGAACGACTTGATCACCCGTACCGCGCCGATGCCTTCGGCCAGGTCCTGGTTGACCCGGTCGTAGGCGGCGCCCACGGCACGGTCCAGTGCCACCAGGCGCTCGGTCTGGTGCACGAATATGCCCAGCCCGAGCACGGTCAGCAGCAGCGGCCCCAGGGCCAGCCACGGGTCGTACCAGGTCAGCAGGCCGACGGTGGCCAGCACCACCAACGGGGTTTCCACCAGTTGGCGCCAGAAGCTGATCAGCGCATCGCGCACCTTGTCCGCATCGCGGGTGGTGCGGGTGACCATCTCGCCCATGCCGTGCTGCCAGTGGTAGCCCAGGTGCAGGGCCTGCACCTGGGCCAGCAGGCGCTCGCGCAGGCGCGTGAGCAGCGCCTGGCCGAGCACCAGCGAGCCGATGGCCGCGGCGTACTGCAACACCGCGCGGCCCAGCGCCACCGCGGCTATCAGCCAGAACCAGTGCCAGGCCAGGCGTGCATCCAGGCTGCCATCGGCCAGGCGCACCACGGCGGCGCCGGCACTCACGTCGTTCAGCGCATGGCCGATCAGCCATTGCTGCCAGACCAGCCCCAGGTTGATGAAAACGAACAGCCCGGCGACCAGGGCGAAACGCCAGGGCATTTCGCGGTAGATCGCCAGGCTGCGCAGCAGCGGGTGTCGAGGGCTCATGGAAAACTCGAGGCAAAGGGGAAAGCAGGCGCAGGGCAGGCCCCGCGCCCGGTGTTCAGCGGCTGGCGCCCGCGCTCTGCCTGGCGGCGAGAATGGCGGTGTATTCGCCCGGGTCGATGCCGTTGAGGTAGTAGTTGCCCACGTGGTGCAGGCGCCAGCGGATCGGGTCGTGGGTGGTGTGCACCCGCGCATTGCGCCAGAAGCGGTCCAGGTTCCATTTGCTCAGCGAGGCGCTGGCCCCCAGCAGCGAGAAGATGTCGCTGGAGATCTTCAGCGAGGCGGCATCCGAGTGCGCCCGCGCGGTGGCTACCGAGAGAATCAGCTCGTCCTGCAGGGCCTTGTCGTCGGGGGCCAGCTCGTGCGCATCGAAGGTCCGTGCGGCATCGCGCAGCAGCGATTCGGCGGCGCGCAGGGCCACGGCGTATTCACCGATCTGGCGGATGATGTGCGGCTCTTCGCTGGCGCGCTCCACCTCGCTCTCCACCCACGGGCGCGCGTGCTGGTTGAGGTAGTCGATGCCGGCCTGCAGGGCGCCGGCGGCGATGCCGGTGTCGATGGCCGCGTGCAGTATCTGCGGGAAGGTCAGCCCGGTGCGCTTCATCGGGCCCTGGCGGCGCAGCACATAGCGCTCGTCCAGCTCGATGTTGTCGAACTGCACCGTGCCGCTCACCGAGTTGTTCTGGCCGAATGCGTCCCAGTCGTCGAGCAGGGTCAGGCCCGGCGTGTCGCGGTGCAGCAGCACCCCGGCGCCGCCGTCGTCGCTGGCGGCGGTCAGCGAGATCCATTCGGCCAGGTACGAGCCGGTGGAGTAGAACTTGCTGCCGTTGAGCACCAGCTTGCCGTCTTCGCGGCGCTCGATGCGGGTCTTGAGGGCGAACTTGTTCTTGCCGCCGACCTCGGCCAGGGCGTTGCCCAGGCGCTTGCCGGCCAGCAGGTCGGCGATCAGGCGCTCGCGCACTTCATCCGGGTAGCCGCTGAGCACACCGCGCAGCATCACGTTGTGAATCTGCAGCAGTTGCCCGACACCTCCGTCGGCGGCGGACACGATGCGCACGGTCTCGACGATGGTCTGTACCGAAGCGCCCAGCCCGCCGAACTGCGCGGGCACGCCGATGGCGGTCAGGCCGCTGTCGGACAGCAGCTGGGCCTGGCGACGCGGCAACTGGCGGTTGTTGTGCCGGTCGCGGGCCAGCTCGGCGATCTGGCCGGCGATTTCATGGGCGGCGGCGATGGCCTGGGCGGCGCTTTCCAGGCGGCGGGGCGGGGTACTCATGCGGGGGCTTCCTTGAATGAACAGGTTTCAGGCCCTTGAGCAGGTTCTGTGCCACACGCCGCAAAGCCTTGTGCCACAAGGACTGCGGCCAGGTGCGGGCGGCGGGGTGCTGCTGGGGCAGCAGCGGGGCGCCGATTGTTGCTCTGGCAGCAGCAGGGCAGCTGCAACACTGCTGCCAGGCCAGCAGCCGGTGTTCAGAAGGTCTCTAAAAAACCAACAAAAACAATGAGTTGGTGAGTTGGCACGGGCGCTGCAATGGCATGGCTACCTTCGCTTGATGGAACATGCCCATGTCAATCGCCGCTACCTTGCCGTTGCCTGCCGCACCGGCCCTCGAACAGATCTGGTTCACCCGCTGCCCCGTGCCGACCGCCTCCGGCATCGCCTACACCCTGGGCTGGCTGGGGGAGGAATTCGCCGCCGACGGCCTGCCGGTGGAGACCCTGCAGGAGGCCCGCCAGCTCGGCCATCACCACTACGATCACCAGTTGCCCGGGCTGTTTCGCGAGGGCGGCAATGTGCCGGCCCTGGCCGCCCGCGCCGCCGGTTCGCCCAGCCGCCTGATCGGCCTGACCTGGATCGAGGAATGGCAGACCGTCCTGGTACGCCCCGACTCCGGCATCCGCAGCGCTCGGGACCTCAAGGGCAAGCGCCTGGCGCTGCCAGCCTGGGGCGACAACCGCCCGGGCAGCATCGCCCGCGCCATGAGCCTGCATGGCTACAAGGGCGCGCTGAGCCTGGCCGGCCTGAGCTTCGACGATGTCGAACTGGTGGAAGTGGCGCTGCACAACCAGGACGACGCCCTCACCCCCGAGCAGGGCCTGCAGCGCCTGTGGTCGGGGCTGGACTACCTGGCCCGTGGCGAGGTCGACGCGGTGTACGTCAAGGGCGCCGCCGCTGCCGATGCAGCGCGCCGCCTGGGCCTGGTGGTGGGCATCGACCTGGACCAGATCAGCGACCCGCGCTACCGCATCAACAACGGCACGCCACGGCCGATCACCGTGCACCAGAGCCTGCTGGACAACCACTTCGAGCTGGTGGTGCGCTTCCTCGCGCAGACCCTGCGCGCCGCCGACTGGGCCAGCCACAACCGCGAGGCACTGCTGCGCATCCTGCAGGACGAGACCCGCGCCGGCGCCCAGGGCGTGGACGAAGCCTACCGTGGCGACTTCCACACCACCCTGGCCCCGGACCTCTCGGCCCAGCGCCTGGGCTACCTGGACATCCAGAAGACCTTCCTCAACCTGCATGGCTTTCTCGAAGCCGATTTCAACCTGGCCGACTGGGTCGACCCGCGTCCACTGCAAGCTGCCCATCAACTGCTGGCCCAGCGCGCCCGCGCCTGAACCAAGGAGTCCGCCATGACCGTACTGACCACCGAGCACCTGATCGACGCCGACCTCAAGGCCTTCATCGAGCAGGTGCTGCACGAGGCCGAACAGGCCTTCACCGTGTTCCGCGAAACCAACACCCTCACCGCCGCCGGCACCGTGGGCTTCATCGAGCGCGTACCGGGCCGCGAGCTGCTGGTGTCGGTCAACTACCCAGGCCCGTGGGACTACCGCAAGCCGCTGCAGGCCACGGTCAGCGACTTTGCCGGCAACCTGGTGCATGGCCAGGGCAAGGGCGGGCTGGGCCGCTACACCCGGCTGTTTCGCGAAGACGCCGGCATCACCACGGTGTCCCACGTGCACACCCCGTACCTGGGCGCCTGGGCGCAGACCCAGCGCAGCCTGCCGTTCCACTACGTGCCGGTGCAGCGCTACCAGCTGGCCCGCGAGCTGCCGGTGTACATCGACCGGCGCCAGGACGAGGTCGACTTCATTCTCGAGCGCCTGGCCGAGAACCCCTACACCCCGGCGATTCTCGAAGCCAACGGCGGTGCGACCGTGTGGGGGCGCCAGGGCCTGCGCGCCACTGCCGAATTCATCCTGCTGCTGGAGGAGGGCGCGCAACTGCAACTGCTGGCCGAGTCCATCGGCGGCTCGCGCCCCTACGGCCCCGGCGTGCTCACCCAGCAATGGAACATGAGCAAGCTGATCGACCGCGCCCACGCGCTGGGCCTGGTCCCGGCCATCGACCGCCCACGCGCCTGAGGAACCTGCCATGGCCATCAAGATCCTGTGGTACCTCACCAGCCCCGACGGCCCCTACCCGTGGGAGCCCCAGGGGCGCTGGAAAACCGATTTCGCCCACCTCAGGCAACTGGCGGTGGCCAGTGACCGCCTGGGGTTCTACGGCGCCCTGCTGGGTTCAAGCCCCAACGAGAGCCTGGCGGTGTCGGCGGCATTGATCGATGCCACCGAGCGCCTGCGCTTTCTGGTGGCGCAGCACCCGGGCGAGCTGTCGCCGGCGGTGCTGGCCAAGTGGGCGCTGACCTTCGACGAGTTCTCCAACGGCCGCCTGCTGTTCAACGTGGTCAATGGCAGCGACGCGGGCCTGGCCACCCTGGGTGTGCATTACCCGCACGATGAGCGCTACCAGTTCAGCCTGGAATACTGGCGCGCCTTCCAGCGCATCTATGCCGGCGACACCGCCGGTTTCGACGGCCAGTACGTGCAGCTCGCGCCACGCCCGGCTGCGGCGGCGCGCCATCCGCTGGGCGGCTGGCACCCGCCGCAGCGCCTGGCGGTACCCCTGTGGGGCGCCGGCACCTCGGACGTGGGCGTGGCGCATTCGGTGCAACTGCTGGACGTGTACCTGAGCTTTGCCGACACCCCGCCCAGGCTGGGCGACAAGTTCCGCCGCGTGGCCGCCGAAGCGGCGAAGATCGGCCGCGAACTGACCTACGGCACGCGCCTGCAGGTCATCGTGCGCGAGACCGAGGCCCAAGCCTGGGCACATGCCGAGAAGCTGCTGCAACAGACCTCCCTGGCCACCGCCCGCGCCGCCATCGAGCGCCACCTGCCGCCGGGCCAGACCCTGGACACCTTCCACAGCGACAACCCGCAGGTGCAGCGCAACGTGCAGAGCATCCGCGACGGGCGCCTGCCCACTGCGCGCGAGCTTGAGATCTACCCCAACGTGTGGACCGGCCCCAGCCTGTTCGGCTTCGACATCCTCGGCCCGTCGTCCGGCACCTACCTGGTGGGCAGTGCCGAGCAGGTGGCCGAGCGCATTCGCGAGTACCAGCAGCAGGGCACCTCGGCGTTCATTCTCTCGGGCTTTCCGCTGATCGATGAAGCGCACCGGGTGGCCGACCTGCTGTTCCCGCTGCTGGAACTGGACCACGGGTTCGAGATCCCGCGCCTGGGTGCGCGCACCGCTGCCGAGCCGGCCTAAGGAGCTGCCCATGCCTCATGAATTCTCGCGCCGGATCTTCCTCGGCAACAGCCTGGCCGTCGGTGGCGGCCTGTTGCTGGGCTCCAGCCTGCTGGGCGGCTGCGATGCCGGCGGGCCTGCCAGCAGCGCGGCGGCCATTGCACGCCCGGGCACCCCGGTGCACGGCGGGCGCCTGCGCGTCGGCATCATCGACGGCGACCAGGCCGGCAACCTGGATGCACACAAGCCTTCCGGTGGCGGGATCATTCGCGGCTGGGCGCTGTACAGCAAGTTCTGGGAGTGGAACGATGACGTCAGCACGCGCCTGGGCCTGGCCGAATTTGCCGAGCCCAATGCCGATGCCAGCGCCTGGACCATTCGCATCAAGCCGGGGCTGGAGTTCCACCACGGCAAGAGCATCGGCGCCGACGACATGCTGTTCTCGATCCTGCGCCTGACCGACCCGAAACTTGCCTCGCCATTTGCCGGGCTGGTGGGCGCCATCGACCGCCAGGCGCTGCGCAAGCTCGACGAGCGCACCATCGAGATCCGCTTCAAGCAGGGCCGCAGCTTCTTCCCGCTGGACGAGACCCTGATTGCCTTCGGCGGCATCGTGCCCACCGACTACGACCCGGTCAGCAACCCGGTGGGCGCCGGCCCGTACCGGCTCAAACGTTTCGTGCCGGGCCAGCGTGCGCTGTTCAGCCGTTTCGAAAACTACTACAAGCCCAACCAGCCATATGCCGACGAGCTGGAGATCATCGAATTCAAGGACCAGGTATCGCGCGTAGCCGCCCTGCGTGCCGGGCAGATCGACATCGCCAGCGGCGTGCAGGCCGAGCACAGTGCCTTGCTCAAGGCCGACCCGCGCCTGCAACTGGTGGTGTCGCCCACCACCTCGTTCAGTGGCTTCAACCTCAACACGGCCAAGGCGCCGTTCCAGGACGAGCGGGTGCGCCAGGCCTTCCGCCTGCTGGCCGACCGCCAGGAGCTGGTGGGCCGTGGCCTCAACGGTTTCGGGCGCATCGCCAACGATCTGTATTCGCCAACCGACCCCACCTACAACCATGCCATCGCCCAGCGCCCCTTCGATCTGGACCAGGCCCGTTCGCTGCTGCGCCAGGCCGGGCAGACCGACCTGCGCATAGAGCTGACCACCACCGCCAACGAAATCAACGCTGCCCTGGTGTTCGCCCAGCAGGCGAAGAAGGCCGGGGTCCAGGTCAAGGTCACGCCGGTGGACGCCTCGGTATTCAACGGCCCGCAGAAGGAGCAGTGGCTGATGTCGCCCGGCTCGACACCGGCCCGCGGCTTTCTGGCCACCGGCCTGCACAACGATGCACCGCTGGCGATCTACAACCGCAGCAACTTCCGTGACGAGCGCTTCAGTGCGCTGTTCACCCAGGCCCTCGGCCAGCCGGATCTGGCGCAGCGCAAGCAACTGGTACACGAGGCGCAGGCCATTCAGCACCAGCGCGGCGGCCTGCTGATCTGGGGCTTCACCGACGTGCTGGACGCCGCCTCGAACAAGGTCGGCGGCCTGCACGGCGAACAGACCACCTTCGCCTCCTGGCGCTTTGACAGCCTGTGGTTGAACCATGCCTGAACCGTGCGCAACCTCTCATCGACTGCCGGCCTGGCTGCCCTGGTTCATCGGGCGCCTGGGCTATGGCCTGCTCACCGCCTGGGTCATCAGCCTGGTGGTGTTCATCGCCACCCAGGCGCTGCCCTCGGACCCTGCACGCGTGATCCTGGGCCCCGACGCGCCGCTGGAGAGCATCCAGACCCTGCGCGAGCAACTGGGCCTGAACCGGCCGATCCTGCTGCAGTACCTGAGCTGGCTGGGGCAGGTGCTGCACGGTGACCTGGGCATCTCGCTGGATTCGAACCAACCGGTGGCCGGCATCATTCTCGCGCGCTTTGGCAATACCCTGGCGCTGCTGGGCGGCGTGCTGCTGGTGGTGGTGCCGCTGGCGTTGAGCATCGGCGTGAGCCTGGCGCTGCGGCGTGACAGCCGCCTGGACCGCTGGGCGCTGTCGGCGCTGATCTTTCTCAAGGCCACCCCGGGTTTTCTGCTGGCCATCGGGCTGGTGCTGCTGTTTTCCATGCCGCAGTTCAGTCTGCTGCCGGCGGTGTCGATCCTCGACCCGGACAAGCACCTGTGGCAGCAGCTGGAGTTTCTGCTGCTGCCGATCCTGGCCCTGAGCCTGTCGTCGCTGCCTTACCTGGCGCGGCTGGTACGCGCCTCGATGATCGAGGCGCTGGAATCCGACTACGTGAGTGCGGCGCGCCTGCGCGGGGTGCCCGAATGGCGCATCGTGTGGCGCCACACCTTGCCCAACGCGCTGGTGCCGGCGGTGCAGGGCGTGGCCCTGACCTTGCGCACGCTGATCGGCGGCGCGCTGCTGGCCGAGGTGATCTTCAGCTACCCCGGCATCGGCACCCAGCTCAACACCGCGATCCAGATGCGCGACCTGCCGCTGATCCAGGGCGTGGTGCTGGTGATCACCCTGGGCGTGGTGGCGATCAACCTGCTGGCCGATCTGCTCACCGTGCTGCTGACCCCCAGGCTGCGCACCGCGCGCCGGGTCACGCTGATCCAGCGCAACCGTCGCGGCATCCAGAGCTGGTGGCGCCGCCCGGCAGCTAAGGCCCCTTGAGAGGAAGAGAGCATGTTCAGTGCAAGTGTCTGGCGTGAGCCGCAAATTCGTCGGGGTGGGCTGGTGACCCTGGCCATCGTGCTGCTGGCGCTGCTGGGCCCGTGGCTGGCGCCGCATGCGCCTACCGACATGGTTGGCGGGGTGTACGGGCCGCCCAGCGGCGAGGCGCCGTTGGGACATGATTTTCTGGGCCACGACGTGGTGTCGCGGTTGCTCGGTGGCGGTGTGTCGATCCTGTGGATGTCGCTGGCGGCCGCTGCCATTGCGCTGGTGCTGGGCACGGCGCTGGGGCTGCTGGCCGGTCTGTCGCGCCAGCGCCTGGACCAGGCCATCACCTGGCTGGCGGATGTGTGGCTGGCGTTTCCGGACCTGATCCTGGTGCTGCTGATCGTGTCGATGCTGGGGCGCGCGCCGTGGCTGATCGTGATGACCGTGGCGATTGCCTTTACCCCCGGCGTGATCCGCCTGGCGCGCGGCAGTGCGGTGGCGGTGGCCAGCCAGGAGTTCGTGGAGGCGGCGCAGATGATGGGCTTTTCGCGCACGCGGATTCTGCTGCGCGAGATCCTGCCCAACGTGCTGACGCCGCTGCTGGTGCACTTTGGCAACATGCTGACCTGGGGCGTGGGCATGTTGTCGGGCCTGAGCTTTCTGGGTTACGGCGTGGCGCCGCCGGCGGCGGACTGGGGGCTGATGATCAACGAGAACCAGGCCGGGCTGCTGGTGCAGCCGTGGGCGGTGCTGGCACCGGCGCTGCTGATCGGGGTGTTCGCCTACGGCACCAATATTCTGGCCGAGGGCATTGCCCGGCACAGTGCGGGAGAACGCAAATGAATGCGCATGCCTTGATGGCCTCTTCGCCGGCAACGCCGGCGCCTACAGGTTTTGCACCGTCTGTAGGAGCCGGCGTTGCCGGCGAAGCGTTGCGGGTCGAGAACCTGCGGGTCGAACTCGCCAGCGGCGCCGATATCATCGACCACATCCACTTCAGCCTGGCCCCCGGTGAAATCCTCGGCCTTGTCGGCGAGTCCGGCTCGGGCAAGACCACCCTGGCCACCGCGCTGCTGGCCCATGCCCGGCGCGGTGCGCAGATTGCCGGCGGGCGCATCGACATTGCCGGCGCCTCGCTGCTCGAGCTCAAGGGCGATGCCCTGCGCCGTGCCCGCGGCGGGCTGATCGGCTATGTTGCGCAAGACCCGGCCATGGCCCTCAACCCGGCGCTGCGCATCGGCAACCTGCTGCGCGAAACCCTGCTGGCCCACGAGCCGCAGCTTGCCCGCGCAGCCCAGGCCGACCGGCTGCAGCAGACCCTGGTGGACGTCGGCCTGCCCGGCGATCGCGAGTTTCTCAGGCGCTTCCCCCATCAACTGTCCGGCGGCCAGCAGCAACGGGTGATGCTGGCCCTGGCCTTCGTGCTGCGCCCGCGCCTGATCGTGCTCGACGAACCCACCACCGCCCTCGACGTCGGCACCCAGGCGCACATCCTGCAAACCCTGCGCAGGCTGTGCAAGGAGCAGGGGGTGGCGGCGGTGTACGTGTCCCACGACCTGGCCGTGATCAAGGACCTGGTCGACCGCGTGATGGTGATGTACGCCGGGCGCATCGTCGAGGTGGCGCAGCGCGAACGCCTGTTCGCGCGGCCCGCGCACCCGTACACCCTGGGCCTGCTGGCGGCGATTCCGGACGTGGCCCGCCAGCGCCCGTTGCAGGCGATTGCCGGCCATGCCCCGGCGCCCGGTCAGCGCCCGCAAGGCTGCGCCTTCGCCCCGCGGTGCGCGCGCCGCAGCGCTGCCTGCACCTCGCTGGAGCCGTCGCTGAATGCGCTGGACAGCGCGCAGCAGGTCGCCTGCCTGCACCCGCAACTGACCGCCGTGGCCGCGCCGGCGGTGGTGCCGGCAACGGTGCTCAGCTGCGCTGACACGCCGCTGCTGAGCCTGCGCGACCTCAACCTGAGCTACGACCGCCAGGTGCTGTTCGACCTGTCGCTGGACCTGTACAAGGGCGAATGCCTGGCGGTGGTGGGCGAGTCGGGCTCGGGCAAGACCAGCCTGGCGCGCACCCTGGCGGGGCTGGGCGATACCGCCCAGGCCGAGCTGACCTTCGACGGGCAGCCGCTGAGCCTGCTGGCGCGCCAGCGGCCCGCGGCCACGCGCCACCGTATCCAGTACATCTTCCAGAACCCGTACCGCGCCCTGAACCCGCGCCAGACCGTGGCGCAGTGCCTGCAAGCGCCCCTGGAGCACTTCTTCGGCCTCAAGGGCGCGGCCTGCCGGGCGCGTATCGACGCGGCGCTGGCACGGGTCGCGCTGCCCCCGGATGCGGCGCACAAGTACCCGCATCATCTGTCGGGTGGCGAGCGCCAGCGCGTGGCGATTGCCCGCGCGCTGGTGTGCGAGCCTTCGGTGCTGATCTGCGACGAGGTGACCTCGGCCCTGGACGTGTCGGTGCAGGCGGCGATCCTGGCGCTGCTCAAGCAGTTGCAGGGCGAGGGCATGACCCTGCTGTTCGTCACCCACGACCTGGGCGTGGTGCGCGCCATCGCCGACCGCGTGGTGGTGGTCAGGGAAGGGCGGATTGTCGAGCAGGGGCCGGCGCAGGATGTGCTGGACCACCCCCAGGCGGCGTACACCCAGGGCTTGCTGGCGCACTCGCCACGGCTGGGCTGAGCGGGCGGCCGGCGTGCATCAGCGCATGCACCAGCAGGCCGGTCAGCAACCCCCAGAACGCGCCGCCGATACCCAGCAGGGTGACATTGGCGGCGGTGGCCAGAAAGGTGATCAGCGCGGTCTCGCGAGTACGCGCATCGCCCATCGCGCTGGCCAGGCTGCCACCGATGACGCCCAGCAGGGCCAGCCCGGCGAGGGTGGTGACGAAGGTGCGCGGCAGCACCATGAACAGGCTGGCCAGGGTCACGCCGAAAACCCCCACGGTGACGTAGAACACCCCGCAGGCGATGCCGGCGAGGTAGCGCCTGGCCGGGTCTGGGTGCGCGTCCTTGCCGGTGCAGATGGCCGCGGTGATGGCGGCCACGTTGAACGCATGGGCGCCAAACGGCGCCATCAGCAGCGACCCCAGCCCGGTGACCGTGATGATCGGGTTGGCGCTGGTGGCGTAGCCGTCGTTGCGCAGCACCAGCATGCCGGGCATGTACTGCCCGGTGAGAGTGATGATGAACAGCGGCAGCGCCACGCCGAACAGCGCGCCAAGGCTGAACTGCGGGGTTTCGAACACCGGCAGCGCCATGCTCAGGTGCACGCCGTGCAGGTCCAGGCGCTGCTGGGCCAGCAGCATGGCCAGGCCCGCCACCAGCACCCCGACCACGGCAAAGCGCGAGGTGAAGCGGCGCAGCACGGCGTAGGTGAGCACCAGCACGATCACCAGCAGCGGGTCGGCGCTGGCCCCGCCGAAGGCGTTGACCCCGAACTGCAGCAGGATGCCTGCCAGCAGCCCGGCGGCGATGCCGGCCGGTATCCAGCGCACCAGCCGCTCGAACACCCCCGACAGCCCCAGCAGGATGAAGCCGATGGCGCACAGTACGTAGGCGCCGATCACCTCGCCATAGGGTGTGAACGGCATGACCGTGGCCAGGAACGCCACGCCCGGGGTGGACCAGGCGGTGATGATCGGCGCGCGGTAGCGCCAGCTCAGCCAGGCCCCGGTGAGGCCCACGCCGATGCTCACCGACCACACCCACGAGGCGGTTTGCGCGGCGGTCAGGTTGCCCAGTTGCGCGGCCTGGAACACCAGCACGAAGGTGCCGCCATAGTTGACCATGACGCTGATCAGGGCGGCCAGGGTGGGTGAGACGAGGTCACGCGGGTGCAGGCGCGAAGCGGTTCGGTTCATGGGCAGGTCCTTGCGGGATGGGCTGGGGTGCCGAGCGTATCCGCGCCAGGGGTGGCCCGATCAGTCCACCTCGCTGGCCTGCGCCAGACCGCTGCGCACGCCGGGGCGCAGGGCCTTGGCCAGGCGTGCCACGGCACTGCCGATCTGGTGCGGGGTGAGCGCTGCGAAGCCCAGCAGCCAGCCGCCCTGTGCCGGCGGCGTGGCGTACAGGCGGCTGAGGCCGGGCAGGTGGATGCCCGCCCGCGCGGCCTGGCGGATCGTTTCGGCCTCGCTCCAGCCATGCTCCAGGCGGCACAGCATCTGCAGGCCGCCCGGTGGCAGCTGCGCGCTGGCGATGCCGCCCAGGTGCTGGTGCAGGGCCTGGGCCATGGCCTCGCGGCGCACGGCATACAGCGTGCGCATGGCGCGAATGTGCGCGGCGAAATGGCCGTCTTCGATAAACCGCGCCAGGGTCAACTGGGCCAGCTGCGGGGTGTGCCCGTCGAGCATGCTGCGCGCGTGGCTCATGGGCGCGACCAGGGCCGGCGGCAGCACCATGAAACCCATGCGCAGGCCGGGATACAGCGACTTGGCGAAGGTGCCCAGGTAGATCGTGCGCTGCGCGCTGTCCAGGCCCTGCACGCAGGCGGTGGGCAGGCCGTCGTAGTGGAACTGGCTGTCGTAGTCGTCCTCGATGATCCAGCCGTTGCGCTCGGCGGCCCAGGCAATCAGGTGCAGGCGCCGTTCCAGGGCCAGGGTGACGCCGGTGGGGTACTGGTGCGACGGGGTGACGTAGACGGTGTTGGCGCCGCTGCGGTCGGCACGCAGCAGGTCGGTGCGCAGGCCGTGCTCATCCACGGCCACGGGCACCACCTGCAGCTGGGCCATCTCGAAGGCCTTGCGCGCGCCAAAGTAACCCGGGTCTTCGAGCAGGATCGGCCCGCCGGGGTCGGCCAGCACCTGCGCGCACAGGTACAGCGCCTGGCGCGCGCTGCTCAGCACCAGCACCTGGTCGGCGTGCACCCTGGCGCCGCGTTCCAGGTTCAGGTAGCGGGCGATGGCCTGGCGCAGCGGCGCGGCACCCAGTGGGTCGCCATGCAGCAGCACCTGGGCGCGGTAGTCCTTCTGGGCCTGGCGTTGCAGGCGGTCCCAGGTGTCGAGGGGGAAGTTGCGCGTCTCGGGCAGGCCGGTGGCGAAGGCCTTGACCTGCTGCTGGTCGCTGACCCCGCCGCTGGCCAGGATCGCCGCGCCACGGGCGCTGAGGCCGACGGTGGCAGGCGCGTGCTGCGGCGCGCCGGTGCGCGGGGGGCGTGCACCCAGCAGACGCGGCCCCAGGTGCTCGGCCACATAGCTGCCCGAGCCTGGGCGGCGGCAGATGCAGCCCTCCAGCTGCAGTTGCACATAGGCCATCTCCACGGTGTCGCGAGACAATCCCAGGGAACTGGCCAGGGTGCGGGTGGCGGGCAGGCGGCAACCCGGCGGCAGTTCGCCGGCAAGAATGAGTTCGCGCAGGGCGCGCTGTACCCGCACGCGCAGCTCCAGCGGGGCCAGCTCGGCGGCGGCCAGGCGGATCTTCAGGGTGTCGAGTTGAAAACTGTGGGCCATGACGTCTGTGCAGTGAAGAAGGGCAGGCCGGCATGCTGACCTGCCAGGGCCCGGCTGTCCATGCCTGCCCTTGAACGGGGGAAGGTTACAGCGCGATCTGGTAGAGGATCGTGCCGGGGTTGACGGCCACACGGTTGTACAGCTGCTGGGCGCGATGGTTGGTCTGGTGGGTGTGCCAGTACAGGCGTGTGCACTGCTGCTGGTCGGCGGCGGCCTTGACCCAGGCGATCAGGTGCTCGCCGGTACCCTGGCCGCGCATCTGCGGGGCGACGTAGAGGTCTTCGAGGTAGCAGTAGTGGGTGGTCGACCAGGTGGAGCGGTGGATGACCCAGGTGACCATGCCGACCAGCTCGCCGTCGTACTCGGCCACTGCGGCGAACACGGGCTCGTCGGGGTCCAGAAAGCGCTTGAAGGTGGTGGCGTTGACGGCTTCGCCCAGGTCGACCTGGTAGAAGTCCTGATAGGCCAGCCAGAGCGGCAGCCAGGCCTCGAAGTCGGTGGGCTGGATGGGGCGGATGGCGAGTGATGCGGTACTGCTGGTCATCGCTGATGGTCCTCGTTGATGGCAAGGCTGCATGCCTCGCGACCTGCCCAAGCATAGGGGCAGGGCGCGGGCATCAACCGACCACTTGGAGGGCGGCGGGCAGTCCGCGTGCCTCAGGCCGCCAACAGGCCGGCCAGCGCGACCAGCCGCTGTTCGACCGTGTCGCGGGGGCAGTGGCTCTGCAGGTAGCCGGCCTCGACGACAAAGTCGAAGTCCTGCTGCAGGGCATGGGCCAGGGCGTCGCGCCCGAGCAGTTCATCGACATCGATCTGCAGCAGGAAGCCATGCGGCGTGGAGGTGACATAGAGATGGGTGTGCACCTGCGGGCTGTGCCTGTGCAGCAGGTAGAAGTAGGGTTCGTCGGCACTGCCGGAAACCGGCACGTAGCCTTCGACCGACAGCGGTGCCAGTTGCGCCAGCCGCTGCGGGGTTTGCAGCCGTTGATGCAGGGCGAAGCTGAACAGCTCGGCATGGCTGCCACTCATGCGTTCCCTGGCCAGCAGGTACACCTGGTCGCGTTCGAAGCGCAGTTGGCGCAACGCGCAGTACCCGAGGGCCGAGGGGGTCTGGATCAGCACCTGGCGCCACGGCTCCCGCACCCGGGCTTGATCGATGATGCGTTGCAACTGGGCCGGCAGCGGGCGGGTTTCGTCCAGTCGGTTCCAGAGGCAGAACAGCGTCACGCGCATGCCGTCTTCATTGGCCAGCAGGCGTTTCCAGGTGCCAGGGCCCGTGAGACCGTCGCCAAGGAACGAATGGTTGTAGCCGCGTTTGAGCAGGTAATCACCCTCGCTCAACAGCGCGCGCTCCCAGAGGAGGTCGTCGATTGCGCGTAGGCCGTGGTCGTCGAACATCTGCTCGGCCAGCGCAAGGCTGCTGGCAAAGTGTTCCTGCCAGGTGGCGTGCGCGTGGCTTTGCAGCGCCCAGGCGGCGCTGCTGTGGTCGAGCAGAAAATCGATCTGGCCCTGGAAGTAGCCGTGCTGCTCGGCGTGTTCGAGCAGCGGCCGCCATTGGCTGTCGGCGACGATCAGTTTCGCCTTGGTGATTTCTTCGCGCACCTGGGTACCGCGAAAGCCGCTGACGGGCCTGTCGACGCTGGCAAAGTGCGCGAGGATGTCCAGCGCCTGCTCCAGCATTTCGCCGAGCCCGCTGACGCTGCGCTTTACATCGTCCGGCCCGTCGTAGCTGGCATTGACCGACAGGTTGACCACCAGCCGCATCCACTCGCCAAATGCCTGCGGTTGGCTGCTGCCATGGCGGCGCAGGAACATCGCATAGCCGCAGAACTGCACCAGGCGGGTGTAGTTCAGTGGCTGGTCGCTGATGGCGTGGTTGAAGAAGGCGACCTCGTCGAAGTAGTACGCCGTGGGCAACTGGGTGGTGAAACTGTCGGGCCCCTCGCTCCAGGCCTCGAGCAGCAGCATCAGGGTTTCGGAAAACGCATCATCGAGCCAGCCGTTGTCCTCGTACACCTGGTAGCTCAGGCGCTGCTGGCGGTTGCGCAGCTTGAGCAGGTCGGCTTCGTAGCCCGGCGCCTCGGGCGCGCGGGTGGCCGCGGCGACCATCTGCAACAGGTTCATCACCGCCTGGTCGAACAGGCGCATGGTCGCGGGGGCCGTGGCGTCATTGGGGGCGTTGCTGAAGTTCCAGAAAAAATCCGCCCAGCGCGTGTCCATGCGCCAGGCGAAGAAGGTCGCGGTGCTGACCGGCTTGCCGTGCATCTGCCGGGTGTGACCGTCGAACTGGGTGTGCAGGTGCCGTTCATAGCGCGCCTTGAATGTCTCGAAGGCGGTCAGCGGCATGCCGCGGGCGTTCATCTTGATGTACAGGTCGTCGGCCAGGCCGAAGTCGTCCAGGTCGAGGATCTGGAAGCTGATCACCGGCCGCTGCACATCGATCAGGCGGGCAAAACGGGCGGTGGCGGCGTTGTGAAAGCGCTCGTGCATGGCCTGCAGCATGGTCAGGCATGACTGGATGGTGGGGTCCAGGCGCCAGTGGCGAAAGTACCAGGGCTGGTCGGTGAGGTGCTCGATCAGCGAGTCGTCGGCACCCAGCGCGGGCGAGGGCGCATGCTGGCTGAGGGCGTCGAAGAACTCGCTGCTGCTGGGCCTGACGCTGTAGGCGAATCGGGCGCTGCCGTTGGCGTTGCAGAACAGCTGGGCGAAGGCTGCCAGCTCACCGTCGCGTTGCGCCAGGTACCAGTGCAGCAGAAACAGCGTGGTCAGGCGCTGCTGGCCGTCGAGCGGGACGAACTGGCGCTGGGGGTTCAGCGTGCCGTAGACGAAGTCCAGGTTCAGCGGCAGGCTCGGGTCGTCGGGCGGCAGTGCCAGGGCGCGGGCCAGGGCACCGAGGAACTCGCTGCGCACCTCTTCGGTATCGGCCCTGCCCTGGGCGTAGTCGCGCTGGATCAGCGGGATGCGGGTGCCGGCGTAGCGCTCGAACAGCTGGCCGAAGATGATCTGGCTGTTGGCGCTCATGCGTGCTGCTCCTGCGGGTCGGCGAAGAAGGCTATCAGGGTGTGCAAGAGCGCAAGCGCGTAGCCCTTGCGGTCCTGTTCGCCCCAGAACAGCAGGTGCTTGACGTCAGGGCTGTAGCATTTGAGGAACAGGTTGCGCGTGCACAGCGGCACGAACACGCCGCCCTGGTCCAGGGCCAGCAGGCGCTCGCGCTTGACCGCGAAGATCGCGTTCTTGTAGCTGCGGTTGGTCTTCTGGTCGAGCAGCGTGAGGTTGCCGATGCTGTCGTCGACCTCCTGGTTTTCGCCGAACGCCTCCAGCACTGCCTGGTGGAGCACGTTGAAAGCCTCATCGTCTGCACCCTTGGGGTCGCCAATGAATGCCTCCAGGGCCTCGCGCAGAGGCCGGGTTTCGGTCTTGTCCGGCAGGTGCGGCAGGCAGCGCTGCAGCCATTGCTGTTTTTCCTCGGCGCCGTTGAAGCGGTGGGCGGTGACCGAGCGCACATGTTCGATGTCCCAGCGCTCCTTCTTGAAGCTGTCGAACTGGAAGCGCACGTTCGATTGCGGGTTCTGCAGCAGGCTGGCGAGGTTGAACAGCAGCAGGGTCGCGCGAATGGCCGATCTGTCCCGCTGTGAGTAGTCCAGGCCGGCGAGGAAGGGCGAGAGCGCATCGGTAATGGCGTCGCGGGTAGCCGGCTGGGGCAGGGGCGAGCCGGTCAGTTGCATGAACACGCGCTGGCGCAGGCGCTGTTCGAACTGGCTCTTGGGCAGGCCTTGCGAGAGGGCGAACAGCTCGGCCACGGCGACACCCTGCTGCACCAGAAAACCGATGATGTGGTAGAGCCGGCGGTCCTCGAACCATTCCTCCAGCAGCATGCAGGTGTTCTTGACCTGCTGCCATAGCGGTTGCGCCGAGGCGTCGGGGGCAGCCAGCCGGCGACTGTAGTGATGGAACACGGAGTAGCGCTGTCGGGCTGGCGCGCTTGCGCCTTCCAGCCGGGCTACCAGCTGGAACAGGAAGCCGATGCGGTTCTGCCCGGTGCTTGGCTGTTCGTTCAGGAAGTACCAGAGCGCGTCGTTCTGCAGGGCCTTTTCGAGTTGATCCCATTCGTGGGCGATGCGCAGTTGCTGGGGCGTTTCGCCCGAGGCGTCGTCGGCGTTGCGCTTGAGAAACAGCGCACGGATCAGCTCGTCGTCGGTCAGGGGGATCTTGCCGATGTTCAGGCGCGTGAAGGCGTCCACCGGGTTCTCGCTGGCGGCCAGCTCGTACCAGATGACCTTGGTGCGGTTGAGCAGGGTGGACTTGAAGTCGTCGACTTCGTTGTCGTGCTGATCGAACCAGTGCTCGATGCTGTGCATGGCCTGGTACAGGTGGAAGAAATCGACATTGCCGCGGGCCTGTTCGGCCGAGGGCTCGAGCAGAAAATCCGGCAGGTGCGGGCGGGTTTCGTAGCTGAGTTCGAACACCGGTGCGCGGTGTCTTTCGGTGAGCCGCTGGTTGAAGAAACGCAGAATCAGCAGCAGCGTGGTGAGGCGCTGCTGGCCGTCGACCACTTCATACTGGCCATTGTCGCGGGCCTTTAGCACCAGCGGCTGCAGGCAGTAGAAGTCGTCGTTCTGCGGGTTCTTGCGGTAGGCGAACTCGAGGATGTCTTCCAGCAGTTGTTGCACCTGCTCGGGTTTCCAGCGGTAGCCGCGCTGGTAGGCGGGGATCCAGAAGCGATTGACCGGGCTTTGCCTGTCCTCCCTGATCAGCTGGTGGACGGGCTTGGGCCGAAAATCGGGTGAGGTCATTGCAATGGTCCTTATTGCCGAGGGTGCGCAACAGCCGAGCGATGGCAGAGTGCCTTGGTGGGGCGAGGTTGGCAACGGAGTGGGCAGAAAAACCGCGTGGGCAGGTTTTGCTGGCGCTGCGCACCAGATCGCGGGTCAAGCCCGCTCCCACGGCCTGGCGGCCAGAAGCGGAGTCTGCCCGAAGGGCGTAGGAGCCGGCGTTGCCGGCGAACGAGCGCGAAGCGGTCGCAACGCCTGAGTGCGCGGTGTATCAGGCAGACCGCATGTGCAGGTTTTACTGGCGCTGCGCACCAGATCGCGGGCAAGGCCCGCTCCCACGGCCTGGCGGCCAGAGGCAGCATCTGCCCGCAGGGCGTAGGAGCCGGCGTTGCCGGCGAACGAGCGCGAAGCGGTCGCAGGGCCTACATGCACAATGCAGGCTTTTGCTGCGAGGCCACCGCGCCAATCGCCAGGGAAGTGCCCCTCACTCACCCCCCCATCATCAGGTCCAGATTCTGCACCGCCGCCCCCGCCGCGCCCTTGCCCAGGTTGTCGAACACCGCCGCCAACAGCACCTGCTCGCCATTCTCGAACACCATCAGGCGCAGGTCGTCGGTGCCGTTCATCACCTGCGGGTCCAGGTACGTCAGCGCCTTGGCCTGCTGCATCGAAAGCACCTCGACGTGCTGCAATTGCGCATAGTGCTCGGCCAGGCACGCATGCAAGCGCTCCCCGGTAGCACCCGGTGCCAACAGCCGCAGTTGTACCGGGATGGTCAGCACGATGCCCTGGCGGAACGCACCATAGGCCGGCATGAACATCGGCCGCTGGCCCAGCCCGCTGTACTGCTGGATCTCCGGCACGTGCTTGTGCGCAAGCCCCAGCCCATACGCCTGGTATGCCGGCGCCCCGGCCGCATCCGGCCCCTCGTACAGCTCGACACCGGCACGCCCGGTGCCCGAGTAGCCCGACACGGCATGCAGGCTGGCAGGGTAGTCCTGCGGCAACAGGCCGGCATCGATCAACGGCTTGAGCAGGCCGATGGCCCCGGTCGGGTAGCACCCGGGGTTGCTCACCCGCTTGGCTGATGCAATGCGCTCGGCCTGCTGCGGGCTCATCTGGGCGAAACCATAGACCCACTCCGGGTGGGTACGGTGCGCGGAGCTGGCGTCGATCACCCGCACCGCCGGGTTGCGGATGCTGGCCACCGCCTCGCGCGCGGCATCGTCGGGCAGGCACAGCATGGCGATGTCGCAGGCGTTGATCGCCTCGGCGCGATGCTGCGGGCTCTTTCTGTGTTCGGCGGGCAGGGTCAGCAACTGCAGGTCGGTTCGGCCCTGCAGGCGCTGGTGGATCTGCAACCCGGTGGTGCCCTGGTCGCCATCGATGAATACAACGGGTGTGGCCATGAGTGTGCTCGCACGTGAAAAAGGTCAGGGCTTATCTTCGATGCCCGGTTAAGATAGGAAAAGTTGAATTTTACAAAGGTCAGGTTCAGTTTTACTGAAGAGGCAACACCCATGCGTGAAATCAGCCTGGACCGTTTGCGTACCCTGGTGGCGATTGCCGACCTGGGGTCGTTCGCCGAAGCCGCGCGGGTGCTCAACCTGGCCCCGCCCACGGTCAGCCTGCATGTCGCCGAGCTTGAAGCACGGGTGGGCGGCACCCTGCTTTCGCGCACCCGTGGCAACGTGCAGCCCACTGCCATCGGCGAAACCCTGGTGGAGCGCGCCCGCCGCCTGCTGGCCGACGCGCAGCAGGCACTGGACGACGTGCAGCGCCAGGTGCTGGGCCTGGCCGGGCGCGTGCGATTGGGGGCGTCCACCGGGGCGATTGCGCAACTGATGCCCCAGGCGCTGGAAACCCTGGGCCATGCACACCCCGGCATCGATGTGCAGGTGGCGGTGCTGACCTCGCGCGAAACGCTCAACAAGCTCGCCGAGGGCTCGCTGGACATCGGCCTGGTGGCCCTGCCGCAAAGCCCGGTGAAGGGGCTGAGCATCGAGCCCTGGCGGCGCGACCCGGTCATGGCGTACCTGCCGGCACGCTGGGACTGCCCGGCGCAGGTCACGCCCGAGTGGCTGGCGACCCAGCCGCTGATTCTCAACGACAGCAGCACCGGGCTGTCACGCCTGACCTCGGAGTGGTTCAACGCGGCCGGCCAGCAGCCGGCGCCGCGCATCCAGCTCAACTACAACGATGCGATCAAGAGCCTGGTGGCTGCCGGCTACGGCGCCACCCTGCTGCCCAACGAGGGCTCCACGCCGCTGGCCGATGCGCGCATCGTGATGCGCCCGTTGCAGCCGCTGCTGTGGCGCCAGCTGGGCATCGCGCACCGCAGCGGCGAGGTGGAGCGTGCCACCGGCCATGTGCTGCAGGTGCTGTGGGGCTTGAGCGCGGGGTAGGGCGGGGCCGCGCAGACCTGTAGAATCCCCGCCAGGACCGCAAGGTCACCCTGTTTCCGGAGCCAGACGCCGCATGCCTGTCATCACCCTGCTGCAAACACCCCCCGACGAACCGATCAAGGGCCAGATCCTGCAGATGGTGGTCGACTACCTGACCGACATCAGCAGCGTGGCCCTGCCGCCGAGCAACCCGCTGTACAGCCTCTACCAGTACGGCATCGGCTATGAGGTGCACCTGTACCTGGAGGCCCTGAGTGGCGCGCGCGGCATCCCGGTGGAGCTGCTGGTGGCCACCGACGAGCAGGACCCCTCGCGGCTGCTGGGGTTCGTGCTGTACCTGCCGGTGCAGGACGACCCCCAGGCCTGTGCGGTGGCGTACATGGCGGTACTGGCCGGGCATCGGCGCCAGGGCATCGCCCGGGCCCTGCTGGGGCAGGTGCGCGAGCGCTACCCGCACGTGGAGCTGGCCTGCGCCGTGGGCAAGGTGGCGTATTTCGAGGCGATGGGCTTTCAGGTGCTGGGGGCACGCGGGCCGCAGGTATTGATGAACACCCGCGATCACGCCACCGAGGGGCTGCTGGCGGTGCTCGACGTGGCGCCGATCTACCGCACCCTTGAGGTCCAGCAGATTCACGCCTACCTGCTCAAGCAGCACGGCAAGCGGGCCATGGTGGACGCCGAAAAGCAGCGCGACCGTCATCTGGATCAACTCACCCGCCAGGCCAGGGCATTCGTGCAGCAGCGCCTTGGCGACACGGGCGCGCAGGCCGCTGCCAGCCTGCGGCTGGTGTGAGGGTAGGGGCGTCAACCGGTGGATTTGTGCGCAGGGCAAGGAACGCCGGCCGGCACTGCGCATCCAAGCTCGATAGCGACGCACAGGCAGGTATTGATAATGCGTCGCATCCCGTGGTGCTACGAAAGCAACACGAAATCACGCATCATGGGCGCAGTTTGTTCAAGGGAGAGTTACATGCACGACTTATCATCCAGGCTGCGTCTGGGCGCGTTGGCGCTGGGCATGCTTGTCACCACGCTGGCGGTGGCGAGCGACGAGACGCAACTGGTCGAGTCGATCAATGGCTATCGCAGCCAGTCGCAACGTTGTGCCGAGCAGGTGTCGCTGGAGCTGCCGCCGCTGGCCAGCGACCCGCGCCTGGTGCTCCCGGCCAACGGTGTCGGTGACTTGCAGCAGGCGCTGGTGAAGGCCTCGTACCCGATGGTCAGCGTGCAGGCCATCAGCCTGTCGGGGCCGCGCGATGCAGCGGCAGCGATCAAGGCGATCCAGGAGAGCTTCTGCAAGGTGGTGCTCGACCCGCAGTTCGTCGATGTGGGCGTGAGCCGCGAAGGGCGTGACTGGCGCATCGTGCTGGCGCGCCCACTGCTCAGTGCCAAGCTGGCGGAGTCGCAGGTGGAGGGGCAGAAGCTGCTCGATGCGATCAACAGTGCGCGGGCCCAGCCGCGCCAGTGCGGCGCCCAGGCCTATGCGGCCAGCGCGCCGCTGGCCTGGAATACCACCCTGGCAGAGGCCTCCCAGGGCCATACGCGGGCCATGGCCAACGGCAATTTCTTCGACCACCGCGACCGTGACGGGCGCATGCCGGGCGACCGCGCCGAGTTGCAGGGCTACAGCTATCAGCTGATCGGGGAAAACATTGCCGCCGGGCAGGACAACGTGCGCAAGGTGGTCGATGGCTGGCTGGCCAGCGCCGGGCATTGCGCCAACCTGATGAACCCGCAGTTCAAGGAGCTGGGCGCGGCCTATGCGGTGGACCCCAAGAGCGATGCGGGGATCTACTGGACGGCGATGTTCGGGACGAAGTGACAGCATCGTGGGTCAAGCCCGCTCCCACAAGGCACACCGCCATCCTTGTGGGAGCGGGCTTGACCCGCGAGAGGCCGGCGCCGACCTATACCAGTACCTTGGTCATGGGCACACACGCCAGGTCGATGCCCCGGGGTGAGTGATAGAGCGCTGTCGCTTCGCCCACATAACCACACTGTCGATAGAAGGCTGCTGCGTTCAGCGTGGCGTCCAGGTTCACCTGCGCCAGCCCCAGGTTGCGCGCCAGCGCTTCAAGAAACGCCAGCATCTGTTTGCCCAGGCCTTGCTGCATGTACCCCGGCAACACGAAGATCGCCCCGATTTCACGGGCATTCACATCCAGCATGCCGGTTGCCACCGGCTCACCTTCGATGCACCCCATGTAGAAGTGACTGGTCATAAGGCTGGCGTAGCCATCCTCGGCCGTGCCCGCCGTCCAGGCCAGCATCTGTTCTGCCGGGTAGGCCCCGATGCAGTGATGACGGACTGCCTCCCGACGTATGTCGTAGGCCACCTGGGCATCGGCGCTGGTAGCGGGTCTGATGGTGAGCATTTCACAGTCCATTGGTTCAGGAGGAGGTTGCGGTGGCACTGGCAGTATCGCTGCGGTGGCAGTTCAGGCACCAGACCACGCCACCGACCAGCAGCGCAATAGCAACCAGCTCCAGCGCACCGGGCAGCCGCTGTTCCCACAAAAAGCCGAACAGCAGCGCCGCCAGGGTTTCCACCACCAGCACCTGGCCGCTGAGCGCCAGCGGCAGCAGCCGGCTGGCCTGGTTCCAGAAGGCGCCGCCGACCACCGACGATAGCAGCGCCACGCCCGCGGCCACCAGCACGAAGTGAACCCAGGTTGCCGCGCCATGGGCCGCCACTTCAGGGCCCAGCACCGGAATCGCCAGCACCAGCGCCTGTGCGCCAGTCATCAGGCCCGTGAGCAAGGCCCAGTCGTGGGAGGACACGCCGCCGACCAGGGCCAGCCGACGGGCATTGGCCACCGCGTACCAGCTCCAGCTCACCAGCGCGCCCACGGCGCATAGCAGGCCGGCTATCACCTGGCCGCTGCTGGTGCGGGTGTCGGCGCCGCTGTGCAACGCATCGAGGCTGATCAGGGCCACGCCGGCCATCGCCAGCGTCAGCGAGGGGATCAGCCGCCGCACAGGCACCGCGTTGGCGTCATGGCGCCCCGCCAGGGTCACCAGCACCGGGATCAGACCGACGATCAACGAGGTGGTGGCGATGCCGACCAGTTGCACGCCGCTGCCCACCAGCGAGTAGTACACCAGGTTGCCCACCAGGCTCAGCCAGAACAGCGAGACCCAGTCGGCCCGGGTGAGCTGCGCGCATACCCGGTGCAGGCGCGGCATCAGCAGCACCAGCGAAAACAGCCCGTAACACAGGAACCGCAGTACCGCGAACTGCACCCCGCTCAACCCTGGGGTGAGTTCGGGGCCCAGGAAGATCACGCCCCAGCACACCCCGGCCGCCACGCCGTAGCCAAGCCCCTTTAACAACGAACGATCAGCGAACATCGCACCACCCCTGCCGTGAAAGGTGCCCAGCATGCGGGTTTTGCCAGTGGTGGTATTGGCGCCGACTGCGGGTTTTTTTACCCAGGCTGTTGCTGGCGCCTGCGGTAGGCGGCGGGGGTGATGCCGCCCACCCGCTGCATGGCGCGGGTAAGGGCGGCCTGGTCGCTGAAGCCGCTGCGCAGGGCGATCTCGGCAATCGGCAGGTGGCTGTCGCCCAGCCAGCGCTGGGCCTGCTCGATCCTTACGCGGGTCAGCCAGCCCTGCGGGGTGCAGTCATGCAGCTCGCGAAAGCGCTGATGCAGCTGGCTGAGGCTCATGCCCGCGACATGGGCCATGCGTTCGTTGATCCAGGCGGCGGCTGGTTGGGCGTGTACCTGGGCAATCAGGCGGTTGAGGCCGGGGTTCGGCTGCACCGGCAGGGCGGCCAGCGACGCCAGCAGCAAGGGCGCCAGGTGCGTTGCAGTGGCCGCCAGCTGGTCACGGTCGATGAGCTCGGCATATTCGATCAGGCGCCGGGTGGCGGGCGGGATGGCGACGTAGGTGCGTTGGGCCAGCGCCGTGAACGGCTGGCCGTGCAGTGCATCGGGGGCACAGTCGAGCACCAGGAAGCGACTGCCGGGCTGCGCCAGCTGCGCGTGCTGCGAACCGGGCCGCACCAGCGCCGCCAGGGCATTGTCGATGCTGCCGCCACGGCCATCCACATCGATTTCCATGCGCCCGCAGATGGGCAGCACCAGTTGCGTGAAGTCATGCTGGTGATGAGCGCTTTCAGCCTGATAGCTGCGAATATCGAGGTTCAAGACCAATGGTGCACTCCTGGCGTCAGACGTCGGCATGGCCGCCGTGCGCACAGGCTATCCTCGACCCTCTGAACATTCAATCGCACGTGCGCGCCCCAGCCGACAGCCGGCTGTTCGAGATGATCGCACAGTGCCACAATGCGGCTTACCAGCGCTTCACCATAGCGGGCATAGCCAATGGATCATCCCTTTTCGCACCCTGATGCCACTGTGGCGCAACTGGCCCGTACCGACCGTTTGCAGTTGCTGTTCCGTCAGTCGCTGACCGCGGTATACGGCAGCTTTCTTGGCGCAGTGATGCTGTGCTGGCTGTGCTGGGACTACATCGAACACAACGTCGCGTTGAGCTGGATCGGCGTGCTGAGCGTGGCGACCCTGTCGCGCATCGTGCTGTTCACCGCTTACTACCGCAGCCCCGAGACCAGCCATACCCCGTCGCGCTGGGAACGCAGATACTGGGTCACCCTGGTGTTCAGTGCCGGCGTGTGGGGCCTGGGGGCGCTGGCGGTGATGCCGCACGACAGTCTGCTGGCCCAGGCGATCGTGCTGTTGTTCGCCGTGGGCATGTCGGGCAGCGCGGTGTCCTGCTATTACGCCTACCGCTCGATGACCCTGGCCGCCATCGGCCTGGTGCTGCTGCCCTGCACGCTGTGGCTGCTGTTTCAGCCCTCGCAGCTGCAGACCGGCATGGCCCTGGCGGTGCTGGTGTTTTCCTCGTTCATGCTGCGCGCCACCGGCAAGCTCTGCGCGGCGCTGGAGAAGGCGTTATGCCTGACCCACGAGATGGAACGCGCGCACCACATCGCCAGCAGCGCGGCGCAAACCGATGAGCTGACCGGCCTGAAGAACCGCCGGGCGTTCTTCGAACATGCCCAGCAGTTGTACTCCCACAGCCAGCGCGAGCAGCGCCCGCTGTGCGCACTGATGCTGGACATCGACCACTTCAAGCGCATCAACGACACCTACGGTCATCAGGTCGGCGACGAGGTGCTGCGCCAGATCGGCGGGGTGATCAAGGCCTCGTTCCGCGACACCGACGTGTACGGTCGGCTGGGCGGCGAGGAGTTCGCGGTGCTGCTGGCCGACACCCCGATGGACACGGCGCTGGGCATCGCCGAACAGTTGGCGCAAGCCATCGCCCAATTGCAGTTCGTGCACCACAGCGATGGTCGCCAGGGCATGACGGCCAGCTTCGGCGTGGCGGTGGCCAGTGCGGCGCACAGCGACCTGCACACCCTGCTCAACAGCGCCGACCAGGCGATGTACCGTGCCAAGGCCCAGGGGCGCAATCAGGTGGTGGCGGCCGACTGACCGCCTGTGCACTGCAACTGAACGTTCGGCCACGCCCGGCACTCACTAGAGCTGAGTGACCCAGAGGACAATGCCATGTCGGTTGACCGCAATATGCCTGAACTCAAAGCCTGGTATGCCGTGCTGGACGATCAGAGTTACCGGCTGGAATCGCCGGATGCCTACCACCAGGCCCTGGTCAGCCTGGCCCAGGCGCTGCTGGACGACGGTGCCATCGAATGGGACGACTGGCTGGCGCTCAAGGCCATGGCCGATGAGGCGAACACGCACGCCATCGAAGCGGCCGTGGAGGCCAAGGTCGACGACCCGGATACCTGATCGCCAGGGAGGTGCGGATGAAAACGCTGAAGATCGCCACATTCAACATCAACGGCCTGCGGGCGCGGCTGCCCAACCTGCTGGCCTGGCTGGAGCGGGAACAGCCCGACATCGCCTGCCTGCAGGAGCTCAAGGCGGTAGACAGCGCGTTCCCTGTGGCTGACTTCGAAGCCCTCGGCTATGGCTGCCTGCACCATGGCCAGGCGTCGTGGAACGGCGTGGCGATTCTGGCCCGTGACGCGCAACCGCTGGAGGTGCGCCGCGGCTTGCCGGGAAGCGAGGACGATACGCAAAGCCGGTATCTCGAAGCGGCGGTGCTGGGCATTCAGGTCGGCTGCCTGTACCTGCCCAATGGCAACCCGCAACCGGGGCCCAAGTTCGACTACAAGCTGGCCTGGTTCGAACGCCTGATCGCCCACGCCCAGGGCCTGGTGAACAGCGAGCACCCGGTGCTGCTGGCCGGCGACTTCAATGTGGTGCCCACCGACCTGGATATCTACAACCCGCGCTCCTGGCTCAAGGACGCGCTGCTGCAGCCCGAAAGCCGCGAATGCTACCAGCGCCTGCTGGCCCAGGGCTGGACGGACGCTATCCGCCACCTGTACCCGGACGAGCGGGTGTACACCTTCTGGGACTATTTTCGCCAGCACTGGCAGAAGAACTCGGGGTTGCGCATCGACCACCTGCTGCTCAACCCGCCGCTGGCCAGGCGCCTGAAAAACGCCGGGGTCGATGCCTGGGTGCGCAACGAAGCGCATGCCAGCGACCATGCACCCACCTGGATCGAACTCAAGGCCGCTCGATGAGCCCCTTGTTACGCATCGGCTGTGCCGGCTGGAGCCTGCCGCGCGCGTACTGGCCGGCGTTCGCCGAGCAGGGCACGCACCTGCAGCGTTATGCGTCGCGCCTGCCGGCCGTGGAAATCAACAGCTCGTTCTACCGCCCGCACCAGCCCGCCACCTATGCGCGCTGGGCTCATGCGGTACCGCCAGGCTTCGCATTCTCGGTCAAGGTGCCCAAGCAGATCACCCATGTGCAACGCCTGCATGACTGCGCCGGGTTGCTGGATGCGTTTGTGCAGCAGTGCACGCAGCTGGGCGAGCGCCTGGGATGCCTGCTGGTGCAGACCCCGCCATCGCTGGCCTGCGAGCCGCAGGTGGCGCAGGCGTTCTTCGGTGCACTGCGTGAGCGCTACGCCGGCGCGGTGGCGTTCGAGCCGCGCCATGCCTCCTGGGCCGACGCCGGGGCGCTGCTCGAACGCTGGCGCATTGCCCAGGTGGGGGCCGACCCCAGCCCCATCGGTGCCGTGCAGCCAGGTGGCTGGGCCGGCTTGCGCTATTGGCGCCTGCACGGCTCGCCACGCCTCTATCACAGCGCCTATGGGCACGAACGCCTGGCACTGCTGGCCCAGGACATACGCCAGGCCCTGGAGGCCGGCGTGGAGTGCTGGTGCATCTTCGACAACACCGCCAGCGGCGCTGCGGTAGGCGATGCACTGGGCCTGCTGCAACTGCTGGAGGACACATAAGGCAATTTGCTGGCCCCGGCGCCTTTTCATCCTTGGCAAACTCGCCGCCTTTCAACGGGTTAGGATGACTTCATGCGAGGTTTCGTGATGACCGTGGCCGTGTGCGCACTGGCCACCTTCTCGCTGGCGACGCACGCCAAGGCGCTGAACAAGAATGACCGCTTCGTGTGCAGCTGGGGTTCGGAGATTGCCGCCGGCGCGCAGCAGTCCAAGCTGTCCGGGGTCACGCTGTATGCCGCGCGCAAGCGTCTGCAATCGCGCAAGTTCCCCAAGCCGTGGATGCGCATGACGGCCATGGGCATTACCGAACAGACCTACAACAGCCGCTCGCGGCTCAAGCCGCCAGCCATCAAGCAGACCTACTACGAACAGTGCGCGCGCCATGCCATGGCGCAGCGCTAGGCGCCGAGCAGGCGCTCGATCCGGGCCAGTTCCCAGGTGCTGAGCAGGTAGACCGGGTCGGTGCCGTAGCGCAGGCCAGGCTCGTACACCCGGCCATCCGGGCTCTGGCAGCGCTGGCAGTGGTGCAGGTGGCCGTGTTCGACATCCAGGCTCAACTGCCAGCCGTCGATCTGCACCTGCATCACGCCACTGGCCGGTTGCGCCTGCAGGCACTGCAGGCTGGCCAGCCCCAGGGCGGCGTCACGTAGCTGCTGGCACACCTCGCGGGCGGTGAGGGTGTGGTCAGTGGGCGCGTTCATCCATACCTCCCGGAAAAAAGCGTCACTTTATGCGGTGGCGCGGGCGATGTCTTCGCCTGCCTGAGTCGCGCTATAGTCGCCGGCTTGTCGAAGCCCAATGAACGAGGTGTGGTGTGAGAGTGCTGATCGTGCTGTTGCTGGGCCTGATGCCCATCGTTGCCCAGGCGCTTGAGGTGGGCGAGCGCGTGGCCCCGTGGACCCTGCTCGACCAGTTCGAGCAGCCGTATACCCTCAACGACGACACTGCCCTGGTGCTGGTGGCGCGCAGCATGGAGGGTGGCAAGCTGGTCAAGGCGGTGCTGGAGGGGCAGCCCAAGGGCTACCTGGAGGCGCGCAAGGGTGTGTTTGTCGCCGACGTGCAGCGCATGCCGGCGCTGATCGCCAAGCTGTTCGCCATCCCGGCCATGCGCGACTACAGCTACCGCGTGCTGCTGGACCGCGAGGGGCGGGTGGCCTCGCGTTACCCGGGCGCCGAGGGCACGGTGCTGTTGCTGCAACTGGAGCACGGGCGCGTGACGGCCAAGCAGGAATTGGCCGATGCACAGGCACTGCGCGAGGCGCTGGCCGAGGTGAAGGCGCGTTGAAGATCCCCGCTGAGTTCATCGTTCACGAAACCGCGCACTGGGTACTCAACCACCATCTGTCTTCGGCGTTGCCGGGTTATCTGATGCTGGGGTCGCGCCAGTCGGTCGATTCACTGGCGCAACTGCCCGACGCGGCGCTGGCCGAGATGGGCGGGCTGATGGCCAGGACGCAGGCGGTGATGGAGCGCCAGTTGCAGCCCAAGTGGCTGTACATCAGCCGGTACGGGCATATGCCGGGGTACCCGATTCACTTTCACTTCATCCCGGTGTACGACTGGGTGGAGGCGCTGTTCTGGAAGGATGAGCGCTATCGGCTGCTGCAGACCTATGCCGGGGCCGGCTGCCAGTCGCTCACCGATGGCGCGGAGCTGACCCTGTTCGTGTGGCGCGAGTTCGGTGAGCGCGAAGACCCGCCAGCGGTGCAGGGGCGCTCGGTAGGTGAAGCCATTGAATGTGTGCGTGAGGCGTTGCGATGAGGGACCTATGGTTGGAAGGGGCACTACCCGTGTGATTTGAGCCATGCGAGCGCTTTGCGCTCGATCGCGGGCCAAGCCCGCTCCCACAGAAGCAGCGCAAACCTGTGGGAGCGGGCTTGACCCGCGATCGGGTGCGCAGCACCAGCAGGCAACTACGCCCCTCACTTCACCGGATGCGCCGCCACCGCCACCTTCAACGCCTCGGTCACCAGCTCGATCAGCACCGGCCTGGCACTGGCCTGCATGGCCTTGCCGATGTCTGGCTGCTTGCTCATCACCTTGTCGGCATACTTGGATTCGCGACCTTCGCTGGCCAGTGACGCCAGCTCCTTCGCCGAGAACGACTGGCTGTAGGCCTCGACCAGGTGCTGGTCCCACTGCGGCTGGTACTTGGGCAGCAACCCCTTGATGGCCGCCGTCACGCTCTTTTCCGCTTGCTGGCTGCCGACCTGCGCAGTCAGCAGGCCGTAGGTGTTGGTGCGCATGGCCGCCGACAGCGCAATCGGCCCCAGGTTGGCCCCGGCCTGGCTCTTGACCACGAACTCGCGCGCCGCCTCTGCGGCCGGTGCCTTGGCATAGGCGGTGCCACCCAGTCCGCTCAACGCCAGCAGGGCAAGCAGGGTATACAGAACTTTCATGATCACTCCGTTCTCGACAATCCGAATCTACTGCGCCAGATGCTCCAGCGCGATGCCCGGCCGCTCCACATGGCGGTAGCCGGTCTGGCCGGCCACCGGCACGGGCACGCCCGGTTGCGGGGCCCTGGCCTGGGTACGATAACCCAGCGGGCTGGTGCCCAGCTCTTTCTGAAACACCCGGCGCATGCGTTCTTCGCGGCCGAAGCCGACGGTTTCGGCAATGCGCTTGATCGGCTCGCGGGTGGTCTCCAGCAGGCGGCACGCCGCTTCAAGGCGCAATGTTTCCACCGCCTGGGCCGGCGTGTCACCCGTGGCCGCCACATAGGCCCGGGCAAAATGCCGCGGGCTCATGCCGAACTGCTCGGCCAGGCGCTCCACCCGCAGGTCGCCATCCAGGTTGGCGGCGATCCAGGCATGCAGCCGGGCCAGGCGCACATCCGGTGCGGTGCGCAGCGCGTTGGACTGTGCCTGCAACGAGGCACTGAGTTGCGGTTGCCCGGCCGAGCGCCACAGAAACACCGTGAAGTAGCGTGCCAGCGCCAGGGCCGCGTGGGGGCCCAGGTCCTGCTCCACCAGTGCCAGCGCCAGGTCGATGCCCGCCGTGGCGCCGCCGCAGGTCCACAGGTTGGCGTCGTTCAGGTACAGCGCGTCGGGCTGGCACTGCACGCTGGGGTAGCGCGCCTGCAACTCGTCATTGAACTTCCAGTGGGTCACCACCCGACGGCCATCGAGCAGGCCCGCAGCCGCCAGCGCGAAGGTGCCGGTGCCCACCGAGCACAGCCGGCGAATCTGCCCATGGCGCCGGCGCAGCCAGTCGCACGCGCGCGGGTCTGCTTCCAGTGCGGCCACCCCAGGGCCGCCGGCCACGATCAGGGTGTCGATGTCGCGCAGCTCCAGGTCCAACTGCGCCAGTGAACGGGTCATCACCTCGATGCCCGACACCGTGCTGATCAGGCCGCCCTCGGGCGAGGCCAGTACCAGGCGATAGGGCGGGTGCTGTGCGAACGCGCCGGCCAGCAGGCGCGGCACGGCGCCGAACACCTCCAGCGGGCCGGCCGCATTGAGCAGCAACGCATCGTCGAAACCCAGCACCACCACCGCGCGGGGCGCGGGTGGCGTGGCAGCAAAGGAGGGGTGTTTGGCATGGAGTTGCACGGGGGGGCTCGACATACTGGGTTCAACACGAAACAAGGGGACGACAATGCCGTTATTCGCTGCTGCTGCCAAGCACCTGCACGCCCGCCGCACCACCTTGCGCGCCGTGGCGCTGTGCGCCGGCATGGTGCTGGCCCAGGCCGTCAGCGCCGCACCTGCCGCGCTGCGGGTCGGCGACCAGAGCGGGCTGGTACAAACCCTGCTGCAGGCCGCCGGGGAGGCCGAGCCCCTTACCTTGCCCCTGAGCTGGCACCCGTTCCCGGCCGGCCCGGCCTTGCTCGAGGCGCTGAGTGCCGGGGCGGTGGATGTGGGGGTGGTGGGCAATGCGCCGCCGGTGTTTGCCCAGGCCGGCGGTTTCGACATCCGTATCATCGGCGTGGCCGACGGCGCCCAGAACAACAATGCGCTGCTGCTGCCACAAGGCTCGACGGTGCAACAGGTGGTCGACCTCAAGGGCCGGCGCGTGGCGGTGGCCAAAGGCTCCAGCGGCCACTACCTGCTGCTGGCCGCGCTGCGCCAGGCCGGGCTGAGCCCCCGGGAGGTGAAGATCGCCTATGCCAGCCCCATCGATGCGCAAAACGCCTTTGCCAGTGGCCACCTGGACGCCTGGGCGGTGTGGTACCCCTTTGTCGGGCAGGCCACCGCCCACGGCGCCCGGGTGCTGGTGGACGGCTCGGCCTGGCCCGAGACCGGCCTTAACTTCACGGTCGCCAGCGGCCAGGCCCTGGCCGACCCGCAGCGTGCTCGACAGCTGGGCGAGCTGATGGTGCGCCTGGCCAGGGCGCAGGCCTGGGCCACCGCCCACCCGGATGCCTGGGCCCAGGCGCTGGCAGGCAGCACGCGCCTGCCCCTTGAGCTGGTGCGCGAGATGCTGGCGCACCAGCACCTGCGCTATGTGCCCATCGACCCTTCGATCATCGCCTTGCAGCAACGCCTGGCCGATGCCTTCGCCGCCGAGCGCCTGAACCCCAAACCGTTGCAGGTTGAACAGGTATTCGATAGCCGTTTCAACAGTTTGCTGCCACAACCTGACTAAACACTTCAACTCGACCTGCCATGCCGACCTGCCGTCGGCAGGGCACCACTCACCCGGAGAAACCTCATGACTGCCCTGCACACCCCGACCCTCAAACGCCACAGGACCGGCCTGGTTGCCGTGGACCACGCCCGCAGCGCCGGGGGTTATACCCTGTTCGCACCGCAGACCGCCGACGGCAACGTGTTCCTGATCGACCTGGACGGCGAAGTGGTACACCGCTGGAAGCTGCCCCAGCGCCCCGGTCGCGACGCGGTGATACTGCCCAACGGCAACCTGGGCTACAACGGCAACCACCCCGACTCCCCCGAGCTGTTCCCCGGCTGGTCGGTATGGCACGGCGGCGCCTTCAGTGAAGTCACCGCGCAAGGCGAGGTGGTGTGGCAGCACACCGATCTGCTGCACCACCACGATGCCCAGTGGCTGGACAACGGCCACCTGTTGTACACCACGGTCGAGCCCCTGAGCCCCGAGCTGGCCAGCCGCGTGGTGGGCGGTATTCCCGGCAGCGAGGCGGCGGGCGGGGTGATCTATGCCGACGTGGTCAAGGAGGTGGATCGCCAGGGCCAGGTGGTGTGGGAGTGGCGCAGCTGGGAGCACCTGCGCCCCGAGGACTACCCGCTGCACGACACCTTCGAGCGCTACCACTGGCCCATGACCAATGCGGTGACCCCGGGTCGCGATGGCAAGGTGATCCTCAGCTTGCGCAGCGTGTCGTCGGTGATCGCCGTGCAGCGCGGCAGCGGCGAGGTGCTGTGGCGTCTGGGCCACGATCTGGTGGCGCAGCAGCATTGCCCGAGCGAGCTGGAGAACGGCCGCATCCTGGTGTTCGATAACGGTATTTCGCGGCCCCACGTGTCGATGCCGCACTCGCGCATCCTGGAGATCGACCCGCTGACCCGGCGCATCGAATGGCAGTACGCCGATACCCCCGGCTACGCCTTCTTCACCCCGTTCATGGGCGGTGCGCAGCGCCTGCACAATGGCAACACGCTGATCACCGAGGCCAACTTCGGCCGCCTGTTCGAAGTGACGCCGGCCGGCGAGGTGGTGTGGGAGTACATCAACCCGCATTTTGCCGCCTACCCCGATGCGGCCTCGCGCCGCTACCTGCCGGGCGAGAACAACGCGATCTTCCGCGCGCACCGTTACCAGCGCGACGACATTCCCTGGCTGAAAGCCTGAACACAGCGCACCAGCACCCACCCTCACGCTCACGCACACCACGCGCAGCGAGGTACCGCCATACCCCCAAAGGAATCGATGATGAAGCTGCCTTATCCACGCCCCCTGTGCCTGGCCGCACTGGGCCTGCTGTCACTGCCTGCGTCAGCCACTGAGCCGGCCCCCACCGACGCCCCGACCCTTGCCCCGGTGACGGTCGAGGCGCGCCGGCGCAGCGAAGAGGCGCAGCACGTGCCCACCCCCATGAGCGTGCTGGGCGCCCAGGCCCTGGAGGCCCAGCGCCTGTATCGCCTGCAGGACCTGCAACAGGCCATGCCCAGCGTCAACGTGGCGTTCATGAACCCGCGCCAGTCGAGCCTGTCGATTCGCGGGCTGGGCAACAACCCGGCCAGTGACGGCCTGGAGGGCAGCGCCGGGATCTACCTCGACAACGTCTACCTGGGCCGCCCCGGCATGGCCGTGTTCGACCTGCTGGACATCGAGCAGATCGCCTTGCTGCGCGGCCCGCAAGGCACCCTGTTCGGCAAGAACACCACGGCCGGGGTGCTCAACATCGCCACCCGCCAGCCCACCTTCACCCCGCAGGGCAACGTGTCGACGTCGCTGGGCGAGGACGGCTACCGGCAGGTGCAGGGCGGTGTGTCGGGGCCGTTGACCGACACGCTGGCCGGGCGGGTGGCGGCCTACCGCACCGACGAGAACGGCTACGTGGAGAACCAATTCGACGGCGACACCCTGGGCGGCGGCCGACGCCAGGGCTTTCGCGGGCAGTTGCTGTTCAGGCCGCAGGAAGACTTCAGCCTGCGCTGGATCGGCGACTACAACGAGGAGCACTCCAGCGCCGGCACGCGCTCGCTGTTCAGCACCGGGCCGACCATCAACGGGGTCAACCGCTATGAACAGCGGGCCCAGGCGGTGGGCGCGACGCTGGTCGACGGGCGCAGGGTCAACCTCGATGCCGACCAGCGTGTCACGGTGTTCCAGGGCGGCACCTCGCTGGAGGCGAACTGGGGGCTGGCCGATGGCTTCACGCTGACGTCGATCAGCGCCTACCGCTGGTGGGACTTCACCCCGCGCAACGACGACGAACTGAACGTGGACGTGATGCACAACGTAGGCCAGTCGGCCCGCGACAAGCAGTATTCGCAAGAGCTGCGCCTGGCCTCGCCGCTGGGTGAGCGGTTCGATTACGTGGTGGGCGGCTATTACTTTCGCCAGCAGATGCAGAACCGCGTGTTCACCGAGTACGGGCCGCTGGCCGACACCTGGAACGGCACCCCGCAGGGCGCATTGAACGATGTGAACAGCGTGGGCCACGGCAGCATCGACACCGACAGTTTCGCCACCTTTGCCCAGGGCACCTGGCACCTGACCCCGCGCCTGGACCTGAGCCTGGGCCTGCGCGGTACCTACGAGCGCAAGCAGGCCAGGGTGACGCGCGATGCCCCGGTGGGCGGCGCGAGCGTGACGGGTGCGGCGGCAGCGGTAAGGCAGGGGCGTGTGGGCGCCTATGATTCGGGCGACCTGAGCCTCTACAGCTTCAGCCCGTCGGCGCTGGCCAGCCTGGCCTGGCGGGTTAACGACCAGGTACTGGCGTATGGCTCGTTGTCCCACGGGGAGAAGTCCGGCGGGGTCAACCTCAGCGTGGCCAGCGCCCCGGTGGCCGGCGCCGACTCGCTGCTGATCGGTAGCGAACGGGCCAACGACGCCGAACTGGGCATCAAGACCACGCTGCTGGATCAGCGCCTGCAACTCAATGCCAACCTGTTCTGGACGATTGTGCACGGCTACCAGACCAACGCCTACGACGACGCCAACCTCACCAGCTACCTGACCAACGCCGGCAGCGTGCGCAGCCGTGGCCTTGAGCTGGACAGTACCTGGCGGGTGAGCCGTGGCCTGACCCTGAGCCTGAACGGCTCGTGGAACGATGTGCGCTACCTGTCCTACGACAACGCCCCATGCCCGGCGGAGGTGGCCTTGCGCCCCGGCGCCCCGGCCGCCTGCGACCTCAGCGGGCATAACGTGGTGGGCGCGGCCAAATGGATTGCCAACACCAGCGCCAGCTACCAGTGGGACCTGGACAACGGCCTGCAACCCTACGTGAACGGCAACTACGCCTGGCGCTCGCAGGCGGTGGGCACGGTGGACGATTCGCGCCTGGCGCAGTTGCCGGGGTATGCGCTGGTCAACCTGTCGGCGGGGGTGCGCGGCGACTGGGGCCAGGGCCAGTGGGACGTGTCGCTGTGGCTGAAGAACGCCTTCGACAAGACCTACTACACCACCCTGTGGAACTCGCCCAACGGCGCCTACACCGGGGTGCTGGGTACGCCGCGCACCCTGGGCATGAGTGCACGCTACGACTTCTGAGGCGTGGGCTTCAGGAGTACGCCTGCACCACCCAGCGTACCTTCGCCAGCGCCGCGCGCAGCGTGTCCAGGTCCACCGAGCCCAGCGCCAGCCTGAGTGCACGCGGCACGTGACTGGTGGTGGCGAAGGGCTGCGCGGTGGACACCGCCACCTGTTCGCGCATCAGGGCGGCGGCGATCTGTTCGGCGCGGGCGTCATCGGCCAGCGGTAGCCACAGAAAGTACGAAGTGGGGTGGGTGACGCAGGGCATGCCCGCCAGTACTTCGCGGGCGATGGCCTGCCTGGCCTGGGCATCGGCGCGCTTCTCGGCTTCCAGGCGCTCCACCGTGCCGTCCTCGATCCAGGCGCAGGCAATGGCGGTCATCACCCCGGGGGTGTTCCAGGTGGTGGCGCGAATGGAGCGCTCCAGCGCGGCAACCTGGTGCGGCGGGGCGGCAATGAAGCCCACGCGCAGGCCGGTGGCGACGTTCTTCGACAGGCCTGACACGTACAGCGTGCGCTCCGGTGCCAGCTGGGCCAGGGGCGGCGGCGCGTCGTCGGCCAGGAAGGCGTAGGCGGCGTCCTCGATCAGGTGCAGGTTGTGGGTGCGGGCAATCGACACCAGTTGTTCGCGCTGCTCCAGGCTCATCACCCAGCCCAGCGGGTTGTGCAGCGTGGGCATGCTGTACACCGCGCGTACCGGGCGGCTGCGGCACAGCCGCTGCAGGGCGCCGAGGTCCGGCCCGTGGGGCGTGACCGGAACCGGCAGCATTTCGAGGCGCAACGCCTCGGCCAGCACCTTGAACCCGGAGTAGGTGAGGGCGTCGACCGCGATCACGTCGCCGGGCTGCAGCAGGGCCATCAGCACCACGGCCAACCCGTGCTGGGCGCCGCTGACGATCAGTACCTGCTCTGGATTCACCTTTAGCCCGCAACCGAGCAGGTGCCGGGCGATGCAGGCGCGTTCATGGGCGCGCCCGGCATGGGGCTGGTAGCGCAGCAGCGCTTCCAGGTCGCCGCTCAGTGCCAGCTGGCGCAAGCCGCTGCGCAGCAGGTCGGCCTGGCCGGGCAATGCCGGGTAGTTGAAGTTCAGGTCGGCCATGCCGGCGGCCACCACCTGCTGGTCGACGCCCAGGTCGGGCGGCAGCGAGGTTTCGCGCACGAAGGTGCCGCGCCCGGTCTCGCCGCTCACCAGGCCCATCTGCTCGAGTTCGGCATAAACCCGTGACGCGGTGACCAGGGCCAGGCCATGGGTCGCGGCCAGGTGACGGTGGGTGGGCAGGCGGGTGCCAGGGGCGAGCCTGCCGTCACGAATGTCGGCGGCAAAGGTGTCGACCAGGGCCTTGTAGCGCGAGCGAGGCATGTGCAGATGTATCCATGACGATTTTTTGATTGTGCTGATCGTCGGCCCTAGCATGGTTTTTGGCAAGCGTGCCCTTACCCCTGCAACCTGTCGAGCGTGACTTCAATGGAACAGACTCTCAAACCTCGTACCCTGGACGACGCCACCCGTGGCTGGATCAACGGCCTGATCGGCGTGGTGATTTTCAGCGGCTCCTTGCCGGCCACGCGCCTGGCGGTGCTGGAATTCGACCCGGTGTTCCTCACCGTGGCGCGTGCCGCCATTGCCGGTGTACTGGCGCTGGCCTTGCTGATGCTGCTCAGGCAACCGCGCCCGACCCGGGCTCAGGTAATGCCCTTGATCGTGGTGTCGCTTGGGGTGGTGGTGGGGTTTCCGCTGCTGACCGCGCTGGCCTTGCAGTACGTGACCTCGGCGCATTCGATCGTGTTCATCGGCATGCTGCCGCTGGCCACCGCGGTGTTTGGCGTGCTGCGCGGGGGCGAGCGCCCGCGCCCGGTGTTCTGGCTGTTTTCGGTGCTGGGGTGCTTGATGGTGGTGGGCTTTGCGTTGTCGCAGGGCTTGGCGGCGTCGCCCCAGGGTGACCTGCTGATGCTGCTGGCGGTGGTGGTGTGCGGCCTGGGTTATGCCGAGGGGGCACGGTTGTCGCGGGCGCTGGGCGGTTGGCAGGTGATCTGCTGGGCGCTGCTGGTGTCGTTGCCGGTGATGCTGGTGCTGACCTGGTACCTGGCGCCGTCGACGTTTGCGGGTATCAGCCTGCCGGCGTGGGTGAGCCTGGGGTATGTGTCGCTGTTCAGCATGCTGATCGGTTTCGTGTTCTGGTACCGCGGCCTGGCCCAGGGCGGGATTGCGGCGGTGGGGCAGTTGCAGCTGCTGCAGCCGTTCTTTGGCCTGGCCTTGGCGGCGGGGTTGCTGGGCGAGCAGGTCAGCCCGGGTATGCTGGGGGTGACGGTGGGGGTGATCCTGTGTGTGGCGGGGGCGAGGCGGTGGGCGCGGTAGACGGTTGCGCCCAGCCTGGGCTTTTGAGCCGAACTCATCTGATCCGCTTTTTGCCTCGCTAGCTGCATCTGTTTCCAGATCAGAAGGGGGCAGACAATGTGGCCTTCGACAGCCGCACCCCCTCAGTTAGGAGCTCCCATGGGCAAGATGGCAATTTTTGTATTCGGCTTTCTGGTATTGGCCTTCGCAATCGGAGCACTGGGTACCATCTCCCCCCTGTAACCCCCGCCACACCCCGCACAAAACCAGGAAGGCGCCGAGACTCCCGCGCCTTCTTTTCTATTCTGCCACCAAGCCCTTGTTCACCCGCCACGCCAGCGGCAGCGTGAGCAGCAGCGTGGCCGCCAGCACCACCACCGCCGTGGGCACCCCGGTAACGTCCCCCAGCCGCCCGAACACCACCGGTGCCAGCGCGCCGCCACCGATGGTGCCGGTGTAGAACAGCGCGAAGGCCTGCTCGTGCTTGCCGGCAGCCGCCAGCTCCGGCACCACGCCATACAGCACCGACGAGGTGCCGTTCAGCGCCAGGCCCAGCAACGGCAGCATCACCAGCGTGGCCGAATACGGCAGCACCACCGCCAGCACGATCAACAGTGCGGTCCCCGCTTCGGTGAGCGAGACGGTTTTCAGCAGGCCGATGCGTGCGCCCAGGTAGCCGCACAGCAGCTTGCCGAAGGCCCCGCCCACGAACAGCAGCGTCAGCGCCAGGCCGATACCGGCGGTGCCGGCGCCCTTGAGCCTGAGCAGAAACGGCAGGAAGGTCAGAAACCCCATGCGCACCGCGCTGTCGAGCATGCCCAGCATCAGCAGGGCACGCAGGCCGCCCGGCGAGCCGTTTCCGGTGGCCAGCTTCGGCGCCTTGCCGCCCGCCGCCAGGGCCTGGGCCCGGGAGGGGATCAGCCACCACAGCAACACCGCCGCAGCCACACCCAGCACGCCCAGCAGCGTTGCACCGGTACGCCAGCTGACGGCCACCAGCAGCACGCCCATCAGGCCCGGAATGACCGCCTTGCCGATATCGCCCGCGAAGTTGTAGTGCGACAGCGCCTGCTTGACCCCGCCGCCCGCCGCGTGGCTGTCGGTGATCATCGAGGAGGCCAGCGGGTGCTGGGTACTGGCGCCCAGCCCGCCCAGCATCAGCGCCACCAGCAGCACACCCAGGCCCGTGGCCTGGCCGGCGACCAGGTAGGCCACGCCGGCCAGCAGCGTGCCGCCCACCAGCAGGCGCTCGCGGCCAAAGCGCCGGGCCGCGCGGCTGGCCAGCAGCTGAAAACCGGCCATCATCCCGGAATAGGCCCCGCGCAACAGGCCCACCTGGGCCAGGCTGAGGCCGAACTGCGCCTGCCACAGCGGCAGCAGCACGTAGATCACGTCGGTGAGCCCGTCGTGCACCGCGTGGGCGCTGCAGCCGGCCAGCAGCGAGCGGCGGCGCACCGAGGTTTCGGTGGTGACGGTGGCGTTACGGGGTACCGTTTCTTCCATGGATGACAAACCCTTCGCGTTCGGTCAGACGCTCGTAGTATGCCCGAACCGCTGCAAAATCCGGATGCTCCAGCGGGGTTTCGAACCAGCGATTGACCGACAGGCCGATGGCGATGTCCGCCAGTGAAAAGTCCTGGCCACTGACGTAGGCGCCGGTCGATTCGAGCTGGCGGTCGAGGATCTGCAGGTTGGTGGTCCACTGCCTGCATGCCGCCGCCAGTGCCTCGGGGTCCTGATGGTCGGGGGAATGGCGCACCAGCGACAGGAAGGGGTAGGTCCAGGACTTGTTGAGGTCGGTGGCCTGCCAGTCCATCCACTGGTCCACCCGTGCGCGCACCCGGGGCTCGGCGGGGTAGAGGTGCTGCCCGTGGTACTGGTTGGCCAGGTAGCGCAGGATGCTGTTGGACTCCCACAGCACGAAGTCGCCGTCCTTGATCACCGGCACCATGGCGTTGGGGTTGAGGGCCAGGAACTGCGGGCTGAAGGTGGACCTGAAGCCCGAGCCCCAGTCCTCGCGCTCGAAGGCGATACCCAGCTCGGTGCAGGCCCATAGCACCTTGCGTACATTGATGGAGGAAGCTTTGCCGAGTATCTGCAGCATGGGAGGCCCTTGTGGTTCGGTAGGGGAGTGAGGCGCGTCAGGCGCCGGTGGTGTCGTCGAGCGAGGCCATGTCGATCACGAAGCGGTAGCGCACATCGGAGCGCTGCATGCGTTCGAACGCCTCGTTGATCTGGTCCATGCGGATCATTTCACACTCCGGCAGAATGTTCTTCTTCGCGCAGAAGTCGAGCATCTCCTGGGTTTGCGCAATCCCGCCAATCGGCGAGCCGGCCAGGCGCCGCCGGCCGAGGATGAACGGCACGGTCAGTTGTTCGTCGATCGGCCCCACCTGGCCGACGATCACCAGGGTGCCGTCCACGTCCAGCAGCGACATGTAGGGCGACACGTCATGGCGCACCGGCACCGTGTCGATGATCAGGTCGAAGCTGGAGCGCGCGGCGGCCATGGCCTTGGCGTCGGACGATACCAGCAGCTTGTCGGCGCCCAGCGCCCGCGCATCATCGAGTTTGTCGGGGGTGCGGCTGAGCACCGTGACGTCGGCACCCAGGCCCGCCGCCAGCTTCACGGCCATGTGCCCCAGCCCGCCCAGGCCGATGACCGCGACGCGGCTGCCGGGCCCGGCATTCCAGGTGCGCAGCGGCGAATAGGTGGTGATGCCGGCGCACAGCAGCGGCGCGGCCTTGGCCAGGTCCAGGCCGTCGGGCACGCGCAGCACGAACTCCTCGCGCACTACAAGGTGCTTGGAATAGCCGCCGTAGGTGGGTTCGCGGGTGATGCGGTCCAGGCTGTTGTAGGTTTGCGTGTTGTTCTCGCGGCACAGCTGTTCCTCACCCTTGCGGCACTGGTCGCACTGCTGGCAGGAGTCGACCATGCAGCCCACCGCCACGGCGTCACCGACCTTGTAGCGGGTGACCTGGCTGCCCACCTCGGTCACGCGCCCGACGATCTCGTGGCCGGGCACGATCGGGTAGCGGCTGAAACCCCAGTCGTCGCGGGCCTGGTGCAGGTCGGAGTGGCATACGCCGCAGTACAGGATCTGCATCGCCACGTCGTTGGGGCGCAGGGCGCGGCGTTCGAACTTGAAGGGTGCCAGCGGTGCTTCGCGGTGCTGCGCTGCATAGCCAATGGTGTACATGTTCACCTCTCGTCACGCTCGGGAATGGGGACCAGGGTTTCAATATAGCCAGCATGGCGGGCTTCGGTGGGCGGGTAGGGATATTGGCGGGAACTCTTGGCCTGGGGGGCCTATCCTAATGAATGTAGGTTCCCCCCCATCACGGAGGCATCGTCATGCGCCGTTTACTGCTGGTTTCTTCCCTTGTGCTCTGCCTGCCTTTGGGCACGGCCCTGGCCCGTGTGGATGGTCGCGATGTCGCCACCTCCGCCGGGGTTTCCGCCTCGTTGTACTCGACCTTCAAGGACGACAAGCTGGTGATTCCGGCGCGCGATGATGCTTCGACGTTCATCGCCAGCGGCGGCGAAATTCGCGGTGTGTACCTGGAGTCGATGCTGCAGCGTATCCGTCAGCAGAACCCGGGGTTGCAGGCCAGTGACGAAGACCTGGCCAAGGCGATACTGACCCAGGATGAGCTGGGGGCGGGGCAGTAAGGCGCCGCAGGCAAGGTGAGCCCATCGCGGGTCAAGCCCGCTCCCACAGGGATCTTCATGGTCTTTGTGGGAGCGGGCTTGACCCGCGATGGGTACGCCGCGATCTATCAGACTGAAGCCGGATCAACCTTGCCAGGGTCGATGCCCAGCGCTTCGATCGCCCCGGCCACCACCTCGCGCTCGATCACCCCGTCCGCCGCCAGCGCATTCAGCGCCGCCAGCACGATGAACTGGCGGTCCACCTCGAAATGCCGGCGCAGCGCCTCGCGTGTGTCCGACTGGCCGAAGCCGTCGGTGCCCAACGCCACGAAACGCCTCCCGGTCACCCACGGCCGGATCTGGTCGGCATGGATCTTCATGTAGTCCGTGGCCACCACCACCGGCCCCGCATGCCCCTGCAGCAGCGTTTCGATGTATGGCGTCTTCGGCGCCTGCAGCGGGTGCAGCAGGTTCCAGCGCTCCACCGCCTGCGCCTCGCGCCGCACCTCGGTCAGGCTGGTGGCGCTCCACACCTCGCTGCTGACGCCGAAATCACGCTGCAGAATATCCGCCGCCGCCAGCACCTCGTTCAGTATCGAGCCGCTGCCCATCAACTGCACATGCCGCTCGCCCTGCGGCGGTTTTTCCACCGGCAGGCGGTACAGCCCCTTGAGAATGCCTTGCTCTGCGCCTTCGGGCATGGCGGGGTGGGCGTAGTTCTCGTTGAGCACGGTGATGTAGTAGTACACGTCCTCCTGCTCGGCATACATGCGGCGCATGCCGTCCTGGATGATTACCGCCAGCTCGTAGGCATAGGTGGGGTCGTAGGAGACGCAGCACGGCACGGTGGCCGACATCACGTGGCTGTGCCCGTCGTCATGCTGCAAGCCTTCGCCCATCAACGTGGTACGCCCGCTGGTGGCGCCCAGCAGAAACCCCCGTGCGCGCGCATCGCCCGCCGCCCACAGCAGGTCGCCCACTCGCTGGAAGCCGAACATCGAATAGAAGATGTAGAACGGCAGGGTCATCACGCCATGGTTGGCGTAGGCGGTGCTGGCGGCAATCCACGACGAGGTGGCGCCGGACTCGTTGAGCCCTTCCTGCATGATCTGGCCGTCGGTGCTCTCCTTGTAGTAGCTGAGCGTGCCGGCATCCTGCGGCGTGTACAGCTGGCCCACATGGGAGTGGATGCCGATCTGGCGGAACAGCCCCTCCATGCCGAAGGTGCGTGATTCGTCGGGCACGATCGGTACGACGAGGCGGCCGACCTGCGGGTCCTTGAGCAGGGTGCCGAGAATGCGCACGAACGCCATGGTGGTGGAGATGGCACGGTCACCGGTGCCCTTGAGCTGGCTGTCGAAGGCCTCCAGGGCCGGTACCTGCAACGGCTCGACCCTGGCCTGGCGCGCCGGCACATGCCCGCCCAGGCGATCACGGGCCACCTGCAGGTAGCGCGCATCGGCGCTGTCGGGGGCGGGCTTGAGGTAGGGGATCTCGCCGAGGCGCTCATCACTCAGGTCCAGGCCGAAGCGGTCGCGGAAGGCCTTGACCGCCTCGTCGCCCATCTTCTTCAACTGGTGGTTGATGTTCTGGCCTTCGCCGGCTTCGCCCATGCCGAAGCCCTTGACGGTCTTGGCCAGGATCACCGTTGGCCGCCCCGTGTGACGCACGGCCGCCGCGTAGGCGTTGTACACCTTGACCGGGTCGTGCCCGCCGCGAGCCAGCTTCCAGATGTCGTCATCGCTCAGGTCGCTGACCATCGCCAGCAGTTCCGGGTACTTGCCGAAGAAGTGCTCGCGCACGTAGGCGCCGTTCTGCGACTTGTAGGTCTGATACTCGCCGTCCACGCACTCCATCATGCGCTGGCGCAGGATGCCGCTGCTGTCCCTGGCCAGCAGCGCATCCCAGCCGCTGCCCCACACCACCTTGATCACGTTCCAGCCGGCAGCACGGTACAGGCTCTCGAACTCCTGGATCACCTTGGCGTTGCCACGTACCGGGCCGTCCAGGCGCTGCAGGTTGCAGTTGACCACGAAGATCAGGTTGTCGAGTTTTTCGCGCCCGGCCAGCGAGATGGCCGCCAGCGACTCGGGCTGATCCATTTCGCCGTCACCGAGAAACGCCCACACCTTGCGGCCCTGGCGTGGGGTGAGGTCGCGGTCTTCGAGGTAGCGCATGAAGCGCGCCTGGTAGGCCGCGGTGATCGGCCCCAGGCCCATGGACACGGTGGGAAACTGCCAGAACTCGGGCATCAGCCGCGGGTGCGGGTAGGACGACACGCCATCGCGGTCGGTCTCGCGGCGAAAGTTGTCCAGCTGCGCTTCGCTCAGGCGCCCTTCGAGGTAGGCCCGGCCATAGATACCCGGCGCCGAGTGGCCCTGGATGTACACCATGTCGCCGGCAAACTGCGCGGTGCGCCCGCGAAAGAAATGGTCGAAGCCCACGTCATACAGCACCGCCGCCGAGGCGTAGGTGGCGATATGCCCGCCCACCCCCGAATGCTTGCCGGCGCGCAGCACCATGGCCAGTGCGTTCCAGCGGATATAGGCATTCAGGCGCTGCTCGGTGGCCAGGTCGCCGGGGTAGGGCAGTTCGCGCTCGGGGCCGATGGTGTTGACGTAGGGGGTGTTGACGCGGCCACGAAAGTCGCCGTGCAGCGACACGTCCAGGTCCAGCATCTGGTCGATCAGGAAGTGCGCACGCGAGCGCCCCTCCACCTCGACAACGGTGGCCAGGGACTCAAGCCATTCCTGGGTCTGCTCGGGATCTGGGTCGTTCAACAGAGGGGGCTGCTGTTGCATCGGTAATCCTCCTGCGGGGTTGTGGCGGGCAGTGCCGGCAGGCCTGCCGGGTAGTAGTTGCATTTGCAATTGATTCTAGGCATGCGCCCCGTATGATTGCAAATGCAATAACTTTGACCCGAGGAACCCTCATGGCTGCACCCACCGCTGACCTCTGGTTCAGCTTCATTCGCGCCCACCGCAACCTGATTCGCGAAATCGAACGCCGCCTGGCCGACCAGGGCCTGCCCGTGTACGCCTGGTATGACGCGCTGTGGGGCATCGAGAGCGGCCCCGATGGCTGCCGGCGCATGCACGAGCTGGCCGATGTGATGGCCATCGAGCGTTACAACCTGACCCGCCTGGTCGACCGCCTGGAGGCCGAAGGGCATGTGGTGCGCAAGAAGGTCGCGGGCGACGGGCGCGGCGCCCTGGCGTGTATCACCGACAGCGGCAAGGCGCTGCGCAAGCGCATGTGGGCGGTGTACAAGCAGGCAGTGGACGAGCTGTTTCTGAGCCAGTTCACGCCCGAGCAACAGGCGCTGTTCGCCCAGGCGCTGGAACAGTCGAGCTTCAAGGCCCGGGCGTCATTCGCCTAGGCCCAGCCGGGCCTGTGCGGCGGGTAGCGCCTGGGTGTCGAACAGGCCCTGGCCGGCCAGTGCCTGCAACGCGCTGAAGGTTATCCAGCGCCGATCCAGGCAGTTGCCCGGCGCCAGGCTGTCGGCGCCCAGTGCGGTGAAGGGCGCCGTGACATGCGGGGCAAGCTGGTCGGCGATGTGCTGGGCATAGCCAGTCACGGCGATCACCGGCGTGCTGGCCGACATCAGGCAGTACTGCAGGTAGCTCTTGCGTGGCGCGGCCTCGGGGTGCAGGCGGTTCCAGCGCGCGGCATCGTCGCTGTCACGGGCCAGGCGCGTGTAGCTGGGGCAACTCCACAACTGGCTGGCGATGCCCCAGTGCGTGTCGAGCAGCACCGCGGCGGCGCGTACCTCCCGGAGCATGGCGCCGGCGCCCAGCAGGCGTACCTGGGGGCGGGCAGCGCTGGTGGGCTGCAACGGGTACATGCCCAGGAATGCATCGCTGCAATCGTCGTGTGCCGGTTCATCGGCTGCCGGCGGCTGATCGTGCAGGGTCATGTAGTAGAAGCCGTGGCGCCCCTGTACGTACAGCTCGTCCAGCGCCGCCAGCAGGATGGCCTGGGCCTCGGCAGCGCTGGCGGGGTCGTACGGGCGGCACTGGGCGTTGGCCGACAGCCACAACGGCAGCCACGGGTGCGCGCCCTTGGGCCAGCGCGAGGCGGCCGATTCCAGGTCGTTGAACACGATGCCGCGGTGGCCGATCTGCTCGGCCAGCATCGACACGCGGGCCGAGCTCGGCGACTGGGTGAGGTAGATCAGCGGGCGTTCGCGGCTGGGCGCCTGCTGGCGAAACCAGATGCCCCAGGGGCTGACCACCTCGCTCGCGCTGTCGGCGCGATCATTGATCACCCACAGGTTGCCCGCCACGGCCGGGTCGTGCTCGATGCGGTGCACGGTCTGCAAAATCTGCAACAGCGGCGAGTGCGACGCTGCGCCGGTCGACGGCAGGCCGGCCTCGATGCTGCGAATGCAGGCGTGGGCGGCCAGTCGGGCAGGGGGGATGGCAGGCAGTGAATCCACGGGGCAGCTCCATGATCGGTCCTTGGCAGAAGCGCAAGGGATACTGCAATCTGATTGCAAATGCAATCAGATGCTGTCGGCACGATCAGGGCGCTGCGCTTTCAGGTATGGGGCACCGCGGCGGCGGCTGTGTTGCCCGCATACTGGGGCTTGAGGTGGCCTTGTTCGTCCAGCAGGTAGGCGTCCATGATTTCCCGGACCACCGGCCCGGCCACGCGCCCACCGGCCTCGCCGTTCTCGATCATCACCGCGATGGCGATGCTCGGGTGGTCGGCGGGGGCAAAGCCCACGAACAACGCGTTGTCGCGGTGGCGCTCCAGGGTCTTGTCGCGGTTGTAGCGTTCCCCCTGCTTGATCGCCACCACCTGCGCGGTGCCGCTCTTGCCTGCGATGCGGTACTGCGCCCCGGCAGCGGCGGCGCGGGCGATGCCGCGCGGGGCGTGCATGACCATCTGCATGCCCTGGTTGACCTGGTCCCAGGCGTGGCGGTCATGCAGCACGATGTCGGGCATGGGGTTGGGGTCTACCGGCGGCTCGTCGCCGATGCTCATGGCCAGGTGCGGGCGGTGCCACACGCCCTTGCTTGCCAGCAGGCTGGTGGCCTGCGCCAGTTGCAGCGGGGTGACCTGCATGTAGCCCTGGCCGATGCCCAGGATCAGGGTTTCGCCGGGGTACCAGGCCTGGCGCCGGTTGGCGCGCTTCCAGGCGGGCGAGGGCATCAGGCCGGGTGACTCTTCGAACATGTCCAGCGAGACCTTCTGGCCCAGGCCGAATTCGCTCATGTAGTCGTGCAGGCGCTCGACCCCCAGCTTGTGCGCCAGGTCGTAGAAGTAGGTGTCGTTGGAGCGCATGATGGCGCTGTACATGTCCACCCAGCCGTCGCCGCTGCGGTTCCAGTTGCGGTACTTGTGGTCGTAGTTGGGCAGCTCGTAGTAGCCGGGGTCGAACACCCGGCTGGCCGGGGTGATCACGCCGCTGTCGAGGCCGGCGATGGCCACCTCGGGCTTGATCGTCGAGCCCGGGGCGTACAGGCCGCGCAGCACGCGGTTGAACAGTGGCCGGTCGATGGAATCGCGCAGCTCGGCGTACTGCCTGAAGCTGATGCCCTTGACGAACAGGTTGGGATCGAAGCTGGGGTTGCTGACCATCGCCAGCACCTCGCCGGTGGCCGGGTCCAGCGCCACCACCGAACCACGGCGATCGCCCAGGGCCTTTTCGGCGGCCAGCTGCAGGTGCGCGTCCAGGCTCAGGGTGATGTTCTTGCCGGGTACCGGGTCGTGGTGGCGCAGCACGCGCATGATGCGGCCCTGGGCGTTGGTCTCGACCTCTTCGTAGCCCACCTGGCCGTGCAGCTGGGCCTCGTAGAAGTGCTCGATGCCGGTCTTGCCGATGGACTGGGTGCCACGGTATTCGGTGGCATCGAGGGTCTTGGCTTCTTTCTCGTTGATGCGCCCCACGTAGCCCACCGAGTGGGCAAAGTGCGCGCCCATGGGGTATTCACGAATGAACTGCGGCTCCACGTCCAGCCCCGGCAGACGGAACTGGTTGACCGCGATCAGGGCGATCTGCTCTTCACTCAGGCCGAACATCAGCGTCACCGGCTCGAACGGCTTGCGGCCACGGCGCAGGTCCTTCTCGAAGCCCTGGCGGTCCTCCTCGCCCAGGCCCAGGATCTGCACCAGGCTGTCGAGCACCCTGGGCGTGTCGCCAGCACGCTCGCGGGTCATGGTGAGGTTGAAGCTGGGCTTGTTGTCGGCCAGCACCTCGCCGTTGCGGTCGTAGATCAGCCCGCGCTCGGGGGCGATGGGCAGCACGTGCACGCGGTTGTTCTGCGACACGGCGGCATGGTAGTCGTGCTGCACCACCTGCAGCACGTACAGCCGCCCCACCAGCACCGCCACCAGCACCAGTACCAGCAGCGCACACGCGATCAGCCTGCGGTTGACCAGGTGCGTTTCTTTCTCGTGGTCCTTGAGGGGGATAGGCTGGGGCATGTGCAGGCTCTTGCGGAAAACGGATGCACCACCGGCCTGGGAGCAGGCAGTGAACGGGCGCGATGGCGTGAATGAACGGCGATCCTACGCAAGCTGCTGCGGTGCCTCAAGGCCGGTTGTCCGCAGGCGGGCGAGGGTGCGCCGAGGTTCCCCGGTTAGCGGGGCGCAGCGTTCATGAAGATTTTTTCATGAAGGCCGCAGCGGCCCGGTCGACAGGCTGCGCTTGCATGCGTGGCGATCTGCGAATACTGTATGGATAATCAGTATCGAGGTGGACCCCATGCAGCTCATCGCCAAGCTCGGCATCCTGGCCGATGCCGCCAAGTACGACGCCTCGTGCGCCAGCAGCGGCGCCCCCAAGCGCAGCTCGCGCGGTCGCGACGGCCTGGGCGCCACCGATGGCATGGGCATCTGCCACAGCTACACCCCCGACGGGCGCTGCGTGTCGCTGCTCAAGGTGCTGCTGACCAACTTCTGCCTGTACGACTGCCAGTACTGCGTCAACCGCCGCTCCAGCAACGTGCCGCGGGCACGCTTCACGCCTGAGGAGGTGGTGCGCCTGACCCTGGATTTCTACCGGCGCAACTGCATCAGCGGGCTGTTCCTCAGCTCGGGCATCATCCGCTCCGCCGACTACACCATGGAACAGTTGATTCGCGTGGCGCAGCTGCTGCGCGAAGAGCACAACTTTCGCGGCTACATCCACCTCAAGACCATCCCCGACGCCGACCCGCTGCTGATCGAGCAGGCCGGGCGGCTGGCCGACCGCCTCAGCGTGAACATCGAGCTGCCCACCGAAGCCAGCCTGCAGCGCCTGGCGCCGGAGAAGCAGGTGCGTACCATTCGCCAGGCCATGGGCACCATCCACCACGGCCAGCAGGCGGTGGCCGGTGAAGTCAACGCACCGCGCTTCACCCCTGCCGGGCAGAGCACCCAGATGATCGTGGGCGCCGATGCCACCGACGACCACACCATCCTGGGCAATGCCGAATCGCTGTACCAGGGTTATGGCCTGCGGCGTGTGTATTACTCGGCGTTCAGCCCGATCCCCGACAGCCCCACCAGCGTACCCCTGGCCGCGCCGCCGCTGCTGCGCGAGCACCGCCTGTACCAGGCGGACTTTCTCATGCGCGGCTATGGCTACAAGGCCGGCGAACTGCTGGGCGGCGCGGGCAACCTGGCGCTGGACATCGACCCCAAGCTGGCCTGGGCCCTGGCCAACCGCGAGGTGTTTCCGCTGGATGTGAACCGTGCCGAGCCGGCGTTGCTGGCGCGCATTCCCGGCATCGGGCTGCGCAGCGTGCAACGCCTGGTGGCGCTGCGCCGTGAACGGCGCATTCGCTATGACGACCTGATCCAGCTGCGCTGCGTGCTGGACAAGGCGCGCCCGTTCATCGTCACCAGCGACTACCGCCCGCCCCAGTCGGAAACCCGCAGCGGCCTGCTGCGCGAACGCCTGCGCGAGCCGCAGGCACCGGTGCAGATGGGGTTGTGGGGATGATCGCGCTGGACTGCGACGAGCACTTCGACACCTGGCGCGACCAGGCCCGCGTGCTGCTGGGCCACGGCATCGACCCCACCGAGGTGGTGTGGGCGCACGGCCCGGTGCACGATCTGCTGGCGGTGCCGGCGGTATTGCCGCAGGGCCCCGGGCCGTTTCGCACACGGGTGCCGGCCGCCTTGCTGGATCAACTTGAGCAGGCCGCCCGCTACCGTGGCGAGCAGCGCTGGAACCTGCTGTATGAAGTGCTGTGGCGCGTGGCCCATGGCGACCGCACCGCCATGCTGGCGGGCGACCGGCTGGGCAGCGAGCTGCAGCGGCGCATCAAGCAGGTCAGCCGCGAGGCCCATCACCTGCATGCCTTCGTGCGCTTCGTGCCATTGCCGGCGGCACTGGCCGAGCAACTGCAACTGGACCTGGTGGCCTTCCATGAACCGGCCCACGACATTCTGCAAAGCGCCAGCGGCCACTTTGCCGACCGGCTGGGCCGCCAGCGCTGGCTGATCGCCACGCCACGCGATGGCATCCGTTTCGATGGCAGCACCCTGGACTACCGACGGCACTGCCCCGAGCAATGGCGCCAGTGGGCCTGCCACGCCGACGACCCTGGCGCCGAGCTGTGGCGCACCTATTACCGGCACACCTTCAACCCGGCACGGGTCAACCCCGATGCCATGCGCCAGCACATGCCGGGGCGCTTCTGGCGTCATCTGCCCGAAGGCCCGCTGATCGCGCGGCTGGTGGGCCAGGCGCGCCAGGGCAAGCAGCGCGACGGCCAGGCGCAGGAGGTGGGGCAGCAGGGCGGCAAGCGCATCGGGCGCGGGGATTCGCCAACGCGCTGAGGGCCGCCTTTCCATATGCCACCCTGGCTGTGTATGATCGGCGCGGGCCGATGCTGCCCGCCGCTCGCTCCCGTTGGGAAAGGTGAAAGCATTGCAGTTACCCCTGACGCGATCATTCTCTTGAACGTCGAGGCCTGGCAACGCGAGCCCCACACTGCCTCGGCACCAGGAGCACATGATGATCTCGATCGAACAGGCCAAACAGATGGCCAAGCGTCTGCGTACCGCCCTGCAGGCGCAGAACCCGCTGCTGACCCACTCCGGTGCACTGGAGCTGGTGGCGCAGCAGCTGGGCCACAAGGACTGGAACACCGCCTCGGCCCTGCTTGCCCCCGCCACCTCTGCAAGCGAAGTGTGCTTCGACAAGCCTATCCCCATCCTGCGCATGTTCGACGAAGCCAAGGCGCGCGAGTTCTACCTCGACTTCCTGGGCTTCAGCGTGGAGTTCGAGCACCGCTTCGAAGCCGATCTGCCGTTGTACCTGGGCATCGTGCGCAATGGGCTGCAACTGCACCTGTCCGAGCACCACGGCGACGCGAGCCCTGGCTCGACGGTGTTCATCCCCATGCACAACATCGAGCAATTGCGCGACGAGCTGCTTGCCAAGCGCTACGGCTATGGCCGCCCAAACATCGTCGAGCAGGGCTGGGGCAAGGTGCTTGAGGTGTACGACCCGTTCGGCAATCGCATTCGCTTCTGCCAGGGCTGACCGGCCTTTCCCCCCAGGCTGAAGATGCGCCGTTTGTTCAAGCGGAGCAGGCTGCGGCTACACGAAACTCCAGGCTCTGACCTGCCTGGAGTTTCACGATGCGAACCCTGTACGCCCCTGTATTTTTCCTTGGATTCGTCGGCTCGGCCGTTTGGCTGCTGGACGAGGGCGCAAGCCTTGGCTGGTTGCCGGTTCTGCTGTTGCTGGCGATTGGCGTGTCGCTGCTGTGCGAGCGGCTGTGGCCCTATCGCGAGCGTTGGAATGTGAGCCAGGGCGATGGCACCCGGGACGTGATTCACGCGGGGGTGAACGAGGCGCTCAACGTGGCCGGCATTGCCGCCATCCCCCTGATTGCCCTGGTGCTGCCCGATACCGGCCTGTGGCCGAGTGACTGGCCGCTGGCGCTGCAACTGTTGCTGGCGTTGCCGGTGGCAGACCTGGGCATCACCCTGGTGCATTACGCCAGCCACCGCCTGCCGTTGCTGTGGCGCCTGCACGCCGTGCATCACAGCGTGACCCGAATGTACGGCTTCAACGGGCTGATGAAGCACCCGCTGCACCAGATGCTCGAAGCGCTGGGCGGCACCTTGCCCTTGCTGCTGTGCGGGTTGCCGCTGGATGTGGCGGCCTTGCTGGCGTTCAGCATATCCATCCAGCTGCTGTTGCAGCACAGCAACGTCGACATGCGCATCGGCTGGCTGCGCCATGTATTTGCCTGGGCGCCGGTGCACCGGCTGCATCACCTCAAGTACGGCACCACGGGGGATGTGAACTTCGCGCTGTTCTTCAGCGTTTGGGACCGCCTGCTGGGTACCGCCTTGCACCTGCCGCACTATCACCTGGCGGACGACGACCTGGGTATCGGCGACTTTCCGGACTACCCGGTGGGCTACGGCGCGCAGTTGCGCCAACCCTTTCGCCGCGACCAGCCCGAGCATCCACCTGCCGTACTGCCCGATGCCCTGAGCCGTGCGCTAGTCCAGCAGCCTTAGGCGCAGGTGGCGCAGGGTACGGTCGGCACGGATGCCGAACTGCTGGCGCACGCTGCGTGACAGGTGGGCCGAGTCGGCAAAGCCTGCGCAGGTGGCTGCCTCGGTCAGGCTGCTACCGCCCAGTGCCAGCTGCAAGGCCACGCGCAGGCGTTGCCACAACACCAGGCGGCGCACCGACAGCCCCAGTTGACCGCTGAACAGGCGCTCCAGCTGGCTGAGCGACAGCGCCGCCTCACTGGCCAGCTGCGCGGCGGGCAGGGTGTTTTCATCCAGTGCACGCACCCGTTGCAAGGCGGTGGCCAGGCGCGGATGCAAAGGGCGCCGGGGCAGGGCGCGCAAGCGTTGGTTCAGGCCCTCCAGGTCTGCGCCGGCGTCTTCGCAGAGCTGGCGCAGCACCGGCAGTTCGAAAGCCAATGGCTCGGCAAACAGCGTGATCGCCGGTTGCTCGCTGAGAATCGCATGCGGCTGGCCGGAGGCAATGAGCAGCAGCGGCCCGCACTCGACCTGGCCCTGGATCGACGCCTGCACCGGGGCAGCGCAGGCGATCAGCACCTGGTGGGCATAGTGCGCGTGGGCCTGGGTTTGCCCGACCTGCCCGGCCACCAGGCAGTAGTCGGTGGCCAGCCACAGGTCGCCTTGCCAGGGCTCGTTGGGTGCGCGGTGGATAGTGGTGCTCCTGGGTGAGGGTGAAGGCGGGCGGCGAGGTTACAACGGCAAGGGCCGGTCCTGCACCACGCGCTTCATCACCAGGGTGGAGGTGAGCCGCTGCACGTTGGGCAGCGACGACAGGCTTTCATCATAGAGCCGCTGGAAGGCCGGCAGGTCCTGGGTGATCACATGCAGCAGGTAGTCCGGCTCGCCGAACAGGCGCTGCGCATCCACCACCTGTGGCAACGCCACCAGTGCGTTCTCGAACGCCTCGACCGCCGTGCGATCGCCCTCGCGAAGGGTGACGAAGACCATGGCGGAAAAGGTCAGGCCCAGGGCAATGGGGTCCAGTTTCGCCCGATAGCCCAGCAGCACCCCCGATTCTTCCAGGGCACGCACCCGCCGGTGACAGGGGGAGAGGCTCAACCCCACCCGCTCGGCCAGTTCGGTGATAGAAAGGCGCCCGTCTTTTTGCAGTTCGGCAAGAATGTTCCGGTCGATGCGGTCCATCTGGAAGGATCTTCCCCTATTGGCCTATGTCGCGATTATCTTCGAAAGAAAATTCTAGCAAGATTTCATTATTGTTCCCTGCATCAATTTGCTTGTGGAGCAGGACGATGCAGCCAACCGTGGATCAACCCCTGGCGTGGGTAGCGCCATGACCCTGAGTGTTTTCGTGGCGTTCTGGGCGGTGTCGATGTTGTTCATCATCACGCCGGGTGCGGACTGGGCCTATGCGATATCGGCCGGGCTGAAGGGGCGGGTGGTATTGCCCGCCGTGGCCGGGCTGTTGTCGGGGCATCTGATCGCGACACTGATCGTCGCCGCCGGGGTGGGCACGCTGGTGGCGGGGCATCCGTTTGCGCTGTCGGTGCTGACGGTGGCCGGGGCCGGGTACCTGCTATGGTTGGGCATCGGCATGCTGCGCCACCCGACTGTGCCCCAGGCGGACCAGGTGCAGGTTGCCGGTGCGTGGCAGCGCTGGGCGGTGAAGGGCCTGTGTGTGAGCGGCCTGAACCCCAAGGTGTTCCTGCTGTTTCTGGCATTGCTGCCACAGTTCACCGACGCCACGGCGCCGTGGCCGGTACCGCTGCAGATCGTGGCGCTGGGGCTGGTGCATGCGCTCAGCTGCGGGGTGATCTACCTGCTGGTGGGCTTTGGATCGCAGGCCGTGCTGGGCGCGCGGCCTGCGGCGGCGCTGTGGGTCAGCCGGGTGTCGGGGGCGGCGATGGTCATCATCGCGCTGGTGCTGCTGGGCGGGCAGCTACCCAGGTAGGCAGAATGTACGCGGCAATCGAACAGGGGGAGTGCCATGAAGAGCTTGAGAGCACGGGCCGTACAGGGCCTGGAGGTGGGGGCGCAACTGAGCGTGACCCGGTGCTTCACCGATGAGGACATCCGCTGCTTTGCGCAGCTTTCGCGGGACTACAACCCCGTGCACTACGATGCCGCCTCGGCCGAACTGCGCAGGTTCAGGTCGATCATCTCCCATGGCCTGCTGACGGCCAGCCTGGTGACCGAGATCGGCGGGCAGATCGGCTGGCTGGCGACCAGCATGAGCTTCGAGTTCAAGCGGCCGGTGTATGCCGGCGATGCAATCACCTGCCACTGGCTGATCGTGGACAAGGACGAGCGCGGGCATGCGCGGGCGCAGTTGAGCATCGTCAACGCGCAGGGCGAAACCGTGCTGGAAGGCATGACCACCGGGGTGTTGCCGAACGCAGCGGCGCGTGAACGCATGGCGCAGCTGTTGGCCGAGGGCGACCCCGGCAACCTGGCTGCGGCAGGTGCCTAGGGCGCCGGCACGCGGCAGGGTTCAATTGCGAAAGTACAGCTCGTCCAGCTGGCGCCGACGGATCGCCACGTACTGCTCCCACACCTTGGGGAACTCCGCCTCGCGGATGAACGGGAAGGTGAGGTACACGAATCGCCCCTTCACCTGAATGTACTGGCGTGCACGCTGGAAGGCCGGCTGCTCGGTCAATGCGATGCTCTCGTCGTAGCCGTCGTGGTAGTGACGAATATCCACCCGGTGCGGGGCAAGCATGCCGCGGGCAAAGTCGATCACCCAGCCGGTGCCCACCGAGGTGCTCAGGTAACCGTAGACGCCATCCTCCGACAGCTGCAGGCACGCCTTGGCCTGCGTGCCGTCGTCATCGTTCACCAGCACGATCTGGTCGTTGAAGTACTGGATGGATTGCCCCTGCGGCCCGTGCAGCACCAGGTTCCAGCCTTCGGCATCCATGCGGAACTCGCCCTGGTTGGCAAACTCGGCGATCCATCCGTTTGACAGCTCGATTCTGTGGTTGGTCATGGGGGTGGGGGTCCTGAGGGATAGGGCAGGCAGTTGCTTCAGCTGTGCTCGATCAGCATGACAGCAACGGTATCGGGCTCCAAGGCTTCGAACACATGGGGCTGGTTGGCCGGGTAGCGCAGGTAGTCGCCGGCATGCAACAGCACCGGTGCACTGGCCGGGCCTGCGCTGGCGGCCCCCTGGCACACGAATACATGCTCGAAAGTGCCCGCCGGGTGCGCCTGGGAATGGTGCGGCTGCCCGGGCTGGGCATGCACGCGGTACAGGTCCCGGCGTATGCCGGGCGGGCAGTCGGCGAGCAGGGTCGCCGCGTAGTCGGCGTCGTCGGCCTTGAGCGCCGCACCTTCGCCTGCGCGAATCACCGTGACCGTCTGCGCCGGCTGCTCGAAGAACCGCGTGACCTGAATGCCCAATGCCGTGGCCAGCGCCCACAGGGTCTCGATGCTGGGGTTGCCAAGGCCGGACTCCAGCTGCGACAGCGTAGATTTGGCCACGCCGGCGCGGCGCGCCAGATCGCTGACGGACATCCCCGACTGCAAGCGCTCGCGCCTGATGGCCTGGGCCAGAATCATGATCGGCGCATCGTTCGATATAATGGTCATTTGTTCGTTATGAGTTGACTGGGAGAGAGGGCGGCGGACATTATGGCACCCACTTGTTCGTTTTGATGGATTTTGTTCGATGGCACAGCCTTCTGTTTTTACCTCGACGGGACACCGCGCGCCATGAATGCACGTTCACGCGGCACCCTCGAAATGGTTACCGCCATGTGCATTTCTGGCACTGTCGGCTGGTTCGTGGTGCAGTCGGGCCAGTCGCCTTCGTCGATGGTGTTCTGGCGCTGCCTGTTCGGCGCCGCCGTGATGGCCCTGGCGTGCTGGGCGCTGGGGGTGTTTGGCACGCTGCGCCCGACCCGCGCGCAGTGGGGGTGGATGCTGCTGGGTGGCGTTGCGCTGGCCTGTAACTGGCTGCTGCTGTTCAGCGCCTACAGCCAGGCCTCCATCGCGGTGGCCACGGTGGTCTACCACACGCAACCCTTCATGCTGGTGGGGCTGGGCGTGCTGCTGTTCGGCGAGCGGATTTCGGCCAGTGGTGCAGGCTGGTTGGGCCTGGCGTTTGTCGGCATGCTGCTGATTGTGACGGCCAAGACGGGGGCGGCCGGGGAAAACTACCTGATAGGTGTGATGCTCGCGCTGGCGTCGGCCTTGCTGTACGCGATTGCGGCGATCATCGCCAAGCGCCTGCAGGGCGTGCCGCCGCACCTGATCGTGCTGGTGCAGCTGCTGGTGGGCGCGGCCATGCTCTGGCCCTGGGCGCAGGTGCCGGACATGACCGCGCAGCCCCAGGCCTGGGCCTACCTGCTGACCATTGGCGCGGTGCATACCGGGCTGATGTCGACCCTGCTGTACGGCGCCATCCAGAAACTGCCCACGGCGCTGATCGGCGCCCTGTCGTTTCTGTACCCGGCGGTGGCCATCCTGGTCGACTGGCTGGCCTTCGATCACCCCCTCAGCGGGCTGCAGGCAGCCGGGGCGCTGGCCATATTGCTGGCGGCGGCCGGCATGAACCTGGGCTGGCGCCTGGGCTCAAAGCCGGCCCTGAATACCTGAGTTAGACCACCGCGTGCCCTGGGCCGCACTGGTCGAGCGTGGCCAGGTAAACACTGGGCGGGGCGCCCAATTGACGATGGAACATGCTGGAAAAGGCGCTGGGGCTGTCGTAGCCCAGCTCCAGCGCGACCCGTGTGACCGAGGCGCCGGCCGCCAGGCGGGTGACGGCAGCCATCAGGCAGGCCTGCTGGCGCCAGGTGCCGAATGAAAGCCCGGTTTGTTGGCGGAACAGGCGGCTGAAGGTTCTTGCACTGCAATGCAGGGCACTTGCCCAGGACTCGGCGCTGGTGTCGATGCGGGGTTGGCGCAGGAAGTTGCGACATAGTTCGGCCAGCCGCGGGTCGTTTGGCAAGGGTGCGAACAGCGCCAGGCTCGGCGCGCTGCGCAGCTCGTGCAGTACCAACTGAATCAGATGCCCGTCGCGACCGTGTGTTTCATACAGAGCGGGTACGTGCGCCGTGGCCAGCAACAGGTGGTGGAGCAGGGGCGAGACCACCAGGGCCTGGCACTGCGAGGTATCACGCACCGGCTGCGCCGGCTCTATGTACAGGCTGCGGGTGCTCACCCCGCGCATCAGCACCTGGTGCGGCTTGCCGGCGGGTATCCACACCCCGCTACCGGGCGGAATCACCCAGCTGCCGTCCTGGGTTTGGACCTCCATCAGGCCACTCATGCCATACAGAAACTGTGCGCGCCGATGCACATGGGTGGGCAGCAGTGTGTCGGGCGGGTAGTCGGTACCGATGGCGAGCACCGGGCGGGCGACGGCGTCGACGCTGGCGAGCGGAATATTGAGCATGTGAAGCACCTTGGCCGGAACGCGAGGATTATTGGCCAATTCGCGAGGGCTGGCCACATGTCTGGCCGTTAACGTGTGGCTCCCCCTTGTGTTGGAAGCGATGCATGTTCTGGTTTCTGCTGTGTGCGTTCGGTGTGGTAGCCGGTGTGACGACTGTGCTGTTCGGCTTTGGTGGCGGCTTTGTGGCGGTGCCGCTGCTGTTCACCCTTATCAGTGTGAGCCATGCGCCGGGGTCGGCCATCGGCGAGGCCGCGATGCATATCGCCGTGGCCACCTCCACGGCGGCGATGATCTTCGGCGCAGGCCTTTCGACCTTGCGCCATGCCCGTGCGCGCACCTTGCAGTGGCCTGTGGTGCGGCCGTTGCTGGGTTACGTTGCGCTGGGTGCAGTGCTGGGCGCATGGGCCGCCACGCAGGTGCAAGGGGCGTGGATACGCTGGCTGTTCATCGGCTACCTTGGCCTGACCATTCTTGATGCCGTGTTGCGCCCGGGGTTTACCGTGAGCACAAGCGATGGCATGCGCCCGCTGGGCCGTCGATCCAGCGCCGTGATCGGTGTCGGCATGGGCGCCGTGGCCGCATTCCTGGGTGTAGGCGGCAGCGTGATGAGCGTGCCGCTGATGCGCAGGCGTGGGGCGAGCATGGCCGTGGCGACGGCGTCGGCCAACCCGCTGTCGCTGCCGATGGCGATTGCCGGTACTGCCGCCTACGCCGTGCTTGCGTGGCGCACCGAAGTGCTGGGGCCCTGGTTTGCCGGCTATATCGACGTGCGTGCCCTGGCCGTGCTGGTGCTTGGCTCGTGGTGCGGCATTCGCCTGGCCGCGCCGTGGATCGGGCGCATGCCCGACGCGCTGCATGTGAAGTGCTACCTGGCCCTGCTGGGGGTGGTGCTGGTGGTGATGGTGGTTGCCTGACTAGCCCAGCCAGACGCTCAGTAACCCCGCAGCCAGCGCGACCAGTGCCGTGTTGAGGCACACCAGCGCAAAGCCGAAGCGCACCAGTTCGCCTTCTTCACTGGTGCTGGTTCTGGCCAGGCCCAGGATCAGCATCACGATCGACAGCGAGCCCAGCGCCGCATGCCCCGCCGCGCTGTTCTGCACCGCCGCGAGCAACAGGCGGCCGTGTTCGGGCAGCATGGCGATGGCGGGCATGAAGATCGCATTGCCGCCCACGTTCGAGCCGGTCATGTAGCCGGACAACCCGCCCAGCAGGGCGACCAGCAACGAGGCGGTGGACGGTGCCAGGCCGGTCAGCAGCTGCATCAGGCCCGCCAGAAAGCCGGCCTTGACCATCAACTGCGACATGGCGAGAAAAAAGAAGATCGTCAGCAGGGGCCGCTTCGCCCGGGCCAGCAGTGCGGTGCCGATGCGGGTACCCGGCCCCGGCAGGGACGGTGCGCTTCGCGGGTGAAACCCCAGGCCCACCAGCACCAGGATCAGTGCCACGCCCGGCGAGGCGAGCGGCTTCCAGGTGACCTGCGCGCCCTGGACGACCCACAGGTTCTGCCAGCCGGTGATGGCCCACAGCGCCTTGAGTGCGACGATGCTGGTGATCAGCACCAGGTAAGGCCACGCCTGGCGCGGCCATTGTCGCGCCCCGCGTGTGCCGCCGTGGTTGTGCAGGCGCCACAGCCCGTTGGCCAGTACGGCGGCTGCGCTCACCAGGCCCGCCGCCACGCCGGCTACCTCCGGCCCCAACCCGCGGCTGCTGCTGTAGAGCACCCCCACGAATACCAGCCAGCCAGCGCCCAGCACCGTCCATTCGCGCAAGGTGCGAACCTCGGCCAGGTACAGTGCCATCGCCCCGAGCGCGAGAAACACCGGTGCGCTGGTCAGTGCCGAGGTGGCTGCCAGCGCCGCAGCGTCCAGATGGGCCAGGGAAGCGCCGATCACCGATGCCAGGCCCAGCGTGCCCCACGGCATGATCGCCATGCCGGCCAACGCGATACGCAGCGCCACCCGGCGGTCGAACAGGCTGAGCAGCAGCGGCACGGTGGCGATCAACGACACGCCAAAGCCGGTCATGGCTTCGAGCAACGGGGCCAGCCCGAGCACGATGAACACCACCTGGTCGCCGCGCCCGAGCCCGAGCGAGCGTACCCACTGGCTGAATGCCAGGTTCACGCCCAGGCGCTCGATGAAGATCACGAAGGCCAGCCCCGGTACGATCACGAACGCGGTGCTGGCAAACAGCACGGCAGTGTCCTGGGCGGCCGCCACCAGGCTGCCCAGGCGCCACGTATCGGCAGCACCGACCAGCCACAGCACCATTACCAGCAGCGTACCGGCGATGGCGGCGTGCACGGGTGGGCGGCGCAGTACCACCAGCATGGCCGTGACCAGCAGCACGGGCGACAGATGAAACAGTGCGAGCATGCGAGCAATATCCTGTGTAAGTCCCGACCAGGGCTGCGGCTGCAGGCTGGGGCTCGATAATATTTCTCGCTGTCAGATAAAGGGGCGCGGATTTCTGGTAGTTTTCGAGAAAATTTCTCGCAGGGTTTCCATGGCCATTCACGATGTAGCGGCTGAGCCGCTGGACAAGTTCGACCGCGCCATTCTTGACCTGGTGCAGCGCGACAACACCGTGCCGCTGCGGTTGGTGGCCGAGCAGGTCAACCTGTCCACGGCGGCGGTGCAGCGGCGCATCAAGCGCATGGAGGAGCGGGGCGTCATCACCGCCAATGTCGCCGTCGTCGACCCTACTGCGGTGGGTCGGCCGATCACCATCATCGTGGAGGTGATGGCCGAGCGCACCAGCCTCGATGCGCTGGAGGCCATGAAGGCGCACTTTGCGGTGCCTGAAGTGCAGCAGTGCTACTACGTCACTGGCGAGGTGGATTTCGTGCTGGTGCTGACCGTGGCCAGCATGCAGGAGTACCAGGCGTTGGCGCGGCGGTTGTTTGCCGAGAACGCCAATGTCACCTGGTTCAAGACCATTGTGGCGCTGGACCGGGTGAAGGTCGGGTTGCAGGTGCCCAGCCTGTAGGAGCGGGCCTTGCCCCGCGATCTGGCGCGCAGCGCCAGCAGAACCTGCGATGCGACACCGCACACTTTCCAAGGTAACGATGTTGGTGCAGCATAGGCCCGCGTCGACAAAGGGACATGAGACTCGAATGAAGCTGATCGCTGCGCAAATCTCGGCCACCCCGGGGGATGTCGAAAAGAACCTCGCCCAACACATCGGCGCTATCCACGCCGCCGCAAGCCAGGGAGCCGATGCGGTGGTCTTCCCCGAACTTTCGCTGACCGGCTACGAACCCGAACTGGCCGGTGGCTTGGCGATGGCGCCCACCGACAGCCGCCTCGATGCGTTCCAGGCCTTGAGCGATCGCTACACCCTGCTCATCGCCGTGGGTGCGCCAACCCAGGGGAGGGAGGGCACCCAGATCAGCATGATCGCCTTCCAGCCAGGGCTGCCACGTGCGGTGTATTCCAAGCAGCTTCTGCACGCCGACGAACTGCCATTCTTCACGCCTGGTACCCAGCAGCAGGTGTTCCGCCAGGGCGGGCATGTTCTGGTGCCCGCGATCTGCTATGAATCCTTGCAACCCGCCCATGCATCCCAGGCCGCCGCGGCAGGTGCCCAGGTGTACCTGGCCAGCGTGGCCAAGTCGCAGAAGGGCGTGGACCTGGCCTGCAACCATTACCCGGCAATGGCCCGCAAGCATGGCATGACCGTGATCATGGCCAACTGCGTAGGCCCCGCCGACAACTTCATCGGTGCAGGCCAGTCCGCGGTCTGGAACCCGAATGGCGAGCGCGTTTGCACTGCCGACGCCACCCGGCAAGCCCTGGTCGCATATGACACACGCACGGGAGAAGCGGGTACTGTCAGCCTGGCTTGAATCACCATCGCCACCCCAATTCGTCGACCTTCGGAAGCACTCATGCCCGCCTTGATTCCCCTTGACCCCGCAACACTCCCGGACATCGCCACGCTGCGCCAGCGCGCCAAGGCCCTGGCCATGCTCGATGCCATCGTCTCCCCCGAATGGGAATACCGCTATTTCAGCTACAACGCGAGCTGGTTCGACGGTGAGGAAATGGCGTCGATGCGCAATGGCTCGGGCGATGAATGGTTTGTGCACTTCGGGCCGTTCGGCGCGGCCATCAAGGGGATTGCGCATGAATCCCCGTTAGCCGGCGACAGCCGTCTCGTCGAGGCCGTACAGCAACAAGTGCCGCCGGCCTTTGCCGCCTTTCTCAACGAAGCGGCCTTCAGTATGGACTGGCTGAGCTACTGCTACTGGAGAAGCCCTGACGACGCGGCCTGGCAGAAGGTGGCAGCGCCGAACGTCACAACGGACCACCTCGACGATGGCTCGGTGGAGTTTCTGGCGCTGCTGATCGAACCGGCCAGTGGCTACGTGGAGTTTGCCCAGTGGTACTACGAGCAGGCCGTGCCATTGGCGGCGGTGCAGCAACTCTACGACCACACCCCGTTGACCGCCGACCTGGTGGACGCGCTCAACCCGGACCTGGACTTTGCCGAGGCGGTGGCCTCGGCTGTCGAAACGGGCTACCCCTGCGCCGGATAAGTGCTACCACCCCTGGGCCAGCGGCGCTGGCCCTTGCAAGGTGGGGAACAGCGGCAACACTTCTTCGGCCAATTCCTGAATGACCTCGTCAACCGGCCGCCGGGCCATCTGAATGCCCAGCGCCGCATGATTGACGCCCGCTGCCTTCCATTCGCCAAGCAACGCGATCAGCCCGTTGCGCCCGGTCTTGAGAACGTACCCACCTTGCAACGGCGTGCGCGGGAAGTCGGGGTCTTCGTCCAGGTCGATCCACTCGTTGGTCATGTGCGGGCGAAACCCGCCGTGGGGGATCTGCGAGCGCCACGCCCGAACCTTTTCTGCCAGGCGAAGCGGGCCCTGCGCCGTGTGGGTGGCGTCCGGGTAGGTCAGCCAGCCATCGGCCTGCTCACCCAGCCACTGCAGGGACTGACGCGACGACCCCGTCACAATCAGCGGAATGCGCCCGGTGACCGGTTGTGGCAGTAGCTGCGTGCCGTTCATCTGGCCCAGCGGCGAGCGGAGGGTCGCAGGGCCCTGCGCCAGCAATTGCCGAAAGTAGTCCACGCTGTGGGCAAAGCGCTCACCGCGCTGGTCATGGGCCAGGCCGTAGGCGGGGAACTCCACGGCCCTGTCCCCCGACGCGATGCCCATCACCAACCGGCCGCCCGACAGGCGATCGAGGCTGGCGGCAGACTTGGCCAGGTCGATGGGGTGGCGCAAGGTGAAGATGGCGCTGCCGGTGACCAGCGCGATGTGCCGGGTATGGGCGGCCAGGTAGCCCAGGTACACGAAGGGGTCGAACACCTGGCCGGCATCGCCGAAGGCCGGGTCGAACAAGGGCACGTCGCGCACCCATACGGCAGCAAAGCCCAGGCGCTCGATCTCGCTCACATGCTGCGCCTGGGCGTGAAGCACCGCCATGTCGCCCTGGTAGAAGCGCAGTGGCAGAAAGATGCCCAGTGTCAGGTGATCGGCGGCGAACATGCGCCGGTAGCCGGGGTGGTGGGCGAAGGCTTCGGCGTTCGCGCCGCAGGTGACGGCGGGTGCAGTGGGGTGGGTCATGGTGTTCATGCCTGTTCCTTGGTGTCGGGGTTCATGGGCCGGTGGCAGGGGCGGGCAGGCGGATGCCGCGTTGTACCGCAGGGCGCTGCTCTACCTGCGCGTACCATTGGCTCAACCAGGGCTGCTGGCTGAAGTCGAAGCCCACCAGCTGCGCGATATGCAGCCAGGCGAAGGTGGCTATGTCTGCAATCGAATAGGTGGCGCCACCCAGCCACGGCTGGTTTGCCAGGTGCTGATCGAGGGTGACGAAGGTGGCTTCGGTGAGGGTCCTGTAACGCTGGATGGCGGCAGGGTTGGGCCCGCTGTCGAAGCATTCGAAGTGCACGCGCTGGCCCAGCAACGGCCCCATGCTGGCGCTGTGAAACATCAGCCAGGTGATGCATGCCCAGCGCTCGGGAGCGTCGTGGCCAAGCAACTGGCCGCTCTTGTCCGCCAGGTACAGCAGGATGGCGGCGGACTCGAACAGGGTGATGCCAGTGGCGCGGTCGATCAGCACCGGAATGCGACCGTGCGGGTTGAGCGCAAGAAACTCGGGCCGCTGGTGCTCGCCCTCATCGATGCGCACATGGCGCAGGCTGTAGGGCAGGTCCATTTCTTCCAGGGCGATGGTGATCTTGAAGCCGTTTGGCGAACTGTCGGTGTAGAGAATCAGGTCAGGATCGGACACAGGGCAAATACCTCAGGCAGACTAATGCTTGTTGCGTGGTGTGGGTGCCATGCTAGTGAGTGATTGCCTGGGACAAAAACGATTAGTCCTGCGCTTTGACGTTAGATTTTCTAAACCAGGGAATACGCCATGGGCGCCGTTCTACCCTTGCTGGCGCTGCGCGCCTTTACCGAAGCTGCACGGCTGGGCAGCCTCAAGGCGGCGGCCGAGCACATGGGCGTCACCCCCGGCGCCATCAGCCAGCAGATCCGCCAGCTGGAAGACCGTCTGGGCGTCACGCTGCTGCTACGGGGGCGGCATGGGGTGCAGCTCAGCGATGCCGGCGCACGTCTTTTCCCCGGGTTGTCGCGGGGCTTTGGGCAGATCGAGAACGCGCTGCTCGAACTTGAGTCGTTCACCCACGAGCAAACGCTTACCATCAGCACCGTGCCGTCGTTCGCGTCCACCTGGCTGGTGCCGCGCCTGGGTGACTTCAGTGCCCGGCATCCTGGCATCGAAGTGCGGGTGGAGGCGTCGGCAAGGCTGGTGGATTTCCAGCGCGAGCGCATCGACATTGCGCTGCGCCATGGCCTGGGCCAGTACCCGGGGCTGGAGTCGATCCCACTGATGGCGCCGGTGCTGCTACCGGTGGCCAGCCCTCGGCTGCTGGCCGAGGGGCCGCCGATCAACAGCCCGCAGGATTGCCTGAACTACCCGTTGCTGCACGACACCGAGCGAGCGGATTGGCTGCTGTGGCTGCAAGCGCATGGCGTGGAGGCTGACAGCCGTAGCCAGCGCGGTGCCAGTTACGATGAAGACCTGTTGCTGCTGCGCGCGGCGGCGAGCGGGCAGGGCATCGCCCTGGTGCAGGACAATCATGCCCAGGAAGATCTGCACAACGGCAGGCTGGTGGTGGCGCTGGACAGGCCGTGGCCGTCGCGATTTGCGTACTACCTGGTAACGCGCAAAGAGGCCTTGAAGCGGGCGCAGGTGCAGGCGTTCATCGAGTGGATAACGCAGCAGGCGGGCGCTGCGTGACAGGTGTGGCTCAGCTTTCGGCGGCGGGGGGCGGGGTTTCGGCGGCTTCTGCAGCCAGCTTCAGTCGGTCGGCCTTGCAGATGTATTTGGGTTTGCTTTTGGGGGCCAGCTTGGCGCTGGCCTTCTTGGCGTTGGCCTTGAGTATCTGCTTGATCTTCTTTTGGCGGTTCATGGTTCTGCTGGGCCTGTAGATGCTTGAAAGCGGTGCGATGGCGGGGAGGTTGCAGGTGTTCTGCTGAGCCTTGCCGGCATTGCCGGTGGGGCGAGTTTACTAAAGGTTGCGCTGCAAGCGTGAGCGTTGTGCGTGGGGGGCTTTGAGGGCGCGTTCGCAGGTTTTGCTGGCGCTGCGCGGCAGATCGCGGGGCAAGGCCCGCTCCTACGGCCTGGCGGTCAGAGGCGGAGTCTGCCAGAGGTCTACATGCACGGTGTATCACGCGAACTGCACGTGCAGGTTTTGCTGGCGCTGCGCGCCAGATCGCGGGTCAAGCCCGCTCCTACGGCCTGGCGGCCAGAGGCGGAGTCTGCCCGAAGGGCGTAGGAGCCGGCGTTGCCGGCGAACGAGCGCGAAGCGGTCGCAACGCCTGAGTGTGCGGTGTATCAGGCAAACCGCACGTGCAGGTTTTACTGGCGCTGCGCACCAGATCGCGGGGCAAGGCCCGCTCCTACGCCCTGGCGACCAGAGGCAGAATCTGCCCGCAGGGTGTAGGAGCCGGCGTTGCCGGCGAACGAGCGCGAAGCGGTCGCAACGCCTGAGTGCGCGGTGTATCAGGCAAACCGCACGTGCAGGTTTTACTGGCGCTGCGCACCAGATCGCGGGGCAAGGCCGCTCCCACGGCCTGGCGGCCCGAAGCAGATCATCGAGCCATGCATAATCCGCTTCTGCCCGCAGGGCGTGGGAGCGGGCTTGACCCGCGAATCGAGCGCGAAGCGGTCGCAACGCCTGAATGCACGGTGCATCAGTCAATCTGCATATGCCGGCAATCACGCTGACCCCGGCGCATCATCAGAAGCTGTACTTCGCCGTAACCATCAAGTTGCGCGGGTCGCCAAACACGTCATATGGGCTCCACGTGGAGTTGCTGGCGATGCCCTGGTAGTACTTCTTGTCGAACACGTTGTTGATGTTCAACTGCGTGTCCAGATGCTTGTTGACCTGGTAACCCGCCATCAACCCGACCAGCGCATACGCCTCCTGCTCGACATGGTAGTTGCCGAACACATTGCTGCCCTTGTTGAAGGTCGCGCTCTGGCTATAGAGGTTGGCCCCCACACGCCACTGCTTCAGATCACCCTGCAACTGGTACGTGGTACTGGCCTTGAACATATGACGCGGCAGGTCGGTGTCGAACAGCCGGCCTTCCTTGGCCTTGTCGGCATCCTTCTCGTACTTGGCCTGGGCGAACGTATAGCCGGCGCCCACTTGCCAGTTGGGCGTCAGCGCACCATTGATCTCGAACTCGATGCCCTGGCTGCGCACCTTGCCGGCCGCTTCATAGCACCCGTAGCTACCCACCGGGATGACCTTGCACAGGCTTGCATCCGCCACCTCGGCCGCGCGGTTGAGCTGGTCGATCTGGAACAGCGAAGCACTGGCATTCAGCGCGCCGCCAAAATACTCACCCTTGATACCCACTTCGTAGTTTTCGCCGGTAATAGGCTCAATGCCTTTGCCTTGGCCGTCCTTCTCGGTCTGCGGCTGAAAGATATCGGTGTAGCTGGCATACACCGAATGGTTGTCGTCCAGGTCATAGATAACCCCGGCATAACGGGTGACGTTGCGCACCACCTTGGTCTTGCCCGAGGTGTAGTACTGGTCGTTGATCTGGTCATAGATGGCCGTGGCGTCGTACCAGTCCAGGCGCGCACCGAGTATCACCTTCAGCGGGTCGGCCAGGTTCCAGCGCGTGGTGAGGTAGAGGCCTTCCTGATCGACCTTGTCGTCGATGGAGTAGATGTCCGGCACGTTCGGTCTGGCCAGCCCACCCGGATTGAAGCGGTTGATGTCCGGCACATCGACGAACACCGTGCCGCCGGTGGCTTCGGTCTTGAGCTGGCGCTTGCTGGCGCCGACCACCAGTTCATGCTCGCGCCCCAGCAGTGTGAACGGGCCTGTGGCGTAGACATCGTAGGTGGACTGATCGAAGTCGCGGTTCTGGTTGAAGATGCGCTGGCGGTAGGTGGCGTCGTTGTTGCGCTCCAGCACGCCGCCCATCATCTTGAATTCGGACCAGTTTTTCGACGCGCCCAGGTGAAGGCGCCAGTCGTTGTCGAAGCGCTGGTCGAGCTCGACGAACACCGTCTTGTTCTCGACGTCCTGGTGCGACCAGCTGTAGCCGAAGGTCTTGGAGCGAGAAAAGCCCATGTGGCTGCCATCGGGGTTCACCGGCAGGCCGCCCCAGTTGATGTTGTTATTGTCGTTCTGGTCGGACGCCCCCACGGTCAGGGTGGTGCTGTCGGTGAGGTCGAACTCGCTGATGCCGTAGAACACCCCGCGCTCGCGCCCGGCGTAATCCTGATAGCTGCCCTTGTCGTTGTACGCGCCGACGATGCGGCCACGCACGCTGGCGCTGTCGTTCAGCGGGCCGGACACATCCAGCTCGCTGCGGTAGTTGTCCCAGCTGCCGGCGCTGCCGGTCACGCTGGCCTGGAACGCCTGGGTAGGGCGCTTGCGCACCATGTTGATGGCGGCCGACGGGTTGCCGGCCCCTTGCATCATGCCGGTGGCGCCGCGCACCACTTCGACGCGGTCATAGGGGGCCAGGTCGGCGGTGGCCACCCAGTCGGCGTTGTAGGTGGTGGGTAGGCCGTCGAACATCAGGTTGGTGATGGGGAAGCCGCGGGCGAAGAACTCGCTGTTGGCCGGGCGCGCGGCCGACAGGCGCAGCCCGGGCGTGGCCTGCACCACGTCGTCGAGGCTGCGCATGCCCTGGTCGTCCATGCGCTGGCGGGTAATCACCGTGACCGACTGCGGTGTTTCGCGCAGCGACAGCGGCAGCTTGGTGGCGGTCTGCATGGCGCCGGTGGTGTACGAACCGCTGTGCTCGGTGGTCGAGCCCAGGCCCAGGCCGCTGATGGTGGTGGCGCCCAGTTCCAGGGCATCGCCGTTTTGGCTACGGGCAATCAGCAGGTAATTGCCGCTTGCGGTGCGGGTAACCGTGAGGCCGCTGCCGGCCAGCAGGCGTTCGAGGCCATCCTGCACGGCATAGTCCCCACGCAGTGCCGGGGCGCGCTTGCCCTGCACCAGCGCCGGGTCGAACGGCAGGCTGATGCCGGCCACCTGGGCAAAGCTGTTGAGCGACTCTTCCAGCGGGCCGGCCGCCAGCTCGTAGTGGCGGCTGCTTGCCTCGGCGGCCTGCGCGGCCGCACTGGCCAGCGACACGCTGGTGGCACCGGCCAGCAACATACTGCGCAGGGTCAGTGCCAGCACGCTGCGCTGCAAAGGCCGGGTGGGGATAAAAGCAGAAGACATGGACGGCGTGCTCCTTTCGAATGACGAGGTGTATTGCCTGTCTGTCGAAGAGGGCGGCAAAACCCGTAAAAGTTTTTGAGATTTCTTCTCATCAGCCTTACCGGGCGACGATACGGGTCCATAACGGGGTAAAGCGTTCCACCCGCACCGGCAGCGAATCGCTCAGGGCGCTGAGGGCCTGGTCGATGTCATCGAGCTGGAACACGCCCGACACCTCCAGGTGCGCGATGGCCGGGTCGCAGCGCAGCCAGCCGTGGCGATAGCGCGCCAGTTCTGCGGTCAGCTCGCGCAGTTGCATGCGCTTGGCCACCAGTTGCCCGCGCGCCCAGGCGCTGGCATTGAGGGGGCTGGTTTCGACCCGCTGGCTGCCGATTGCATCGATCAGGTATTGCTCCCCGGCGGCAACCATCACCGGCTGGCCCTTGCCCTGAATCGCCACCACCCCATCCTCGACCCGCAACCGCGTGCCGCTGGCTTCATCACGCACCGCAAAGGCCGTACCGATGGCCTGCAACTGCGCATGCCGCGTGCTGACCCAGAAGCTGCGACGCCCGCCCGCCGTGGCGGCGTCCTTGCCGGTGTCGATAAAGATTTCGCCGCGCCGCAGCACGATCAACCGGCGCTGGGCGGTGAATTGCACGTCCACTGCACTGGCTGTGTTCAGTTGCAGGCGGGTGCCGTCGTCCAGCAAAAACTGACGGCGCTCGCCCACCTCGGTGGCGTAGTCCGCGCCCCAGGGCACCAGCGTGCTGTCACGCATCGACCAGCCGGTAACGCCGCTGGCCAGCAGCCCCACGCCCAGCAGCTTGAGCGCCTGACGCCGGCTGTGACGACCGCCTTGCAGGCGTTGCAGTGTGTCCCGCGCCACCGAGCCGGGCAGTGCGGCCAGGCCCTGGAAGGTGGCATCGCTTTTCTGCAGCGCTTGCCAGGCCACCTCATGCAGCGCGTGCGCCTGACGCCAGCGTTGGCAGGCCTCCAGCAGCTGCGGGTTGGCGCCGTCGGACTCGATGCGCACCAGCCAGCCGATGGCCTGGTCCAGCACGTTGTCGGGCAGTTCGGGCAATGGCGGGCGGCTCATCGCTGGGCCAGGTAGCAATGGCGAATGGCGCTGGCCATGTACTTCTCCACCGAACTCAGGCTTACCGCCAGGCGCTCGGCGATCTCCTTGTAGCTCAGGCCCTCCAGGCGCGACAGCAGAAAGGCCATGCGCACCTTGGGCGGCAGGCCGTTGAGCAGGGCGTCCACACGGGCCAGGGTTTCCAGCAGTATCAGCTGCGACTCGGGCGACGGCACCTCGGCTTCGGGCAGGTGTGCGATGGCCTCCAGATACGCCCGCTCGACCCGCTGGCGACGCACGCGATCCACCAGCAGCCCGTGGGCCACGGTGCTCAACCAGGCACGCGGCTGACGCAACTGCTGCAGCTGCTCCGGCTTGCCGAGGATGTGCACGAAGATGTCATGGGCCAGGTCCGCCGCGTGGTCGCCGTGGCGCATGCGCTTGCGCAACCAGCCCAGCAACCAGGCGTGATGGTTGATGTACAGCGCACGAACATCGGCGTGAGGGGTGGGGGAAGTGGATGGCGACGACACGGAAAACCTCAGCATGATAGCCAGGTGCATTTGAGAATTTGTCGCATCCTAGTGCCAGTGGGCCGTGGACAGCAAGGGGAGAGTGCGTGATGTTGGGGGGCAGGTGGGGTTTTGGTGGGCGGAGCGAGCTCGGTAGGCCGCGTGTGCGGCCCGTGTGTTGCGTCGTTACTCGGGTGTCGCGTTTGCTTCCATGCCGTCCAGCACGGTGTCGATCAGTACGGTGCTCATTTCCAGCGATTGCTGTGCGGCGATCAGCAGCGTCTTGAACTGCTCGTCGGCGCGTTCGCAGGCTTGGGCGGTGGTGTCCTTGGCGCATTGGATCTGGAGCGACAGGTGAACCAGGGCGTCTTCCAGCTCGATGCCTTCGCAGACTGAAAACAGGGGCGGGTGATTGCCGTTGCAACAGCCGAAGGCGGTGTAGGTGGGTTTGCGGCGGGGAGTAGCTGGCGGATCGGGAACGATTTTACTCATTGTGGTGCTCCTTCTGCAGTGGAGCTGCCACCGTTCGCCGCGACGCGAATGGGGTGGCAGCTGTACGCGGGTTCGCGGACCGAGGCAAAAGGAACTCGGCAGACCCGAAGGTCTCCCACGCACAGCCGCCATTACACAGAAAGCAGGCACAAAAAAAGCGCCTGCAATTTGTAGTGGTGGGGCGCTGTAGCGCCTTTTGCATTAGCGGGCCGCGACGCCCGGTCGCTGGATTGACAGCGACGTCGCAAGATTAGCGGGGTTGGGGTGGGGATTCAAGACGTTCTACAGCG
>NZ_VXCV01000016.1:0-90491 GCF_052850635.1 Pseudomonas sp. 1176_21
GCCGGCCAGCCGATCGACCCGCAACGGATCGGGCGCGCCCGTGGCCGCCTGGCGGTGATCGGCCTGGGCCCGGGCGCCGCCGACCTGATGGTGCCGGCGGTCAAGGCCGAGCTGGCACGCGCCAATGACGTGCTGGGTTATGAAACCTATGTGCGCATGGCCGGCCCGTTCCGCGCCGATCAGGTGCTGCACTGCACCGACAACCGCGAAGAAATGCAGCGCGCACGGCATGCCTTCGAGCTGGCCGCGCAAGGCCGCTCGGTGGTGGTGGTGTCGTCGGGCGACCCGGGCGTGTTCGCCATGGCAGCGGCGGTGCTCGAAGCCTTGCACGAGTCGACGGACCCGCAGTGGCACAGCGTCGAGCTGCAGATGCTGCCGGGCGTCTCGGCCTCGCTGGCCACCGCCGCGCAGGCCGGTGCGCCGCTGGGGCATGACTTCTGCGTGCTGTCGCTGTCGGACAACCTCAAGCCCTGGGACATCATCGAGAAACGCCTGGACCTCGCCTGCCAGGCCGACCTGGCGCTGGCCTTCTACAACCCGATCTCGCGCTCGCGGCCCTGGCAGCTGGGGCGTGCCCTGGAGATCGTGCGCCAGCACCGAACGCCAGCCACCCCGGTGGTGCTGGGCCGTGACATCGGCCGCCCCGGCCAGACCCTGCGCACCCTGACCCTGGGCGAGCTGACGCCAGAGCAGGTGGACATGCGCACCATGGTGCTGGTGGGGTCGTCCACCACCTGCACCTTCGCGCGTGCCGACGGTGGCGAGTGGGTGTACACGCCGCGTTGGTATGGCGCCGGCCGCCCTGGATAGCCACAGGGTCTCGTAGGGAAAGAAAGGTGCGCCTGGAAACGGGCGCACCTTTTTTCATGCAGGCCCGGTGATAGTTTGCAGTGGCCTGGCTGTGCCGCGGCAAACCAAAACTGAACAAGGATGATGTTATGGATAACTCGACTGTGTTTCCCTGCGCGGAAAAAAGCGCTGAATTCTTCAGCAACCTGGAAGTACCGGATCTTCAGCATTCGCCGCTGTCCATGCGCGGGCTGCTGGCCAGTGAAGGGCTCGATGACGAAGCGGGCGAAGTGGCACTGATGACCAGCGAAGGCCCGACGATTCTGACCTTTGCCGACAAGCTGTCGGCGGACAAGCGCCAGATGGCCAAGGACGCCACCCTGTTCGCCGAGATGGTGGCCAACACCTCGGGCAGTATCCAGGAGCAGCCCCTGCAATGGCTGGCAGCCTACCGGGAGGCCATGCTGCACGCCGGCTGGTTCATGACCAGTTCGGACCGTCAGAGCTACAACACCAGCAAGCGCGACATCACCATGGACAGCGTGGTGCTGGAAATCGTCGCCTCGGTGGCCGGTGGCAACGCAGCCGCCATGATCCCGCTGGTTTCCAGGGCCCTCGACAAGCTCAAGGGCGACGAGGACATGATCACCCTGTTCAACAACAACAGCACCGGCGCGAGCAAGGACAGTTGCCGCATTCTGCCGTGCCTTGAAACGGATAACGGCGAAGCCGTGACACTGTTCATCGGGCTTGAATACAACAAGCGTACCGACAAGGGCGGCGCACTGTTCTGGAAGTGGGACAACGAAACCATGGACATCACTCAGGTGGCCACCATGGTCAACTGGAACGAACGTGTCTATCAGCGCAACAAAGACGACATCCACGACTACATGGGTATTTCCTCGGATAACTTCTTCAGGAAAATCAAGAAGAAGTAATTCTACCGGCACCGGTGTCAAGGCGCCGGTGCCGCTATCCTCAAGGAGTCGAGGCATGGCAATGCAGTACGAGACATGGGTCAATGGTGCGCAGCTGATTTCATTTCCCGGCGGGTTGAGCGCACCGGACAGGGATGATGTATTGAACTCCCACTTGCTGGCGCAGGTGTCGGCCAACCAGGACGGCCTGGTCACCGCCAACCCCCGGGCCTGGTTCAAGCGCAATGTGGACGGCCTGGGCCAGCTCATGTGGAGCACCCAGACCGTGCAGTCCGATGTGTCCAGGTTCGCCGGCCTGGATGACCTGAGCATCGTCGCGCTGGTGACCAGGCACCTGAAGAAGAAGTTGCCTGCGGCCATCGTGCGGCAGATGACCGGCATGCTGGAGCAGATTTGCGAACTGGCCTACGAGCACCCGGCGCGCCAGCTGTTTCGTGCCCAGGTGCTCGCGCACACCCAGGCCAGCCAGCGCACGGCGATCAACTTCCAGCTCAGTGCGTGTACTGCGCCAGACCAGGTGTTCAGCCTGTTTGTGAGCCTGGCGCTGGTGGTGCCGCTTCAGCAGGACTTTCTGCACCAGACGTTCTGCGGGGTCGACAGCCCGGGCGACGCGCTGTTCTTCTACAGCCACAAGCAGTTGTCGGTTGCGCGGTATGCGCGACTGCGCGAGATGACGGTGGCAGCCCTGGAGGACGATGCCGTTGTGCTCAGGCGGGTGGTGCCGCAGGCCAAGGCCAAGGCCGACGGCTCGCTACAAGGGGGCACCCATGACCTCCACTGAACGTTCGCAGGTGATCGGCGACAACCGGGTGTCGTTCGGTGATGGCATGGACCCTGCCGACATGCAGGACATGATGGACCTGATGGTGTACGCCGAGATGTACGCCAGCAAAGCGGTTGGTCAGCATGCCTCGCCGCAGGCCTGGAATGAGTTCCACCATGCCTGCCTGCTGCGGCATGGTTGCCGTCTGATCAGCTTTCTGTCGTCGGTGTCCACGGCTGCCCACGACCTGGCGCAGGTGCGTGCCTTCGAGGTCACGGTGGTACAGCGGGACGCCGAGGTGCTGTTTCACCAGGTGATCAGCCAGTCGCTGCGCGACCTCGACCTGGAGACCAAGGCCCGACGCCACTTCGAGTCTTCGGCCATGCCCAGGCGCGACGTGGAGAAGGCCATGCACTGCAAGATCACGCCCTGTTTCACCGATCGACGCAACCAGCCCATGCTGTGTTTCTGCGGGCTGGTGATGCGCTTTGAAGTGGACGTCGAACACGGCTTTCTGACCGATACCTACCGGCGCTACGTGACCCTGACGCCCCATGGTGGCTGCTACCTGTTCGATCGCCAGGCGTACGCGAGCCATCGCACGTTCGTACTGGCCCAGACCCGGGCACTCTCGGAAGGTTTCTTCCAGGACCGGTAGGGGCTAGAGCACCAGGTAGCCCTTGATCCCGGTGAAGATGATCTGCGCCGCCAGGGCGCACACGAACAGGCCCATCAGCCGGCTGACGATCTGCAGGCCCTGGTCGCCAAGCAGCCGTTCGATGCGGTGCGACAGAAACAGCACCAGGCCAACGGTGAAGCTGGCCAGGGCGATACTCACGATGGCCAGCAGCTTGTCGTCCCAGTGCGGCTGGCTGACGCCCATCACCAGCAGCGCACCGATGGTGCCGGGGCCGACGGTCAGCGGGATGGTCAACGGCACGATGGTCACGTCCTGCTGCACGTTGTCGGTGTTGACCGCCGACTTGCCCTGGGCCATGCCCAGCGCCGAGATGAACAGCACGCTGCCGGCGCCGATGCGAAACGCGTCGGGGGTGATGCCGAAGATGCCGAAGATTGCCCGCCCGAACAGGTACAGCAGCACGCTGGCGATCAGTACCGCCAGCGCCACGCGCCAGGCCAGCTGCTTGCGCTCCTTGCTGGAGTGGCCGCGGGTCAGGCTGATGAAGCAGGACAGGACGAAGAACGGGCTGTAGAGCACGAGCATCTTCAGGTAGACGCTGAACAACTCATGGAGCATGGCGTGGGCTCGCGGCAAAGGGGGCGTTGGGCAAGTGTATCAGTGGGGGACGGGCGCGTTGTCGGGCTGCTCGTGGGGCTTGCGGTGGGCCACCCAGTATTCGATCAGTTCGCGCAGTTGCGACAGCTCCACCGGCTTGGCCATGTGCCCGTCCATGCCGGCCTGGCGAGCGCGCTCCTTGTGCTCGGCCAGGATGTGCGCGGTCAGCGCCACCACCGGTGTGCGCGGGCGCAGGCTGACCGCCTCCCAGGCGCGCAGCTGCTGGGTGGCCGAGAAGCCGTCCAGCACCGGCATCTCGCAGTCCATCAGCACCAGGTCGTAGCGCTGCGCCTTCATGGCCTGCAGGGCTTCCTCGCCGTTGCTGGCGGTGTCGGGCTCCAGGTTGAGCTTGCCGAGCATGCCGCGGATCACCTTGGTGGAGATGTTGTTGTCTTCGGCCACCAGGATGCGGAAGTCGGCGGGCACGTCCAGCGGGGTGGCCAGGCTGGGCGGCTGCATGCCGAGCATCTGGCCCTTGCTGCGCTGGGCCAGTTCTTCGGCCAGGGTGGTCTTGAGGGTGTAGCCGGCCACGGGCTTGGCCAGGATGCGCTTGACCCCGGCGTTGCGGGCGATGACCTTGCTCGGCGCATTGGTGATGCCGGTGAGCATGATGATCAGGATGTCGTGGTTCAGGCTCGGATCTTCCTTGATCTTGGCGGCCAGTTGCATGCCGGTCATGCCGGGCATGTTCTGGTCGAGCAGCACGGCATCGAAGTAGTCGCGCAGGTGCGCCTTGGTGCGCAGCAGGGCCAGGGCTTCCTTGCCCGAGGGCACGGCGCTCACGTTCATGCCCCAGGCGCTGCACTGCTGCACCAGCACCTTGCGGCAGGTGTCGTTGTCGTCCACCACCAGCACCCGGGCATCGCGCAGCGGGCCGTCGAGGTCGGCGGCGGGCTGTTCGAGGCGCTGCGGGTCCAGCGGCAGGGTCATCCACAGGGTGTTGCCCTGGTTGTGGCTGGTCTTGATGCCGAACTCGCCCTGCATCAGGGCGATCAGTTGCTTGGCGATCACCAGGCCCAGCAGGCCGCCGAGCTTGTTGCTCGACAGCACGTGCTCGCTGTGCAACTCGGCCTGCAGCAGTGCCTCGCGCTCGCTGGGCGGGATCGGTTCGCCGCTGTCCTGCACGGCCAGGCGCAGGCGCGGGCTGCTGCCGCGCTGGTCCAGTGCCACCACCAGCAGGATCTCGCCCTGCTCGGTCTTTTTCAGGGCGTTTTCCAGCAGGCTCAGCAGGGCCTGGCGCAGGCGCGTGGGGTCACCGCTGATGACCCGCGGCACCTGCGGCTGGGTGAAGCTGATCAGTTCGATGTTCTGCTGTTCGGCCTTGGCCCTGAAGATGCTCAGGCAGTCCTCGATCAGGGCGTTGAGGTCGAACTGCACGTCATCCAGCTCGATCTGGCCGGACTCGAGCTTGGAGATGTCGAGGATCTCGTTGATCAGGGTCAGCAGCTCGTTGCCGGCACTGTGGATGGTCTGTACATAGTCGCGCTGCTTGACCGACAGCGGGGTGCCCAGCAGCAGTTCGGTCATGCCCAGCACACCGTTCATCGGGGTGCGGATCTCGTGGCTGATGCGTGCCAGAAACTCTGCCTTGGCGTTGATTTCGGCGGTGCTGGCGGCCAGCTCGCGGCTGGCGCTGAAGCGCGCCTCGCTGATGCTGCGCAGGCGCTCGCCCAGGGCCATGTTGAGCAGAAGGCCGGTGAAGGCGGTGAACCCCAGCAGGATGAACAGCAGCCATTCGGTGGGGGTGCGGGTAAGGCCCAGCAGCGCCGGCAGCACCACCAGGCAGCCCAGGTTGAACACCAGCATGGCCAGGCTGAACAGGCGCGCCGGGGCGAAGCCGCGCACCCAGTGGCAAACGGCCGTGATCAGCATGCTCAGGCTGGCCAGGGCCACCAGCGCGTAGGTGGCCAGGTTCAACGGCAAGGTGTCGACGAACAGCAGCAACAGGCCGCCGATGGCGATCAGCAGGATCTCGCCTTGCAGCAGGCGGGCCAGGCGCGGCTGCTGCAGGGGGGCGAAGAAGCGCAGGGTGAAGGCCAGCCCGCAGAGGCTGGCGAGCAGGGCGGTGAGGTAGGCGGCCGGGGTCTGCGAAGTCTGCCAGAGGTTCCACGGCCCGCTCAGGTTGAGCAGGATCAGCGCGCTGAGCAGCATCAGGCTGTGGTAGCCGGCCAGCCACAGGCTGCTGGTGGAGCGCGAATAGCCGAAGCGCACCAGGTTGTGCAGGATCAGCATGCCCATGCAGCCGAACAGCAACCCGAACAGCAGTGGCTGGCGCTGGTCGGCGGCGGCGCTCACGGCGGGCATCAGGCTGATGCCGGGCCGCAGCTGGTGCTCGGAGACCAGCCGCAGGTAGAGGTCCTGGGCCTGGTCGCTGCTCGGCACCGCCAGCAGGTGATCGTTGGTGGTCAGGCTCACCGGGCCGTTGGTGTCCGGGCGGCCGTTGTGGGACTGCTCGATCAGCCGGGCGCCGTCGACCACATACAGGTTCAGGTGCGACAGGTCCGGGGCGAACAGGCGCAGTACCTGTTCGGGCTGGTGTGGGGGCAGGTGGTAATGCAGCCAGAGCGCCTGCTGGGGCTCGGCGGCATCGAGCTGGTTGAGCTCGATGGGACTGAACTGGTTACGGTAACGCTCGGAACGGATGTCGCTCAGTTGCAGGTTGGCCTGATCGTCGAGCAATACCGACCACCCACTGCCCGAATCGGCCGTGGCCGGGAACAGGCAGAGCAGAGTCAGCAGGCTGACGGTGAGTCCAATGGCAATCCTGAGCCAACGCACGAGATATCCCTTCCTAGCCAAATGCCGGTTTGCAACTATGCGCGGCGTGCCAAGCCGAAGGCAAGGCCCCTTTGGAGCCTTGCCGTGTCAGCTTACTCCTGGTGCTCGCCACGTTCACGGGCGATGGCGCGGTAGCCGATGTCGGTGCGGTAGAAACTGCCGTCCCACTCGATTTCGGCGGCCAGGCGGTAGGCCTGCTGCTGCGCGGCTTCGACGGTCTCACCCAGGGCAGTGGCACACAGTACGCGACCACCGCTGGTGACCACCTGGCCGTCCTTGAGGGCGGTACCGGCATGGAACACCTTGCCGGTGAGCTTGGCTGCGGCGTCCAGGCCGCTGATCGGTGCACCCTTGGCGTAGTCGCCCGGGTAGCCGCCGGCGGCCAGTACAACGCCCAGGCTCGGCTGCGGGTTCCACTGCGCTTCGACCTTGTTCAGGGCCTTGGCGAACGCCGCTTCGATCAGCAGCACCAGGCTCGATTCCAGGCGCAGCATCACCGGCTGGGTTTCCGGGTCGCCGAAGCGGCAGTTGAACTCGATGACCTTGGGGTTGCCGGCCTTGTCGATCATCAGCCCGGCATACAGGAAGCCGGTGTACACGTTGCCTTCGGCAGCCATGCCGTTGACGGTCGGCCAGATCACCTGGTCCATCACGCGCTGGTGGACTTCGGCAGTGACCACCGGGGCTGGCGAGTAGGCGCCCATGCCGCCGGTGTTGGGGCCGGTGTCGGCGTTGCCGACGCGCTTGTGGTCCTGGCTGGTGGCCATCGGCAGCACGTTCTGCCCGTCGACCATGACGATGAAGCTGGCTTCCTCGCCGTCGAGGAACTCTTCGATGACCACGCGCGAACCGGCGTCGCCGAAGGCATTGCCGGCGAGCATGTCGCGTACCGCGTCCTCGGCTTCAGCCAGGGTCATGGCGACGATCACGCCCTTGCCCGCGGCCAGGCCGTCGGCCTTGATCACGATCGGTGCGCCTTTTTCGCGCAGGTAGGCCAGGGCCGGCTCCACTTCGGTGAAGTTCTGGTAGTCGGCGGTCGGGATCTTGTGACGGGCCAGAAAGTCCTTGGTGAAGGCCTTGGAGCCTTCCAGCTGCGCCGCGCCCTTGGTGGGGCCGAAGCAGTCCAGGCCGCGGCTGCGGAACAGGTCGACCACGCCGGCCACCAACGGGCCCTCGGGGCCGACGATGGTCAGGGCGACGTTCTTCTCGGCGAAGTCGGCCAGTTGGTCCAGGGCGGTGACGTCGATGTCGACGTTCTTGCACTTGGCTTCGGTGGCGGTGCCGGCGTTGCCGGGGGCGACGAAGACAGTCTCGACGCGAGGGTCCTGGGCAACTTTCCAGGCCAGGGCGTGTTCGCGGCCGCCGCTACCGATGATCAAAACGTTCATGTCAAAACCTCGATGACGCTAATTCGGATGAGTGCTGTTCTGTGCAGGTCATTGCAAGAGCGAGGTCCTGTGGGAGCGGGCTTGACCCGCGATGGGGGCCACGCGATCAGGAAGTACCGCGTCGCTCGCATCGCGGGTCAAGCCCGCTCCCACAGGGATATGTCTGCACCTTTTCTGTTGGTCAGTGACGGAAGTGGCGCATGCCGGTGAACACCATCGCGATGCCGGCTTCGTCGGCCGCGGCAATCACCTCGGCATCACGCATCGAACCGCCCGGCTGGATCACCGCAGTGATACCCACCTTGGCCGCGTTGTCGATACCGTCGCGGAACGGGAAGAACGCATCCGAGGCCATGACCGCACCCTGTACCTGCAGGCCGGCATGCTCGGCCTTGATCGCGGCGATGCGCGCCGAGTTCACGCGGCTCATCTGGCCGGCGCCGACACCGATGGTCTGGCGGTTCTTGGCATAGACGATGGCGTTGGACTTGACGTACTTGGCCACTTTCCAGGCGAAGATCAGGTCGTGGATTTCCTGCTCGGTCGGCGCACGCTTGGTCACCACCTTCAGGTCGCCCTCGGTGATCATGCCGATGTCGCGGCTCTGTACCAGCAGGCCGCCGGTGACGCGCTTGTAGTCCCAGGCAGCGGCACGCTCGGCCGACCACTGGCCGCACGCCAGCAGGCGCACGTTGGCCTTGGCGGCCACCACGGCGCGGGCTTCTTCGCTCACGCTTGGGGCGATGATCACTTCGACGAACTGACGCTCGACGATGGCCTTGGCGGTTTCGGCATCCAGCTCGCGGTTGAACGCGATGATGCCGCCGAAGGCTGATTCGGTATCGGTGGCGTAGGCCAGCTCGTAGGCCTGGCGGATGCCGCCCTCGGCGTCCGGGCTGACGGCCACGCCGCACGGGTTGGCGTGCTTGACGATCACGCAGGCCGGCTTGACGAAGCTCTTGACGCATTCCAGCGCGGCGTCGGTGTCGGCCACGTTGTTGTACGACAGCTCCTTGCCCTGCAGCTGGGTGGCGGTGGCGATGCCGGCCTCGCTCGGCTTGGCCTCGACGTAGAACGCCGCGCTCTGGTGCGGGTTCTCGCCGTAGCGCATTTCCTGGGCCTTGACGAACTGGCTGTTGAAGGTGCGCGGGAACTGGCTGCGGTCTTCGGTGCTCAGGGTGTCGGCCGCCTGGTTCACGGTGCCCATGTAGTTGGCGATCATGCCGTCGTAGGCGGCGGTGTGCTCGAACGCCTTGAGCATCAGGTCGAAGCGCTGGGCGTAGGTCAGGCCACCGGCCTTGAGGCTCTCGAGTACCTGGCCGTAGTCGCTGGCGTTGACCACGATGGCCACGTCCTTGTGGTTCTTGGCCGCCGAGCGAACCATGGTCGGGCCGCCGATGTCGATGTTCTCGATGGCGGTCGGCAGGTCGCAGCCCGGCTTGGAGATGGTGGCTTCGAAGGGGTACAGGTTGACGGCGACCAGGTCGATCGGCTTGATCCCGTGCTCGGCCATGATGGCGTCATCGGTACCGCGACGGCCGAGGATGCCACCGTGGATCTTGGGGTGCAGGGTCTTGACCCGGCCGTCCATCATTTCGGCAAAGCCGGTGTAGTCGGCAACTTCCACCGCGGCGACGCCATTGTCCTGGAGCAACTTGAAGGTGCCACCGGTGGACAGGATCTCGACGCCGAGCTGTTGCAGCTCACGGGCGAATTCGAGGATTCCGGTCTTGTCGGAAACGCTGATCAAGGCGCGGCGGATCGGCAGGCGGGTAGTCTGGTCGGTCATTTCAGATTCCATAACGCGGTGGAGTCAGCAAAAAAGGCGACCTCATCGAATGGGAGCCGCCTTTTCTGGTGTGGATTCGTTGTTACAGCAGATCGTACTGCTTGAGCTTCTTGCGCAAGGTGCCCCGGTTGAGCCCCAGCAGCTCGCTGGCCTTGGTCTGGTTGCCCTTGACGTAGTTCATCACGCTTTCGAGCAAGGGTGCCTCGACTTCAGAGAGCACCAGGTTGTACACGTCCGTGACAGCAGCGCCCTCGAGGTGCGCAAAGTAGTTGTGCAGCGCCTTCTCCACGCTCCCGCGAAGGGTCTGGCCCTCTTCGCTCGGGGTGTTCAGGTGCTGTTTCAGGTTGACGTTGTCGCTCACGGGCGTTGTTCCACTCACTAAAGTCTCGGTCATCATCGTCATGCGGCCACCCCTTGTCCGTCCTCTGTCTCAAGGCTCTGTTCACGTTCGCGGAAAAACTCGCGAACGTCGGCGCACTGCGCGTGTGTTTCTTCCAAACCATTGAAGCGGGCGCGAAACTCCCTGGCGCCCGGTAACGTTGCCAGGTACCAGCCCACATGCTTGCGGGCGATACGCACACCCATCACATCGCCATAGAAGGCGTGCAGCGCGGCCAGGTGCTCCAGCAGAATTCGTTCCACTTCAGCCAACTGCGGTGCCGGCAACAGCTCGCCGGTGCGCAGGTAGTGCTCGACCTCGCGAAAGATCCACGGCCGCCCCTGGGCGGCGCGGCCGATCAGCAGGCCGTCGGCGCCGGTGGCGTCGAGCACCTGTCGGGCCTTTTGCGGCGACGTGATGTCGCCATTGGCAAATACCGGTATCGACACCGCCTGCTTGATGGCGGCGATGGTGTCGTACTCGGCGTCGCCGGTGTACAGGTCGGCACGGGTGCGGCCATGTACGGCCAGTGCCTGAATGCCTGCCTGCTCGGCGATCTTCGCCACGGTCAGGCCATTCTTGTTGTCCCGGTCCCAGCCGGTGCGGATCTTGAGGGTAACGGGTACGTCCACGGCGGCGACCACCGCCTGGAGGATCTCGTTGACCAGTACTTCATCCTTCAATAAAGCAGAGCCTGCAGCTTTGTTGCAGACTTTTTTTGCCGGGCAGCCCATGTTGATATCGATGATCTGCGCGCCGGCCTCGACATTGGCCCGGGCCGCGGCCGCGAGCATCTGCGCGTCACCGCCGGCGATCTGCACCGAGCGGGGCTCGGGATCGCCATCGTGAATCATGCGCAGGCGCGACTTGCGGCTGTTCCACAGGCTCATGTCGCTGCTGACCATTTCGGACACCACCAGGCCTGCGCCCATTCGTCGGCACAGCTGACGAAAAGGCTGGTCCGTGACCCCGGCCATCGGGGCAAGGATCAGGGCGTTCTGCAGTGTGTATGGGCCGATGCGTACCGCCGACATAGGAGTTCCCTGTTGTGGGGGCCGATCTTAGAGTTCGAAAAAGGGTGGGCATGATACCCGCTCTCGGTGACCGGATAAAGGTCGATCTGGATAAAATATGAACAGTTTGAGCGGCAAGCGACAAGCTTCAAGCCCCAGCCAAAAGCAGGAGTGGCGTGATACCGCGCTTTTCTCTTGCCGCCTGAAGCTTGCCGCTGGTCGCTGGGTTTACTCCGGCGAGCGGAAGCTCAGGCTGTAGTTGACCGCCTTCGGGCCCGGATCGAGGATGTCCAGGGCGATGTGGATCGGGGTCTGGCTGGGCATTTCGGCCTTGCCGGCCAGCTCGCCGCTCAGGTACTCGCCGGGCTTGAAGCGACGGCTGGCGATCAGTTGGCCGTTGAGGTCGGCAAACCGCAGCTCCAGCAGCGGGAATGGCTGCGAGAAGGGCGCACGATTGTAGATGATCGCGTCCACGATCAACGCGCCGGCAAAGTCCGGGTGGCTGCGGACCACCAGGTTGCTGCTCTTGATGCGGGCGATGTCGACCTTGGAAGGCACTTCGCAGCCCAGTTGCGGGCACAGTTGCTGGAACCAGGGGCGGTACTGGTCCTGGCGGGCCAGTTCGTCGAAGTGATAGGCGATGTACTGGCCAGCCAGTGCCGCGCCAGCCAGCAGAGTCAGCAGCGCCCACAGCAGGCGCCGGCCCCAGTGGCTGCGCGGCTTCTGCCAGTCGAGCTGCAGCGGGTCGTCGACGATGTCGACCAGCGCCGGCTTGCGTGGCGAGCGTGCAGCCATCGGGCCAAGGTCGGGTTCGTGGCGGGTATTCGGGACGTCGTCGAACGCCGGGTCCGGCGTATCGGGCTCATCACCCGGGTCGCGTGCCGACAGGTGCTCGGCCACCACGTCGGGGTCGTGGAGGGGCTGCTCGCGCAGCGGGGGCTCGTCATCCAGGCCGTCCAGGTCCAGCGACAGCGAGGGTTCGGTGCGCTCGCCCGGCAGCGCCACGGCAGCCGGGACGGGTTCGTCGACCAGCGGCGGCTGCGGCGTTGCCTGGGTTTCGCGTTCGTCGGCCGGGCTGCTGAACAGGCTGTCGGTGTACGAGGTGTCGTCCGGGCCGTCGCGCTGGGCGCTGAGGCTGTCCTCGCGGCGTGGCGCCAGGTCGAAATCTTCGGCCTGGCTGCGCTTGAACTCGCTGATCGGCTGGATTTCGCGTTGCTCCAGGCGGGCGAGTTCCTGGTCGAGGTCCAGTTGGTCGAGGTCGACGTCCAGCGCGCTGGCCGTCCATTCGCGCTGGCTGATCGGCGCGGGGGCCGACGGCGCTGGCTGCGGTGCATGTTCGGGTTCGGCCACCGGCGCAGGCAACGGCGTTGCCGGCGGCAGCGCGGGGGCGACCTGCAGCGCCTGTTGCGCTGCACTCTGCTCCAGCAGTTGCTTGGCGGCGTTGAATACCTGCAGGCAATTGCCGCAGCGCACTACCCCGCGGGCCACACTCAATTGAGTGTGGCTGACGCGAAAGCTGGTCTGGCAATGCGGGCACTGGGTGACGAAACTGTCGGTCATGCGGCGGTCCGGGTTGTGCAGAGTTGTAGTCTAGGCGCAGTTAGCGCCGGCGACCACTGATGCGTACCCAGCCATCGCGCACGGCGATCGGGTCCAGGTCGAAGTCCTTGGCGTAGGCGGCGGCCACTTCATCGCCCTGTTCGGCGAGGATGCCCGACAGCGCCAGCAGGCCGCCGGGGCGTACCAGGCCGGACAACTGCGGGGCCAGCGAGACCAGCGGGCCGGCGAGGATGTTGGCCACCAGCACGTCGGCCTGCATGGCCGGCATGTCCTGGGGCAGGTACAGGTCGAACAGCGCGTCGGCGATGCCGTTGCGCCCGGCATTGTCGCGCGAGGCCTCGATGGCCTGCACGTCGATGTCGGTGCCCACCGCCTTGCGTGCGCCCAGCAGCAGCGCGGCGATGGCGAGGATGCCTGAGCCGCAGCCGAAGTCGAGTACTTCAGTGCCGTTCAGGTCCTGGCCGTCGAGCCATTCCAGGCACAGGGCGGTGGTCGGGTGGGTGCCGGTGCCGAACGCCAGGCCCGGGTCGAGCAGCAGGTTGACGGCGTCCGGCTCGGGGGCGGCGTGCCAGCTGGGCACGATCCACAGGCGCTGGCCGAAGCGCATGGGCTGGAAGTTGTCCATCCAGCTGCGTTCCCAGTCCTGGTCTTCGATCACTTCGACCTGGTGCTCGGGCAGGGCGGCCCCGGTCAGCAGTTGCAGGTGGGCAAACACTGCCTCGGGTTCGGCGTCGGCTTCGAACAGGGCCAGCAGGTGGGTGTGCGACCACAGCGGGGTGGTGTTGAGGTCCGGTTCGAAGATCGGCTGGTCTTCGGCGTCCATGAAGGTGACGGAGACGGCGCCGACTTCGAGCAGGGCATCTTCGTAGGTTTCGGCTTGTTCCGGGCTGATGGCCAGACGTACTTGCAGCCAGGGCATGGCGGGCACCTTTGGGTAATTCGTGGAGGGCAGCCGCTGGGGGCTGCGCGAAGCGCGCCAGTTTACTTGAGTGCGAGGGGTTTGTATCGGGGGCGCTGCAGTGTCTGTACTGGCGTGATCGCGGGTCAAGCCCGCTCCCACAGAGACGGCAGTGATCCCTGTGGGAGCGGGCTTGACCCGCGATCGGGCTGCAGAGCAGCCCTCGAGACACAAACCGGTGCTGGTCAGTGCCCGCGCAAAAACGCCAGCAGCCGCGCATTGACCTGCTCGGCCGCTTCCAGCTGCACCATGTGCCCCTGGCCCGGCAGTATCGCCACCTCGGCTGGCAGGCCGTCCACATGGGTGGCCGGGATGATCGCGTCATCGCTGCCCCACAGCACCAGCGTCGGCTGCTGCGCCACCACCGGGCGCAGATCGTGACGCTGCACGCCGTCGCTGGCCAGTGCGTCGGCCAGTTGTCGCAGGGCCTCGTCCACCCCCTCCAGGCGCTTGAACCTGAGCATGTCCTCGAGCATCTGCCGGGTCACCAGCCCGGGGTCGGAGAACAGCTGCGTCATCTGCGGCTTCAGGGCGTTGCGGTTGGCCGCCGCAACGATGCCCTGCAGGTAGCCGCCATTGATCTCGCGCCCCAGCCCGGCGCTGGCGATCAGGCTCAGCGACTGCACCCGCGCAGGTGCCAGCCGCGCCAGGTTCAAGGCCACCGCACCACCCATGGAGTGCCCGGCCAGGTGCACGCGCCCCAGGTCCAGGTGATCGAGCAGGGCCAGCACGCTCTGGCTCAGCTCATCCAGGTCGCCGCGTTGCAGGTGCTTGCCCGACTCGCCATGCCCGGGCAGGTCGAGGGCGATCACCCGGCGCTCGGCGGCCAGCGCCGGGTGGTTGAACATCCAGTTGTTCAGGTCGCCGCAGAAGCCGTGGATCAACACCAGCGGCGTACCGCCTTCGCCGAGGTCGAAGTAGCGCACCCGGTGCCCGTCCAGCTCGACTTTCTGCGGCGCCGGGCCGCTGTCCTGCTCGGCGCTGTCACCGGGCACGAACTCGGCCTGAAAGCGCTGCACCACCGCATCGATCTGCGCGTCGCTGGCCTCGCCCTCGACCACCACGGCCAGCAGCGCCCCCACTGCCAGGGTTTCGTCGGGCCTGGCGATCTGACGTCGCAGCACGCCGCTGAACGGGGCCTCGACGCTGCTGGAGATCTTGTCGGTCTCCACGTCCAGCACCTCGTCGCCCTTGCTGATGTGCTCGCCTTCCTGCTTGAGCCAGGTGTCGATGCGCCCCTCGGTCATCGACAGGCCCCACTTAGGCATGGTCAGGGTATGGATCTGGCTCATGCCGCGTCCCTCCCTTTCATCACTGTGTGCACGGCAGCCTCGATCTTGGCGGCGGTGGGGATGTAGAGGTCTTCCAGCGCGTCGGAGAACGGCACCGGGGTGTGCGGCGCAGTGACCATCTCGATCGGGCCCTTGAGTGCGCCGAAGGCTTTCTGCGCCACCAGCGCACTGATGTCGGTGGCCATCGAGCAGCGCGGGTTGGCTTCGTCGATCACCACCAGGCGGCCGGTCTTTTCCACGCTTTCGAGAATGCTGTCTTCATCCATCGGGCTGGTGGTGCGCAGGTCGAGCACCTCGCAGTCGATGCCCTGGTGTGCCAGGTTGGCCGCCGCCTCCATGGCCAGGTGGACCATGCGCCCGTAGGTCACCAGAGTGATGTCGTCGCCGTCACGCAAGAAGTTGGCCTCGCCGAACGGCACGGTGTAGACCTCTTCCGGCACTTCGCCCTGCAGGCTGTATAGCAGCTTGTGCTCGCAGAAGATCACCGGGTCGTTGTCGCGGATCGCCTGGATCAGCAGGCCCTTGGCGTCATACGGCGACGACGGGCACACCACCTTCAGGCCCGGGATGTGGGTCCACAGCGAGGTGAGCATCTGCGAGTGCTGGGCGGCGGCGCGCAGGCCGGCGCCGACCATGGTGCGCATCACCAGCGGGGTGACCGCCTTGCCGCCGTACATGTAGCGAAACTTGGCTGCCTGGTTGAGGATCTGGTCCAGGCAGCAGCCGGCAAAGTCGACGAACATCAGTTCGCACACCGGGCGCAGGCCCTGGGTGGCGGCGCCGACCGCTGCGCCCACATAGCCGATTTCCGATAGCGGCGCGTCCAGCACGCGGCCGGGGAACTGCCCGTAAAGGCCCTTGGTGACGCCGAGCACACCGCCCCAGGCGTCATTCTCGCCCGGTGCACCGGCACCGCCGGCGACGTCCTCGCCAATGATGAACACCGTGGGGTCGCGGCGCATTTCCTGGGCCAGGGCTTCGTTGATGGCCTGCTGGTAGCTGATTTTTCTCGCCATGATGATTCTCCGATTGTTCTTGTTGTAAGGGCAGCGTGCTCAGGGGTAGGCGACGTACACGTCGCTGAGCAGGTCGGCAGGCTGGGGCTTGGGGTCGGACTTGGCGCGGCGCACGGCGTCTTCGATCAGGTCCTCGACCTGGGCATCCACCAGGTCCAGCTGGGCGTCGCCGAGCAGCCCAGCGCGGGTGGTGCGCTGGCGGAACTGCATCAGGCAGTCGCGGGTTTCGCGCAGGTTCTTCACCTCGTCCGGGGCGCGGTAGGTTTGCGCGTCGCCTTCGAAGTGGCCGTAGTAGCGGGTCAGCTTGACCTCCACCAGCGACGGGCCCTGTCCGCTGCGGGCACGCTCGATGGCGGCGCCGGCCGCCTCGTGCACGGCAAAGAAGTCGTAGCCGTCGATGGTCACCCCGGGCATGCCGAAGCCGGCGGCGCGGTCGGCGATGTGGTCGCACGCCACCGACCAGTTGGAGGCGGTGGCCTCGGCGTAGCCGTTGTTCTCGGCCACGAAGATGCACGGCAGGTTCATGATGGCGGCCAGGTTCATGGCCTCGAACACCGCACCCTCGTTGGAGCCGCCGTCGCCGAAGAACACCACGGCCACGTCATCGGTGCCCTTGAGCTTGGCCGCCAGGGCAGCGCCGGCCACCAGGGGCGCGCCGGCGCCGACGATGCCGTTGGCGCCGAGCATGCCCTTTTCCAGGTCGGCGATATGCATCGAGCCGCCCTTGCCGCCGCACACGCCGGTCTTCTTGCCGTAGATCTCGGCCATCATGCCGTGCACGTCCACGCCCTTGGCGATGCAGTGGCCGTGGCCGCGGTGGTTGGAGGCGATGCAGTCGCTGTCGCGCAGGTGCGCCATGACCCCGGCGGCCGACGCCTCTTCGCCGGCATACAGGTGCACGAAGCCTGGGATCTCGCCGGTGGCGAACTCGATGTGCAGGCGCTCTTCGAAGGCGCGGATGGTGCGCATGACCCGGTAGGCATGCAGGAGTTGCTCGGTGTTCAGGTGAGTGGACATCTTGTTGTTCTCCAGGGTTGTCTCAGCACTGAGGGTGCGCAGGGTGTTGCGGGTGTTCGCGGCCTACCGCCAGCAGGCGATGGCGGGCGGCGAAGGCCAGTACGGCCTCCACGTCGATGCTCAGGGGGCCGTGGGCGTCGAGGGTGACGGTGGGACGGTCGTGCTCGCTGAACTCGATCTCGCGCTCGCCGTCCAGCGCCAGGGTGCCGCTGGACAGGCTCAGGGAGTAGGCGACGCCCGGTGCCAGCGGGCCGGCGGCGGTGATGCCGCAGCCTTGCACCAGGCCAGGGGCCAGCGGCGCCAGCAGCGCCTGTTCGGCCTGGCCGTTAAGACGCACCCAGGCCCCTTCGGCGGCGTGGCGCGACACCGGGCACCACAGCCCGCACAGCGCCGAGAGGCCGATGGCATGGGGTTCGGCGAAGGTGGCGAAGACTTCGGCGAGGTCTTCGGCGCGGCTCAGGGCGCGGGCGCCGATGAAGCGCTGCGGCGACACCGCGACTTCCACCAGCGCCCATTCGCACAGCTCCCGCGCCGGGTCGCGCACCAGCAGGCGCTTGTTGCGGCGCAGGCCCACCTGGGCCGGGATGCGCCCGGCGGCGAACAGCCCGCCGGCCAGCCCGGCGCTGGTGGCTTCGCGCAATTCGGGGAAGGCGTTGTTGGTACCGGTGGAAAGGGTCAGCAGCGGAATGTCGCCGACCTCGGCGGCCACCGCCTTATGGGTGCCGTCGCCGCCGAGCACGGCGATCAGTGCGACCCCGCGGGCGAGCATCTGGCGCGCGGCCAGGCGGGTGTCCTCCACGGTCTGGCGCAGCGGCATGTCGAGGATGTCCAGTTGCGGCCAGCGCTGGCCGGCGGCCTGCGGGCCGTTGCTGGCCTTGAGCACGGCGGCGGCGATGCCGGTCATGTCCGGCGGCAGCAGCACGCGCCGGATGCCGGTGGCGGCGAAGGCGGCCAGCAGGCGTTGCACGGCCGAGGCCTTGTCGGTGCTGGAGTACAGGCCGGCGCTGGCGGTAAGCCTGCGCAGGTCGCGGCCCGAGGCCGGGTTGACGATGATGCCCACGGTGGGGGCGGGATGGCTCATGGCGCACCTCTGGTTCTTGTGTACCAGGGCTGGAGCAAGGGTGGTGCCAGGTTGGGTGAAAGGCTTGACCCAGAGCCTTTGCGCAGCATTCCAAGGGCGTACTCGCGGGGTGTCGGCAAGACGCTGCGTTGCAGTGCGGGCAGCGCCGCGGCGAGACGCCGAGACGCTGCGTCTCACGGCGCCGCTTGCCCAGGCGGTGCTTGTCGGGGCCTGGCAAACGGCGCTTAATGGGCCGCATAACGACAAGAACACGAGAACCGGAGGCCCCATGCTTGCCGCGAACTCCAGAGCCCACGTCGACTGTGTCAGCCGTGTGCTCAAGAATGCCGACCGCCAGCCCCAGGCGCCGGTACCGCCGTTGATCCTCGACTCCTGGCGCCGCTCGATGGAGCAGCACCGCCTCGACCCTTCCTCGCAGCAAGGGCCGCGCATCCTGTCGCAAACCCTGCTCAACGAATGCCGCGAACGCGCCGAGCTGTTCATGCGCATTGCCAGTGATGCGGTGGCGCGCCTGCACGAGCGGGTGCGCGGTGCCGACTACTGCGTGCTGCTGACCGACGCGCAGGGTCGCACCATCGACTACCGCGTCGACGCCGCGCTGCGCAACGACTGCCGCAAGGCCGGCCTGTACCTGGGCACCTGCTGGTCGGAAGGCGAGGAGGGCACCTGCGGGGTGGCGGCGGTACTGACCAGCCAGGTGCCGGTCACGGTGCACAAGCGCGATCACTTTCGCGCCGCGTTCATCAGCCTGACCTGCTCGGCGGCGCCGGTGTTCGACCCGCAGGGCAAGCTGCTGGGGGTGGTCGACGTGTCGGCGCTGCAGTCGCCGGACGACCGGCGCAGCCAGCACCTGATCCGCCAACTGGTGGTGCAGACCGCGCGGGAGATCGAGAACGCGTTTTTCATGCACAACGCCCAGGCGCATTGGGTGCTGCGGGCGCACAGCGCGCCGGGGTATGTGGACAGCCAGCCGGACTTTCTGCTGGCCTGGGATGCCGACGGACGCCTGCAGGCGCTCAACAGCCTGGCGCGCTCGGCATTGCTCTCGCGCTACGGCGAGCTGCCGGCGCATATCGGCCAGCTGTTCGACCTGGACCAGTTGCGCGCGGTGACTGACGAGTCGGCCCAGCGCCTGAGCTGGCGCGCCGATGGCGATGCGCTGCATGTGCGGGTCAGCTCGCCACAGCGTCCGGCGCGGGTGGTGCCGGTGCCGGGCGGGGTGGATGCACGGGTGGAGGAAAGCCTGCGCCTGGCGGTGCGGGTCAAGAACTGCAACCTGGCGGTGCTGGTGGTGGGCGAGACCGGTGCGGGCAAGGAGGTGTTCGCGCGCCAGCTGCATGAACGCAGCGCGCGGGCCGGCAAGCCGTTCGTGGCGCTCAACTGCGCGGCGATTCCCGAGAGCCTGATCGAGAGCGAGCTGTTCGGCTATGTGGCCGGGGCGTTTACCGGGGCCTCCAGCAAGGGCATGCGCGGGCTGCTGCAGCAGGCCGATGGCGGCACGCTGTTTCTCGACGAGATCGGCGACATGCCGCTGGCCTTGCAGACCCGCCTGCTGCGGGTGCTGGCCGAAGGCGAGGTGGCGCCGCTGGGTGCGGCCAGGCGCGAGCGTGTGGATATCCAGGTGATCTGCGCCACGCACCGCGACCTGGCGGCGCGGGTGGCCGACGGGCGCTTTCGCGAAGACCTGTACTTTCGCCTGGCCAATGCGCGCTTCGAGCTGCCGCCGCTGCGCGAGCGCAGTGACCGGCTGGCCTTGATCAACCGCTTGCTGGCCGAGGAGGCGGCCGGTTGCGGGGTGGACGTGGGCTTGAGCGAGGCAGCGCTGGAGTGCCTGCTGGGGTATCGCTGGCCGGGTAACCTGCGCCAGTTGCGCCAGGTGCTGCGTTACGCCTGCGCGGTGTGCGCCGGTGGCACGCTGCAGTTGCAGGACCTGCCGGCGGATGTGCGCGGGGCGCAGGTGCAGGGCCAGGTGCAGGCCAGCATGAGCCCGCAGCGCCAGGTGCTGCTGGAGGCGCTGGTACGCCATCGCTGGAAACCGGGGGAGGCGGCCAAGGCGCTGGGTATTTCGCGGGCCACCTTGTACCGGCGGGTGCATGCGCATGGCATCGAGATGCCGCGCATGGGGCGGGACTAGGCGGCGCATTCATCGCGGGTCAAGCCCGCTCCCACCGGTATAGCGGTGATCCTGAGATCAATGGCGTTCCTGTGGGAGCGGGCTTGACCCGCGATGGGCGTACCGCAGTCCAAAAAAAAGACCCCGGCACCAGGCCGGGGTCTTTTTCACATCACACCTGCATCACTCGTCGTTGGCGAGCTTGTGTTCCAGGTAGTGAATGTTCACGCCACCTTTGCAGAAACCTTCATCGCGCACCAGTTCGCGGTGCAGCGGGATGTTGGTCTTGATGCCGTCGACGACGATCTCGTCCAGCGCATTGCGCATGCGCGCCATGGCTTCGTCACGGTCCTTGCCGTAGGTGATCAGCTTGCCGATCAGCGAGTCGTAGTTCGGCGGTACCGCATAGCCACTGTACAGGTGCGAGTCGACGCGAACGCCGTTGCCGCCCGGTGCGTGGAAATGCTTGACGGTACCCGGGCTCGGAATGAACTTCTTCGGGTCTTCGGCGTTGATCCGGCACTCCAGCGAGTGACCGCGAATCACCACGTCATCCTGGGTGAACGACAGCTTGTTGCCAGCGGCGATGCTGAGCATCTCCTTGACGATGTCGATACCGGTGACCATCTCCGAAACCGGGTGCTCCACCTGAACACGGGTGTTCATTTCGATGAAGTAGAACGCGCCGTTCTCGTAGAGGAACTCGAAGGTGCCGGCACCACGGTAGCCGATGTCGATGCACGCCTTGACGCAGCGGGCGAAGACTTCCTGGCGGGCCTTTTCGTCGATACCCGGGGCTGGCGCTTCTTCCAGCACCTTCTGGTGGCGGCGCTGCAGCGAGCAGTCGCGGTCACCCAGGTGCACGGCGTTGCCCTGGCCGTCGGACAGTACCTGGACTTCCACGTGACGCGGGTTGGTCAGGAACTTCTCCAGGTACACCATCGGGTTGCCGAAGGCGGCGCCGGCTTCGCTGCGGGTCAGCTTGGCCGAGGCGATCAGGTCCTCTTCCTTGTGCACCACGCGCATGCCGCGACCACCACCGCCACCGGCGGCCTTGATGATCACCGGGTAGCCGACTTCACGGCCGATGCGCAGGGCTTCTTCCTCGTCTTCCGGCAGCGGGCCGTCGGAACCCGGAACGGTCGGTACGCCGGCCTTGATCATCGCGTCCTTGGCCGACACCTTGTCGCCCATCAGGCGGATGGTGTCGGCCTTGGGGCCGATGAAGGCGAAGCCGGAGTTCTCGACCTGCTCGGCGAAATCGGCGTTTTCCGCGAGGAAACCGTAGCCTGGGTGAATGGCGGTGGCGCCGGTCACTTCAGCGGCTGCGATGATCGCCGGGATGTGCAGGTAGGAGTGGGTGGCCGAAGCCGGGCCAATGCATACCGATTCGTCGGCCAGGCCCAGGTGCATCAGCTCGCGGTCGGCGGTGGAGTGCACGGCGACGGTCTTGATGCCCATCTCTTTGCAGGCGCGCAGGATCCGCAGGGCAATTTCCCCGCGGTTGGCGATCAGGACTTTTTCCAACTTGGCTGGCATCGTTGGTTCTCCGCGGTTCAAACGATGGTGAACAGCGGCTGGTCGTACTCAACCGGCTGGCCGTCTTCTACCAGAATGGATTCGATCACACCGCTGGTTTCAGCTTCGATGTGGTTCATCATTTTCATGGCTTCGACGATGCACAGGGTGTCGCCTTTCTTCACGGTCTGGCCGACTTCGACGAAGGCAGGCGAGGTAGGCGAGGCTTTGCGGTAGAAGGTACCGACCATTGGCGAGCGGGCCACGGTGCCGTTGAGCTTCGGCGCGGCTGGCGCTTCGGCGGCAGCCGGGGCAGCGGCGGCCACAGGGGCGGCGGCCGGTGCGGCAGCCATCGGGGCTGGCGCGTAGTACTGCTGGGCCGGGGTCTTGCTGTGGCGGCTGATACGGACGGACTCTTCGCCTTCCTTGATCTCCAGCTCGTCGATGCCAGACTCTTCCAGCAGTTCGATCAGTTTCTTGACTTTACGGATATCCATTAATCATCAACTCCCAAGGGTCGGTCAGGGTCGTATAAACGTGAATGTTAACGTTCGTACACGGCCCGGCCTGCGGCCAGGCTTCGGTTATTCAGGGTTTGGCGTGCGCTGCCAGGTGTTCCAGGGCGGACTCCAGGGCCAGGCGATAGCCGGTGGCGCCCAGGCCGCAGATCACCCCTACGGCGACGTCTGAAAAGTAGGAGTGGTGGCGAAACGGCTCGCGCTTGTGCACGTTGGACAGATGCACTTCGATGAATGGGATGCTCACCGCCAGCAATGCGTCACGTAATGCGACGCTTGTGTGCGTGAAAGCCGCCGGATTGATCAGGATGAAGTCCACCCCTTCGTTGCGTGCGGCGTGGATGCGATCGATCAGTTCGTACTCGGCATTGCTTTGCAGGTATTGCAGATGGTGGCCGGCGGCGCGTGCACGCTGCTCCAGGTCCTGGTTGATCTGGGCCAGGGTCACGGCCCCGTAGACGCCCGGTTCGCGGGTGCCTAGCAGGTTCAGGTTGGGGCCATGCAGCACCAGTAGCGTTGCCATCTGCGGTTCCTTTTATTGTCGGGCAAAAACGTAGCGCGGCGACTATGCCGCAAACTGCCGAGCACTGTCCAGTTACCTGCAATAGCCAGCACGATGACCGAGATTCGCGCGAAATTTATGACTATCTTGCCAATTTCGGTCATCCGTGGCGCTTTTCAAGCGGCCCCAGCAGTTATAGACCCACTTCGCTGCGAATGCGCGCCAGGTGTTCGGCAAATTCGCCGGCTTTTACCTCGCCTATCACCCTGCTGTCGGTTTTTTCGCTGCCGTTCGCGGCAAACACCAGGAAGCCCGGCGGGCCGAACAGCTGGTAGCGGTCCAGCAGCGCGCGTTGCTCGGTGTTGCTTTGGGTGATGTCGAACCGTACCAGGCGGTAGCCCTGCAGTTGCGCCTGCACGGCCGGATCGCCGAGCACGTCATGCTCGATCACCTTGCAACTGATGCACCAGTCGGCGTACCAGTCCAGCAGCAGCGGTTGCCCGGCCGCCCTGGCTTCGGCCAGCAGGCCATCCAGGGCGGCGGGGGTGTTCACCGTCTGCCAGGCGCTGACCGGTGCGGCCGAGGGGGTGCTGGCGGGGGCGGGGAGTGGCCGCAGCGGGTCGGCCTGGCCACTGAAGGCGCCGTACCAGCAGGCCAGCGCGTAGGCCAGCAGCAACAGGCCGAGCAGCTGCGCCAGGCGCTGGCCGGTGGTCTTCACGCCGAATTCCAGGGCGCCGAGGAACAGCGCCACGCCGGCTGCAAGCAGGCCGATCAGCAGCAGGGTGAGCGGGCCGGGCAGCACGCGGCTGAGCAGGCCGATGGCCAGGCCCAGCAGCAGCACGCCGATGGCGTTCTTCACCGTGACCAGCCACGGCCCGCTTTTGGGCAGCCAGGCCGCACCGCCGGTGGCCACCAGCAGCAGCGGCGCGCCCATGCCCAGGCCCAGCGCGAAGAGTTTCAGCGCCCCGCCGATGGCATCGCCGCTGGCGCTTATATATAGCAGCGCACCGGCCAGTGGCGCCGACACGCAGGGCGAGACCAGCAGGCTGGAAACCACCCCGAGTACGGCGGCGCCCAGCAGCGAGCCGCCCTTGGTCTGCCCGGCCACGCGGTCCAGGCGGCTGCTGATGAACTGCGGCAGCTTCAGTTCGAACAGGCCGAACATGGCCAGGGCGAATACCACGAAGAATGCCGCGAAGGGCACCAGCACCCAGGCCGATTGCAGGCGTGCCTGCAAATTGAGCTGGGCACCGAACAGGCCCATCAGCGCGCCGAGCAGGGCGAAGCAGGCGGCCATCGGCAGCACGTAGGCCAGCGACAGGGCCAGGCCGCGACCGCCACCGACCTGGCCACGCAGCACCACCCCGGAAAGGATCGGCAGCATCGGCAGCACGCAGGGGGTGAAAGTCAGGCCGACGCCGGCAAGAAAGAACAGCAGCATTTCCTTCCAGCTCCAGGCATTGCTGCTGGCCGGGGCGGCGGCGGTGGACGCGGCCCCGACGCCGTCGATGCTCAGGCGCTCGGTTTCCGGCGGGTAGCACAGGCCCTTGTCGGCGCAGCCCTGATAACTCACCACCAGGGTGAAGGGGCGCTGGTCGGCAGTGCGTGGCAGGTCGATGTCGAGGATGCCGTGGTACACCTCGACGTCGCCGAAGTACTCGTCGTGCTTGGCCTCGCCGGCAGGTAGCTGCGCGGTGCCCAGGGCGATGTCGGCAGGTTCGGTACGGAACTGGAAGCGGTGGCGATAGAGGTAGTAGCCCTCGGTGGTGACGAAGCGCAGCTTGATGGCCTGGGCGTCGCCCTGGATCAGGTTGAGCTTGAAGGCTTCGCGCACGGGCAGGAAGTCGGCGCTGTTGTTCAGGCCCGGTGCGCCGAGGGTGGCGCTGGGGCGGTTGTCGAGCAGCCCGGCGCCCATGGCGGGCAGGGCCAGGACCAGAAGCAGGAGGCAAAGCAGGCGACGCATGAGCGGTCTCGCTGGGGGGAACGTGGGGGCAATGATAACGGAGTTTGAGCAGGAGCAATCGAGTTGAACCCATCGCGGGTCAAGCCCGCTCCCACAGACAATGCATCTGGCTCAATCAGGATGCATACCTGTGGGAGCGGGCTTGACCCGCGAGAGTCCCCTGGATCAGACCCGGAACGCCTGCACGGCGGTGTTCAGTTCCCCGCCCAGGCGCAGCAGATGCTCACCCTGCTCGCGCCCCTCGCCAATGCGCTCCAGGTTGTCCGCGCCCAGTTCGTGGATCCGTTCGCTATGGTCGCGAATCTCGCTCACCGCACCGCTCTGCTGCGCGGTCACGTCGGCGATGCGTACGGCGGTCTGCGCAATGGTCTGGATCGCCGCGACAATCTCGTCCAGCGCTCCATCGGCCGACTGCGCCTGCTGGGCAGTGGCCTCGGCGTGCTCCAGTTGCGCGCGCATGCCTTCCACCGATTCGCGTGCCGCCTGCTGCAGGCGCGCGATCAGGGTCTGGATCTCGCCGGTGGCTCCGGTGGTGCGCTGGGCCAGCGAACGCACCTCCTCGGCCACCACGGCAAAGCCGCGGCCCATCTCGCCGGCCCTTGCCGCCTCGATGGCCGCATTCAGGGCCAGCAGGTTGGTCTGTTCGGCAATCGAGCGGATCACCGTGAGCACGCCGCCAATGGTCGCCGACTCCTGGGCCAGGCCCTCGATCATCTGTGCATTGCCCTGCACCTCGTCCACCAGCAGGCGCAGCCCGCTCAGGCTCTGGCCGATCACCGCCTGGCCCTGTTCCACCGCCAGCCCCGCGTGGCGGCTGGCGTCGGCGGCCTGGCTGGCATCGCCGGCCACCTGGGTGATGGTGGCCTCCAGTTCGCCCAGCGCATCGCGGATCTGCGCGGTGTCGCCGGCCTGGCGCTCGGCGCCGTCGTGCAGCGCGCTGCTCATGCCGGCCAGGGCGTGGCTGCTGCCGGCCACCTGCTCGGCGTTGCTGCGGATGGTGCCCACCAGGTCTACCAGGTAGGCACGCAGGCGGTTGAGCGAGTCCTGGATGTCGTGCATTTCGCGGTTGCTGCGCCCCAGCGCAATGGCCTGGCTGAAGTCGCCGCCGGCCCACTGCGAGAGCGCCGGCGCCAGGTTGCCCAGCACCCGCGCCAGGCGCCGCTGCAAGGTGTCGATGAGCAGGGCGATCAGCAGGATCAACCCGATCATCAGGCCCTGGATCACCCGCACTTCGCCCTGGATCTGCCCATGCTGCGCGCGCACCCCCGGTTCCAGGTCGGCGATGGCCTGCTGCACGGCGGCCATGCGCGCCTGGGTGGTGGTGGCCAGTTCGGTACGGCGCTCGATCTGCGCGCGGGTGCGCTGCAGTTCTGCCGGGTAGCGCGCCAGCAAACTGCCCAGCTCGCGCTTGAGGGCCACGCCGACGTCTTCGGCGCTGGTGGTGGCCTCGCTCTGCAGGCCCATCATCGCGGCGAAGTCGTCGGCGCCGGATTCCACCGCTGCGGTCACGCCCAGCAATGGCAGGGCGTCGAGGGCTTTGGCCTGGGTGATGATCAGTTGCAGTTCGCGCTCCACCTCGTCGGCCAGCTCGCTGCGCCCGCTGCTCACCAGCTTGTCACGCGCCAGCGACAGGCGGCCCAGGTGCAGGCTGGCTTCCAGCAGTGCCGACTGGTAGTGCGCCGCCTCGGGGTGGCCGCTGTCGTGGGCGTAGCGGGCGAGCTGTTCGAGGTTGGCGCCCAGTTCGCGTTCGGCCTGCAGCAACAGGGCCTGGGGGTCGCCGGCGAGCTTGCCGGCGGCCAGCAGCTCATTGGCGGTGAATGCCTGCAGGGTGTCGAGGCTGGGGCGCAGTTGCGCGGCCAGCTCATCGGGCAGCTGGGCCAGTTCCTGTTGCAGGTCCTGGGTGCTTTGCAGGGCGGTGGCGTGGCGCAGGGCATCGCCACTGTTCAGGTAATCCTGGGTGTTGCGGGCCACCTGGTTCTGGAACTGCTGGGACAGCGCCAGGTAACGCTCCATCAACAGGTAGGGCTGTTCCAGGGCACGTTGCGACCACCACAGGGTCGCCCCCAGGGCCAGGCACACGGTTACCAGCAGCAGGGTGTTCAGATTGGTCAGCAACTTCAGGCGCATGAGCGGGCTCTACCAACGGCGGGATGGCAAGTGCCTGAAGTTATTGCGTTTTTATGACGTGGTTATGACGATGGCAGGGGTGTTGCGAAATAAAGTGGCTAAATGGTGGCCCTTTCGCCGGCAACGCCGGCTCCTACAGCGGCCAGGTTGCTGGCGAAAAGGCTCAGGCCTCGACCCGCTGTACGCAGTTGCGCCCCGCACCCTTGGCCAGGTACAGCGCCTCGTCCGCTGCGGTGGCCATGCTCAGCGCATCCAGCCCGTCGCTCAGTTGCACCACCCCGGCACTGAAGGTGCACGACAGGTCACGCGGCTGCGCCGGGTAGTGGATCTCGGCAAAGCGCCGGCGAATCTCGTCCAGCACCTTGTGCGCCGCGTGCAGGTCGGTGTTGGGCATCACGATGGCGAACTCTTCGCCGCCATAACGTCCGATGAAGTCGGTCTTGCGCAGGCGCTGCTTGAGAAACAGCGCCAGGCTCTTGATCACCCGGTCGCCCATGGGGTGGCCGTGGCTGTCGTTGACCTTCTTGAAGTGGTCGATGTCGAGCATGGCAAAGCTCAGCGGGCGGTCTTCGCGCCGCGCCCGGAAGCTGCAGTCTTCGAGCAGTTGCAGGATGTGCGTGTGGTTGTACAGCCCGGTGAGGCTGTCGCGCACCATGCGCGCCTTGAGGTTGCGCGCCCTGGCCGCACGGTTGCGCACGGTGGTGATCAGGTGGCGCGAACGGATCGGCTTGGTGAGGAAGTCGTCGCCACCCTCGCTCATGGCATCGAGCTGCTTGTCCAGGTCGTCCTCGGCCGACAGGTAGATGATCGGCACGCTCACATAGCGGTCGTTGTGGCGGATCACCTTGGCCAGCTCGGTGCCGGTGCAGGCGGGCATGTACATGTCGAGGATGATCAGGTCGGGCTGAAAGTCGGCCAGCTCGGCCATGGTCTGGATCGGATCGGTGAGGGTGCGGGTGACGATGCCGGCATTGTTGAGCAGGCGCTCGGTGTGCAGTGCCTGGGCCCGCGAGTCGTCGATCACCAGCACCTTGAACGGTTCGTACTGGGTCACGCTGGTGAGCAGCTCGACCTTTTCCAGCAGGCTGGAGGCCTCCAGGGTACCGGTGAGAAATTCCTGGCCGCCGGCGCGTACCGCGGCAAGCCGGGTGGGGGTGTCGGTTTCGTGCAGGCTGAAGAACAGCAGCGGCACGCGCTGCTCCAGGCCCTGCTGGGCCTGGGCAGCCAGCTGCAGGCCCTGGCCCTGGCCGCCGAAGTCGACATCCATGACGATCGCCGCCGGCAGGCGCTCGGCCATCGAGGCCTGGAACGCCTCGGGGCTGTACAGCGGCTCGACCCCCAGGCCGAAGAACTCCAGCTGCTTGGCCAGGCGCTCGGCGCGCTCGTGGTCCTGCAGCATCACGTAGATGGGCTTGCGCAGCGGCGGCAGCGGGGTGCGCTCGAGCTGGTCGCCCTGGCGCAGCCCGGTACGCGACAGGCGCTGCATCAGGCGGTTGAGTTCGTTGATCAGGCTGCTGCTCAGGCGCGCGCTGTTGGCCTCCACCGCCGCCAGGGTCTGGCCGATGGCATCGGCCAGCAGGCTGTGCTCGGGCTGCTCGAAGCGTTCGGCGTAGCGCTGCAGGCGCAGGTTGGCCTCGCCCAGCTCGCTCAGGTCGCAGCTGGTCCACTCGCTGCGCTGCAGGCGCTGCCAGATTTCGAGAATTTGCCGGGCCTGGTGAATGACCCGCTGGGCAAAGTGTTGCTTGAGGCGCGCACGATTCGGGTCTTCTGGCTCGGTCATGTCCTGACTACTTGTAAGGGGTGAGGCAATTCGAGTGATGGCTCTATGCTAGCACCACTTTTCCGGCAATCGAGTGTGCTGCATCAATTAACTGGGGTGGCGCTAAATTCCTTTCCTGACCCGTTAGTCACTTATGCGAAGCGGCGCGCTTGATTTATAGTGCAGGCTTGGCTGGCGCCCCGGCCGCGCACGCTGGCACACAATGCTGGCCGGCGTGGGCACGAAGCGGGGGCCGCGCGGTCGAACCCTGGACACGACCTGACAGAAAGGACAACGCCATGCTGGACTGGAAAAACCGTACAGGCAAAGCCGAGGCACGCGAGCGGGTGGACGCCCGTGGCTCGGGCACCCGCAGCTACTTCGGCGGGCTGTTGTTCAGCCGGGCGCTGGGCACCCTGATCGGTCTGTACCTGCTGGTGACCATCGCCCTGGGCTGGTACTGGAGCCAGGAGCCCGACCTGTTCCCGGTGCAGCAGAACGCCCAGGCCGCCGCCGAGCGCAACGGCCAGCAGATGGTCGTCGGCTACACCACCGTCGAAACCCTCAAGACCGTGGTTGCCACCCTGCTCGACAAGCCAGGCGGCTACATCTCCAACGACCGCTTCCCGCCGGGCCTGTGGATGGACAACATGCCCAGCTGGGAATATGGCGTGCTGGTGCAGGTACGTGACCTCAGCCGTGCCCTGCGCAAGGACTTCGCCCGTTCGCAGTCGCAGTCGGCCGAAGACGCCGACCTTGCCAAGGCCGAGCCGCGCTTCAACTTCGACAACAAGAGCTGGATCCTGCCGTCGAGCGAGTCGGAGTACCAGGAAGGCATCAATTCGCTGAACCGCTACCAGAAGCGTCTGGCTTCGCCAGACCAGCAGGGCGCGCTGTTCTACACCCGTGCCGACAACCTCAACAACTGGCTGGGCGATGTGGCCACGCGCCTGGGCTCGCTGTCCCAGCGCCTGTCGGCCAGCGTGGGCCGGGTCAAGCTCAACACCACCCTCAAGACCGAATCGGTGGTGCCGGGCCAGGTGCCGCAGCTGGACGAGGAAGTGGTCGAGACGCCGTGGCTGCAGATCGACAACGTGTTCTATGAAGCCCGTGGCCAGGCCTGGGCGCTGTCGCACCTGCTGCGCGCCATCGAGGTCGACTTCGCCGACGTGCTGGCCAAGAAGAACGCCACCGTCAGCGTGCGCCAGATCATCCGTGAGCTGGAAGCCTCGCAGGAGCCGCTGTGGAGCCCGATGGTACTCAACGGCAGCGGCTTCGGCATGTGGGCCAACCACTCGCTGGTGATGGCCAACTACATTTCCCGCGCCAACGCCGCAGTGATCGACCTGCGCCAGCTGCTGTCCCAGGGCTGATGCTGTTCAGCCAGAGCGAGGCGGCGCACCGCGCCGCCTCGGATGCCGAACGCATCGCCTGGGTCGACGAGCAGGACAACCTGCTCGGCGCCAGGCCGCGGGCCGAGCTGCGCGAGCAGGGGCTGATCGGGCGGGGTACCTACATCCTGCTGTTCAACAGTGCCGGCGAGCTGTGCGTGCACCAGCGTACCCTGAGCAAGGCGATCTACCCCGGCTACTGGGATGTGGCCGCCGGCGGCATGGTCGACGAGCACGAAAGCTACGAGCGCTGCGCCGCGCGCGAGCTGGCCGAGGAGCTGGGGGTGAGCGGCGTGTCGCTGAGCTTCCACGAGCGCTTCTTCTTCGACCAGCCTGGCAACCGGCTCTGGTGCGCGGTGTTCTCGGCGGTCTGGGACGGGCCTTTGCGCCTGCAGCCCGAGGAGGTCAGCCAGGCCCGCTTCATGCCCTTGCAGGCAGCCCTGGACGACAGCCTGAGCACCCCCTACTGCCCCGACTCGCTGGCGGCGCTGAACCGTTTCGTGGCGCAGCGCGGCTGACGTCGCGAAAGCCAAGCAAAATGGCGCAGTTTTGCACTTAGCATTCGGCGCAATTGTGGTTACACTGCGCGGCCTTTTCACCCTGCCACGGCTTGCCGCGGCAGGTGCGCTGCCCCTGCCAGAGTGGGGCTTCGCGGTCGGTACCTCGCCCCGGGGCATCGACCAGTTTTTGTCCTCAACGCAGAGGATCAAAAGTGGCCAAGAAAGCCGCATCATTCGCCGCCCTCGGTGGCCTGGTGTTCTCCACCGATGCAGGCCGGCATTGCCCGGACTGCAGCAAACCCGTCGATGCCTGCATCTGCAAGCAGACACTCATCCCCGAAGGCGACGGCATTGCCCGTGTGCGTCGTGAAAGCAAAGGCCGTGGCGGCAAGACGGTGACCACCATCAGTGGCGTACCGCTCCCCCTGGATCAACTCAAGGAACTGGCCACCACGCTCAAGCGGCGTTGTGGTACGGGCGGCGCGTTGAAAGACGGCGTCATCGAGATCCAGGGCGACCACGTCGAGTTGTTGCTGGCCGAGCTGATCAAGCAAGGCTTCAAGGCGAAAAAGTCCGGCGGCTGATGGCCGCTGCGAGGTTTTTCCTGCAGCACTTCTAAACTCGTTCCCTGGGCAGGGGTCTATGCCTGAACAGGGAGAATCGTCATCTTCATTTTCTACACTGGCCAGCACGCCCTGGCCGGTGTTCACGACTTTCTTTATAGGGGACTTCGATGTCCGTACGACGCACACGCAAAGACGATGGCAGCCAATGGACCGTGGCCGACAGCCGCAGTGTTTACGGCATTCGCCATTGGGGCGCGGGTTACTTCGCGATCAACGAGGCCGGGCGCGTCGAAGTACGCCCCAACGGGCCGGACAGTGCGCCGATCGACCTGTACGAGCAGGTCGACGAGCTGCGCCAGAGCGGCCTGTCGCTGCCGCTGCTGGTACGTTTCCCCGACATCCTGCAACACCGCGTGCGCCAGCTGACCGGCGCATTCGACGCCAACATCGCGCGCCTGGAGTACCAGAGCCAGTACACCGCGCTGTACCCGATCAAGGTCAACCAGCAGGAAGCGGTGGTGGAGAACATCATCGCCACGCAGAACGTGTCCATCGGCCTTGAGGCCGGCTCCAAGCCCGAGCTGCTGGCGGTGCTGGCGCTGGCGCCCAAGGGCGGCACCATCGTCTGCAACGGCTACAAGGACCGCGAGTTCATCCGCCTGGCGCTGATGGGGCAGAAACTGGGTCACAACGTGTTCATCGTGATCGAGAAAGAATCCGAAGTGGCACTGGTGATCGAGGAAGCCGCCGACCTCAAGGTCAAGCCGCAGGTCGGCCTGCGCGTGCGCCTGTCGTCGCTGGCTTCGAGCAAGTGGGCCGATACCGGCGGCGAGAAGTCCAAGTTCGGCCTGTCGGCTGCGCAGCTGATTTCGGTAGTGCAGCGCTTTCGCGATGCCGGCCTGGACCAGGGCATTCGCCTGCTGCACTTTCACATGGGCTCGCAGATCGCCAACCTGGCGGACTACCAGCACGGCTTCAAGGAAGCCATCCGCTACTACGGCGAGCTGCGTGCGCTGGGCCTGCCAGTGGACCACATCGACGTGGGCGGCGGCCTGGGCGTGGACTACGACGGCACCCACTCGCGCAATGCCAGCTCGATCAACTACGACATGGACGATTACGCCGGCGTGGTGGTGGGCATGCTCAAGGAGTTCTGCGACGCGCAGGGCCTGCCGCACCCGCACATCTTCTCCGAGAGCGGCCGCGCGCTGACCGCGCACCACGCGATGCTGGTGGTGCAGGTAACCGACGTCGAGAAGCACAACGACGAAGTACCCGAGATCGAGGACAAGCAGAGCCTGCCCGAAACCGTGCAGTGGCTGGCCGACCTGCTGGGCCCGACCGACATCGAGATGGTCACCGAGACCTACTGGCGTGCCACCCACTACATGAGCGACGTGGCCGCGCAATACGCCGACGGCAAGATCACCCTCGCGCAGAAGGCCCTGGCCGAGCAGTGCTACTTTGCCGTGTGCCGCCGGTTGCACAACTCGCTCAAGGCGCGCCAGCGCTCGCACCGCCAGGTGCTGGACGAGCTCAACGACAAGCTGGCCGACAAGTACATCTGCAACTTCTCGGTGTTCCAGAGCCTGCCCGACACCTGGGCCATCGGCCAGGTGCTGCCGATCCTGCCGCTGCATCGCCTGGGCGAAGAGCCGCTGCGCCGTGCGGTGCTGCAGGACCTGACCTGCGACTCGGACGGCAAGATCAACCAGTACGTCGACGAGCAGAGCATCGAGACCAGCCTGCCGGTACACGCCATCAACGAGGGCGAGGACTACCTGCTGGGGATCTTCCTGGTGGGCGCGTACCAGGAAATCCTCGGGGACATGCACAACCTGTTCGGTGACACCGACTCGGTGAACATCTACCAGAACCCCAACGGCAGCGTGTACCACGCCGGCATCGAGACCCACGACACCATCGAGGACATGCTGCGCTACGTGCACCTGTCGCCCGAAGAGCTGATGACCCACTACCGCGACAAATGCGCCAGCGCGAAGATCACGGCGCGTGAGCGTACCCAGTTCCTGGATGCCTTGCGCCTCGGGCTGACCCGCTCGTCCTACCTGTCCTCCTGACCGTAATCGCGGGTCAAGCCCGCTCCCACAGGTTTTTCATCATCCTTGAAGCTGATGCAGTACCTGTGGGAGCGGGCTTGACCCGCGATAGGGCCGGCACTTACACCACAAACCACCCGTCACGCCGCTGCAACCGCCACCCCATCACCCCCAGCGTCACCGCCCGCAGCCCCATGAACAGCAGAAAACCCAGCCACAGCCCGTGGTTGCCCAGCCCGCTGGCCGCATAGGCGAACGGCAGTGCTATCGCCACGCTCAGCAGCATGCCGTTGCGCATCTCCCGTGCCCTTGTCGCGCCGATGAACAACCCGTCGAGCAGGTAGCTCCACACCGCCACCAGTGGCAGCAGCGCCAGGTATGGCAGGTACTCGAACGCCGTCTCGCGCACGCTGGGGATATCCGTCTGCAACTGGATGAACCAGTGCCCGCCCAGCAGGAAGACCCCGGCAAACCCCAGGCTGACGATCAACGACCAGCCACACGCCACCGTCATCGAACGGCGCAATGCGCCGCGGTCCCCGGCGCCGATCGCATGCCCGCACAGTGCCTCCACCGCATGCGCCAGACCGTCCAGTGCATACGCGGTCAGCAGCAGGCCGTTGAGCAGCAGCGCATTGGCCGCCACCGTCGCCTCGCCCAGGCGCGCACCCTGCACGGTGATCAGGAAGAACACCCCCTGCAACGCCAGGCTGCGAATGAAGATGTCGCGGTTCACGCTCAGCAGCGGGCGCCAGCTCTGCCAGCGCCTGAGCAGCGCCCAGGCCACCTGCCCGGGGTAGGCGCGCAGGGCCGGGCGCGTGAGCGCCAGGCCGAGCAGCGCGGCCGACCATTCGGCGATCACCGACGCCCGCGCCGAGCCCAGCACACCCCAGTCCAGCCCCAGCACGAACCACAGGTTGAGCACGATGTTGAGCAGGTTGGTGGTCAGCAGGATCGCCAGCGGGGCACGGGCGTTCTGCGTACCCAGAAACCACCCCACCAGGGCAAAGCTGGCCAGCGCTGCCGGCAGGCCGAGCAAGCGCGTGTGGAAGAACGCCAGGGTGTTTTCCTGCAGCGCGGCACTCGGTTGCATCAGGCCCAGTGCCAGGTGGCTGAAGGGAATCGCCAGTGCCCCCAGCAGCACGGCGAACAGCAACGCCAGCAGCAGCCCCTGCACCAGCACCTGGCGCAGCGCGGCGCCGTCGGCGCGTCCGGCCGCCTGGGCGGCAAAGCCGGTGGAGCCCATGCGCAGGAAGCCCATCAGAAACGCCAGGAAGGTATACAGGCTGGCGCCCACCGCCACGGCGCCGAGCTGGTGCGCGTGGGGCAGGTGGCCGATCACGGCGCTGTCCACCAGTGCCACCATGGGCACGGAAATGTTGGAAAGAATCATCGGCGCGGCCAGCGCCCAGACCCTGTGGTGGGTCGGACGGTCGCGCCAGTCGCTGAGTAGTCGGGACATGCAGGCTCCTTGAGAACCGGCATTGTAGCCGCCCCCGGCACTAAAACTGGTGAACGCTGTCTCACGCCGGGCGCCTCGATCAGCGATGCCCGCGAGCTTGCTATATAGTGCTCGTCTCAGACCCTGCTACCGGAAGAGTTACCCTCCATGCTCAACAAAGGATTGTGGCTGGCGTGCGCCATGGCGCTGCTCAGTGCTTGCGACTCGTCTACTGATAAACCGGCCCCGGCCCCCGCGCCAACGGAACAGGCCGCCCCGGTAGCCCCGGCGCCGGCCCCCGCCGAACCGGCCGCGCCCGCAGCTGCACCGGCCCCGGCGGCGACCCCGGCGCCCACCCAGGCGAGCCTGGGCGAGCGCTACGCCGGTCGCGAGCTGACGGTGGTAGACGTTTCCGAAGTGCAGGTCGACGGTGCCAGCGCCTTGTCGGTGACCTTCTCGGTGCCGCTGGACAAGGACCAGAACCTTGCCGAGCGCGTGCACCTGGTGGACACCACCCGGGGCAAGCTCGACGGCGCGTGGGAGCTCAGCGAAAACCAGATGGAGCTGCGCCTGCGCCACCTGGAGCCGCAGCGCAAGCTGGTGCTGACCGTGGATGCCGGCCTGCTCGGGGTGAACGGCAAGAAGCTCCCCAGCGAATACGTCAGCCGCCTCGAAACCCGCGACATGCAGCCCACCGTGGGCTTCGCCAGCCGCGGCTCGCTGCTGCCCACGCGCCTGGCCGAAGGCCTGCCGGTGATCGCGCTGAACATCGACAAGGTGGACGTCGAGTTCTTCCGCATCAAGCCCGAGTCGATGTCCAGCTTCCTGGCCAGCTGGGGCCGCAACACCTCGCTCGAGTACTACAACTCCGAAGAACTGTTGAGCAAGGCCGACCTGGTGTATGCCGGCCGCTTCGACCTGAACCCGGTGCGCAACACCCGCGAAACCCTGCTGCTGCCGATTGCCGGGATCAAGCCGTTGCAGGAACCGGGGGTGTACCTGGCGGTGATGCGTGCCTCGGGCCGCTACAACTATTCGCAGCCGGCCACCCTGTTCACCCTGAGTGACATCGGGCTGTCGGCGCATCGCTACACCAACCGCCTGGACGTGTTCACCCAGGCGCTGGACGGCGGCAAGGCCTTGGACGGGGTCAACCTCGAACTGCTCGACCGCGAAGGCAAGCTGCTGGCCCAGGCCAAGACCGACGGCGATGGCCATGCGCAATTGCCGATGCCGCCCAAGGCCGACGTACTGCTGGCCAAGCAGGGCGTGCACACCACCTTGCTGCGCCTGAACAGCGCCGCGCTCGACCTCTCCGAATTCGCGCTGACCGGGCCGCAGGCCAACCCGCTGCAGTTTTTCGTGTTCGGCCCGCGCGACCTCTATCGCCCGGGTGAAACCGTGCTGCTCAACGGCCTGCTGCGCGACCAGGACGGCAAGCCGGTGAAGGCCCAGCCGGTCAGTGTCGAGGTGCGTCGTCCGGATGAACAGGTCAGCCGCAAGTTCGTGTGGGAGGCCGATGCCAATGGCTTCTACCAGTACCAGTTGCAACTGGCCAGCGAAGCCCCGACCGGGCGCTGGCAGCTGGTGTTCGACCTGGGCGGCGGCAAGAAGCAGGTGTTCGAGTTCCTTGTCGAAGACTTCATGCCCGAGCGCCTGGCCCTGGAACTCAAGGGCAGCGCGACCCCGCTGAGCCCGGGTGAAACCGCTGAAATCCATGTCAATGGCCGCTACCTCTACGGCGCCCCGGCCTCGGGCAACCGCCTCAGCGGCCAGGCCTACGTGCGCCCGCTGCGCGAAGCGGTGCCGGCTTTGCCGGGCTACCAGTTCGGCTCGATCACCGAGGAAGACCTGAGCCACGACCTGGAACTGGACGAAACCACCCTGGACGCGTCGGGCGATGCCACGCTGCAGATCGAAAGCCGCTGGTCCGAGGCGCATTCGCCGCTGCAACTGAGCGTGCAGGCCAGCCTGCAGGAGTCCGGTGGCCGGCCGATCACCCGGCGCCTGGAGCAGCCGATCTGGCCGGCCGAGCGCATGCCCGGCCTGCGTGGGCTGTTCGACGGCGAAGAGGTCGACGGCAACACCCCGGTCGAGTTCGAACTGCTGATGGCCGACCGTGACGGCCACAAGCTGGCCGCTGACAACCTCAAGGTGCGCCTGATTCAGGAGCGCCGCGACTACTACTGGAACTATTCCTCCAGCGATGGTTGGGATTACAACTACAACGAGAAATTCCTGCTGCAGTCCGAGCAGCCGGTCAGCATCAAGGCCGGCAGCACTGCCAAGCTGAGCTTCCCGGTGGAATGGGGCCCGTACCGTGTCGAGGTCGAAGACCCGAGCACCGGCGTGACCAGCAGCGTGCGCTTCTGGGCTGGCTGGCGTGCCCAGGACAACACCGACGGCGGCGCCGTGCGCCCCGACCAGGTCAAGCTGGCGCTGGACAAGCCGGCCTACGCCGATGGCGCCACCGCGCAGATCACCGTGACCCCGCCGGCTGCCGGCAAGGGTTACCTGATCGTCGAGGGCAATGACGGCCCGCTGTGGTGGGAAGAAATCGACGTGCCTGCCGAGGGCAAGACCTACGCGGTCAAGCTCGACCCCAAATGGGCCCGCCACGACCTGTACGTCAGCGCCCTGGTGATCCGCCCTGGCGAGCGCAAGGCCAATGCCACGCCCAAACGTGCCGTGGGCGTGCTGCACCTGCCGCTGGATCGCGCCGAGCGCAAGCTGGCGCTGACCCTCAAGGCCCCGGAAAAGATGCGTCCCAAGCAGCCGCTCACCGTCAAGGTGCAGGCGCGCAATGCCGATGGCAGCATCCCCAAGCAGGTGCAGGTGCTGCTGGCCGCGGTGGACGTGGGCATTCTCAACATCACCAGCTACGCCACCCCCGACCCGTTCACCGGCATGTTCGGCCGCAAGGCCTACGGCGCCGACCAGCTGGATATCTACGGCCAGCTGATCGAAGCCGGGCAGGGCCGCCTGGCCAGCCTGGCATTCGGCGGTGACGCGGCCATGGCCAAGGGCGGCAAGCGTCCCAGCACCAGCGTGACCATCGTGGCCCTGCAGAGCGCCCCGGTGACCCTGGACGCCAAGGGCGAAGGTCAGGCGACGGTGGACATCCCCGACTTCAACGGCGAGCTTCGGGTGATGGCCCAGGCCTGGACCGACGAGCGCTTCGGCATGGCCGAGGCCAAGACCGTGGTCGCCGCGCCGCTGATCGCCGAACTGTCGGCCCCGCGTTTTCTGGCCGGCGGCGACCGTACCGAGCTGGCGCTGGACCTGTCCAACCTGTCGGGCAAGGCGCAGAAGTTCACGGTCAAGGTGACCACCGAGGGCCAGTTGAACCTGCTGACCCCGTCCGAGCAGCCACTGAGCCTGCGTGACGGCCAGCGCGTGACCTCGCTGCTGGGCGTGCAGGCCGTGGGTGGCCTGGGCCAGGGCAAGGTCAAGGTGCAGGTCAGCGGCCTGGTGCTGCCGGGCGAACCGAACACCGCCTTCACCCGCGAGTGGACCCTGGGCATTCGCCCGGCCTACCCGGCGCAGCTCAGGCACTACCGCGCCGCGCTCAAGGACCAGCCATGGACCTTGCCCGCCGAGGACCTGGCCGCGTTCGAACCCCAGGGCCTGGAGGCGATGCTGTCGCTGTCGAGCCGCCCGCCGCTGAACATCGCCGAGCAGATCCGTGCCCTCGAGGCCTACCCCTATGGCTGCCTGGAGCAGACCACCAGCGGGCTGTACCCGTCGCTGTACGCCGATGCCGAGACGCTCGAGCGCCTGGGCATCAAGGGTGAAGAGCCCAAGGTGCGCCAGCGCAAGATCGAGATGGGCATCGAGCACCTGCTCGGCATGCAGCGCTACAACGGCAGCTTCGGCCTGTGGAGCGCGGACGACAGCGAGGAGTACTGGCTGACTGCCTATGTCACCGACTTCCTGCAGCGTGCCCGCGAGCAAGGCTATGCGGTGCCGCCCGAGGCGCTGAAAAAGGCCAACGAACGCCTGCTGCGCTACCTGCAGGAACGCAACCTGATCGAGCCGTACTACACCAGCAACGCCGAGCACAGCCGCTTCGCGGTACAGGCGTATGCGGCGCTGGTGCTGGCGCGTACCCAGCAGGCCCCGCTGGGTGCCCTGCGCAGCCTGTTCGAGCGCCGCGCCGATGCACGCTCGGGCCTGCCGCTGGTACAGCTGTCGATCGCACTGGACAAGATGGGCGACAAGCCGCGCTCGGCGCAGGCCCTGCAGGCGGGCCTGGCGGTCAAGCGCCAGGACGTGTGGCTGAGCGACTATGGCAGCCCGGTACGTGACGAGGCGCTGATCCTGGCCCTGCTCGAAGAGAACAAGCTGGCCACCGACCAGCTCGACCAGCGGCTGTTCGAGCTGTCGGACAAGATGGCCAGCAGCTCGTACCTGTCCACCCAGGAGCGCAATGCGCTGTTCATGGCCGGGCGTGGCATGCTCAAGCAGCCTGAAGGCCGCTGGAGTGCACGCCTGGACAGCGCGGGCGAGCTGCGCGACCTGGGCCCGACCCAGGCCGGGCTCAAGCTGGAGGGGCCGTTGCTGGCCTCGCCGCTGACCGTGACCAACACCAGCGACAAGACCGTGTACCAGCAGTTGACCGTGTCGGGTTACCCGCGCTTCGCACCCCGTGCGGTGGGCACCAACATGAGCATCTACCGCGAGTACCTGGGCATGAATGGCCGGGCACTGAACATCAAGTCGCTCAAGAGTGGCGACCTGGTGCTGGTGCACATTGGTATCCGCGCCAACGAGCGGGTGCCGGACGCGCTGATCGTCGACCTGCTGCCGGCGGGCCTGGAGCTGGAAAACCAGAACCTGGCGCAAAGTGCGGCCAGCCTGGACAACGCCAGCAGTGCAGTGAAGGAATGGCGTGAAGCAATGCAGAACGCCAACGTGGTGCACCAGGAGTTTCGCGATGACCGCTACGTGGCGGCGATGAACGTCGACCCGTACGGCGTGACGCACCTGCTGTACCTGGCCCGTGCGGTCACGCCGGGCACCTACCGCGTGCCGCCGGTGCAGGTGGAGTCGATGTACCGGCCCAACTGGCAGGCGGTGGGCGAGAGCCCGGGTGACATGGTGATTCTGGGGCGCTAGCAGTTGCCCCTTCGCCGGCAAGGCCGGCTCCTGCAGACGCCTGTAGGAGCCGGCCTTGCCGGCGAAGCTTCTAGCGCACCACCCAGCTCAACACCCACAACCCCAGCATCAGCCAGATGATCCCCATGATGATCGAGGCGCGCATGAACGCGCGCACCGCCGAGTACAGCAACAGCAGGCCGATCACCAGCATCAGGATGCTGACCAGCGAGGTGTCCATGCCCAGTGTGCGTGCCAGGCCGTCGATGAAGTTGCCGCCGGCATTGGCCAGCAGATTGAACAACCCGCTCAGGGCATCCACCACGAAGCGGATCACCGCGCCGAGCGCTTGCCCCAGCCATTCGAAAAAACCTTCTACATGCATAATCGCTTCCTGATCGACGCTACGGCGCAGTCGCCGTGCCCAGAGCTTTGGCCATCATCCTGCCGGCTCGGTTCCTCACCCACGCAAAAAGGTGTCCGCGCCTGATGTTCAGCTTAGCCCGACCCCGCTCGCGCATCGCCCGGCTGCTGTGCGCCGCCTTTGCCTGCGTGCTGTTGCTGTGGCTGGCTGATCGCCTGTGGCCATTGCCGATGCCGGCCGACGATCTGGCGCGGGTGGTGCTGGCCGAAGACGGCACGCCGCTGTGGCGCTTTGCCGATGCCGAGGGCGTGTGGCGCTACCCGGTCACCCTCGATCAGGTGTCGCCTTACTACCTCGAAGCCTTGCTCACCTACGAGGACCGCTGGTTCTACCGGCACCCCGGGGTCAACCCGCTGGCCCTGGGCCGTGCCGCCTGGCAGAACCTCACGGGCGGGCGCGTGCTGTCGGGCGGCAGCACGCTGTCGATGCAGGTGGCGCGCCTGCTCGACCCGCACTCGCGCACGCTGCCGGGCAAGTTGCGCCAGGTGTGGCGCACCGCCCAGCTGGAATGGCACCTGTCCAAACGCCAGATCCTGGAGCTGTACCTCAACCGCGCACCGTTCGGCGGCACCCTGCAGGGTGTGGCGGCGGCCAGCTGGGCGTACCTGGGCAAGTCGCCCTTGCAACTGACCCCGGCCGAGGCCGCGCTGCTGGCGGTGCTGCCCCAGGCGCCCAGCCGTCTGCGCCCCGACCGCCACCCGGAGCGCGCGCGCCTGGCCCGGGACAAGGTGCTGCAACGCCTGGGCGAGTACCAGGTGTGGCCGCAGCAGCGCATCGCCGAAGCGCAGGAAGAACCGCTGCTGCTGGCACCACGCCAGGAGCCGGCGTTGGCTCCGCTGCTGGCTCGCCGGCTGAACCGTGCCGACAGCCCGCCGCTGATCCACACCACCCTCGACGCTGCGCTGCAACGGCGCCTGGAAGACCTGCTGCTGGGCTGGCGCGCACGCCTGCCCGAGCGCACTTCGGCGGCGATCCTGGTGGTGGAGTCGCAGACCATGGCAGTGCGCGCCTACCTGGGGTCGGTGGACCTTGGCGATGAGCGCCGTTTCGGCCACGTCGACATGATCACTGCCCTGCGTTCGCCGGGCTCGACCCTCAAGCCGTTCCTGTACGGCATGGCCATGGATGACGGCCTGATCCATTCGGAGTCGTTGCTGCAGGATGTGCCACGCCGCTATGGCGACTATCGCCCCGGCAATTTCTCGATGGGTTTCAGTGGCCCGGTGGCGGCCAGCTCGGCATTGGCGTTGTCGCTCAACCTGCCGGCGGTGCAGTTGCTCGAAGCCTACGGGCCCAAGCGCTTTGCCGCGCAGATGCGCATGGGCGGCATGCCGCTGAGCCTGCCGACGGCGGCCGAGCCGAACCTGTCGCTGATCCTGGGCGGCGCCGGCAGCCGCCTCGAAGACCTGGTCAGTGGCTACAGTGCGTTCGCCCGCGACGGCATGAGCGCGCCGCTGCGCCTGCAACCGGATGCGCCGCTGGTCGAGCGCCGGCTGCTGTCGCCGGGCTCGGCGTGGATCATCCGGCGCATCCTCAGTGGCCAGGCGCGTCCCGACCGCGACCCGCACGCCGAACTGGTGCAGCGCCCGCAGCTGGCCTGGAAGACCGGCACCAGCTACGGCTTTCGCGATGCCTGGTCGATCGGCGTGGGGCCGCGCTACCTGATCGGCATCTGGATCGGCCGCCCCGACGGCACCCCGGTGCCGGGGCAGTTCGGCCTGGCCTCGGCCGCGCCGCTGATGCTGCAGGTGCATGACGTGCTGAGCAACCGCGACAGCCAGCGCGGCATTGCCGCCCCGGTGCCGGCAGTGCCGGGCAACGTCGGGGTGGCCGCGATCTGCTGGCCGCTGGGCCAGCCGATGGCACGCACCGACCCCAACTGCCGGCGCCAGCGCTTTGCCTGGACCCTGGACAACACCACGCCGCCGACCCTGCTCGCGCAGGACCAGCCCCTGGGTGTGGGGCTGCTGGAGAAGGTATGGGTGAATGCCCGGGGCCTGCGAGTGGATGCAGCCTGTGCGGGGGCCGCGCCGCGCGACATCGCGCTGTGGCCGGCACCACTGGACCCGTGGTTGCCGCGCCTGGAGCGGCGCGAGGCGCGTTTGCCGGCCATCGACCCGAGCTGCCCGCCGCAGGTACCGGCCAGTGCCGCGCCGTTGTCGGTGGTGGGGATACGCCCGGGCGACCAGTTGCGCCGTCCCGCCACCAGCCGCGATGCCCTGCACCTGAGCGTTTCGGCGCTGGGTGGCGAAGGCCAGCGCTGGTGGTTCCTCAACGGCGCACCCCTGGGCGAGACCACAGCCCAGGCGGCGCTGGCCGTGAACCTGGAGGAGGTGGGGCGCTACGAGCTCAGCGTGCTGGATGCCAGCGGGCAGACCGCGCGGGTCGAGTTCCAGGTCAACGACTGACCCCGCACCCGTAAGATGGATATAACGCGAAAGGGGAAGGGCTGCCAAAGCACCTTCCCCTTGCTTTCAAGTGCCTGAAGCAAAAGGGCTTTTGCTGGTGCTGCGACTGTATATATCGGGTTAATACCAAGCTCAGAATTGTTCCCCTTGCGCCTGCGCGCTCAGATAGCTGCAACGGACGTGGAGTGGCCGGAAACCCGGTGCTTCACACCTATAAAAGCAGCGGCAGCAGTAGCAGGGAGTCGCCATGAAAACTCAAGCGTGGATCAAAGCAAGTACGGCAGTGATGTTGATCTTGACCGTGAGCCTGGCCGGTTGCAGCAGCGGCGGTGGCGGTCACAAGAGTCACGTAAGCAGTTCCACACCCGATTCGGGTACCGATGGCGGCAGTGGTGGTGGCGGTACCGGCGGCGGTACTGACGGTGGTGGCGGCACAGGTGGTGGCGGTACGGACGGCGGCGGTGGTACTGGCGGTGGCGGTACGGACGGCGGTGGTGGCACCGGCGGTGGCGGTACGGATGGCGGCGGTGGCAACAATGGTGGTGGCGGCAACAACGGTGGTGGCACGACCTCGACCACGGTCGTCGGCCAGGTGGTGGCCCAGGTTGGCAGCGGCGTGTCGGGCGTGGGCACGGGCGTGTCCGGCGTGGGCAACGCCGTCAGCGGCGTACCGGTAGTGGGCAGCACCGGTGCCGGCGACCTGGTGACGGCCACCGGCAACGCCGTCACCAGCATCGGCGATGGCCTGGGCAAGGGCTTGGGTACGCTTGGCACTGGCAGCAATGCCCTGGGCGAGACGGTCAAGGGCGTGGGCAACGGGGTGTCGGATATCGGCGGCGGGGTCAAGTCGGTGGCCAGCAGCCAGTTGATCGAACAGATACCCGTGGTCAACGGTGTGGTGGACAAGGTCGGCGACGTGGTGGTGATGCTTGGCGATACCCTCAGCACCCAGAGCACCACCGGCAAGCTGGGCAACCTGAACCAGCAATTGAGCAACCAGGTGGTCAAGGTGGTGTCGCTGGTGGAAGGCGCCACCGGCAAGGTGGGTGATGCCACCGGGGTGGGTGCACCGGTCAGCGGCCTGTTGAACAAGGTTGGCAGCGCAGTCGACGGGGTGGGCGACAAGGTCGCCAGTGCCGGCAACGGCAACCCGCTGACCACCGCCGTCGGCGGGCTGGTAAGCCATGTCGGCACGGCGGTCGGCACCAGCGGTGGCCTGGTCAACACCGGCACCGGCAGCGGTGGCAGCGCCCCCGGTGCGGGGCTGCTGGAAACCGCCGGTGGCGCCGTGGCGGGCCTGGGCAGCGGGCTCGGCGCCGGCAGCAGCAACGGCCTGCTCGACGCCGCAGGCAGCACGGTCAACAAGGTGGGCCAGACCGTGGCCTCGCTGGGGCCGGTACTGGGCGGCAATGGCGTGGCCAGCGTGCCGGCCGGGGTGCCCACCGCTGCGTTGGGCAACAGCGTGGGCGCCGGCCTCACCCCGGTGGTGAGCGGTGTGACCAGCGTTACCCAGCAGGTAGGCGCTGCAACCGGCATCGGTGCGCCGGTCAACGGCCTGGTCACCCAGGTGGGCAGCGCAGTCAGCGGGGTGGGCAATCAGATTGCCGCAGCCGGCAACAACCCGGTCACCACCCAGTTGGGGGCGACGGTCAATGCCGTGGGCGGCACCGTGGGCCAGGTCGGTACCCTGGTCAACGGCAACGGGCAAGGGGGCGGCGGCGTGGGCGGTCTGCTCAATGGCCTGACCACGGGCCTGAAAGGCGGCCTCGGGGGTAACAAGTAACTAAATGGCCATCATCGATTAGACGATTTTACGGGCAACACCTACGCTTGAGGCTGACGAGGGAACCGTCTTTGGTTCCCTCGTATTTTTCAGGATCATGGAGTGTCCTATGCGATCGATGTTCGTCGCGTTATTGGGTCTGTCCTGGGTGGCTTCGCTGCATGCCGAGCCCCTGCCGAGCTTCCTCAACAGCAACGAGACCGAGCGCAAGCTGCCAGCGCCCAACCTGCCCGCCGATGCCTTTCGCCCCGTCACTCCCCAACTGAACCTGCCCGCACCGGATGCCGGCCAGCAGCCACAGCCGCTGCTGATGGGCACGCGGGTGCGCGTGCAGCGGGTGCGCATCGAAGGCGGCACCATCTACCCGCTCAGCGAACTGCGCGACAACTACCAGGGCCTGCTCGACCGCGAGGTGACCCTGGGCGAGCTGATCGAGGCCACCCGCCGCCTCACCCAGCGCTACCAGCAGGATGGCTACCTGTTGTCGTATGCCTACCTGCCGCCGCAGGACTTTGCTGAAGGCCGTCTGCGCGTGGTGCTGGTGGAAGGCTACATACGTGATTACGAACTGCAGGGCGATGTGGGGCCGGTGTCGGCCTACCTCGACAAGCTGGTGGGCAAGCTCAAGGCCGAGCGCCCGCTCACCCGCAAGACCTTCGAACGCTACACCGCGCTGATGAGCCGGGTGCCGGGCCTGACCTTGCAGGCCCAGGTGCCGCCGCCGGGTACCACCGACGGCGCCACGCGGCTGATCGCGCAGGCCTCGCGCAAGCCGTTCACCAGTACCTTGAGCCTCACCGACGGCAGCCGCGACGACACCCAGGCGCTGCTCGGCCTGAACAGCAACGCCCAGACCGCGGTGGCCGAGCAGTTGAGCTTCAGCGCGCTGTTCCCGCCGGGGCAGGATGACGAACGCTACTACCGTCTCGACTACTCGCAGTACGTGGACGCCGAAGGCACCCAGCTCAATCTTTCGGCCTCGACCTACCGCAGCAACCCGGCGGCACGGGTGCGCCTGGAGAACGGCATCGACCTCAAGCAGCACCGCGAGAACGACCGTTACTCCATCGGCCTGAGCCAGGCGCTGATCGCCTCGAGCAACGAATGGCTGAACGTGGCAGCGCGCTTCTACGCGGTGAACGACAGCACCGACTACCGGGTGGTCGGCCTGCCATTGAAGGTCAGTACCCGCACCGATGTGCGCGCCTTTGCCTTCGAGGCAGACTGGAGCAAGTCGGATGCGCAGCAGCTGCGCATCCTCAGTGCCGGTGTGTACCAGGGCCTCGATCACTTCGGTGCCAAGACCGACAGCGACTACGACCTGGACTTTTTGCGCCTGCGCCTGTCGGGGGTGCAGAGTGACCGGTTCTTGCAGAATTGGCAGGGGGTGGCATCGGCGGCGCTGTACTGGACCGACGACAGCCTGCCCGACAGCGAGCGCGCGGTGTTTGGCGGGCAGAACTTCGGCCGCGGCTACCCCAGCGATCAGGCTTCCGGCGACAAGGGCTGGGGTGCGGCATACGAGGTCAACTACAGTTTCAAGCGCGATGGCAGCTGGCTCAAGGTACTGCAGCCGTACGTGGTGGTGGACGCCGCGCGTACCTGGTTCAACGAGCTGGCGGTACGTGATTCACGATTGTCGTCGGCGGCGCTGGGGCTGCGCTTTGGCGATGCGCGCTACTACAACATCTCGCTGGAGGCGGCCAAGCCGATGTCGGATATCGCGCTGGACAGCTTCAATCGGCGGCCACGGTACACGTTGAGTTTCAGTTACCAGCTGTGACGACCGATCGCGGGTCAAGCCCGCTCCCACAAGGTATGCGCACTACCTGTGGGAGCGGGCTTGACCCGCGAGGGCCGCGTGGCGGCCAGGCGTTACTGAACCAGTTGCAGGCGGGGCTTGGGGAACAGGTTGTCCAGGGTTTCCAGCAGGCGCAGGTGGTAGATCGGCTTGCGGAACAGGTCGAGTACCTGCAGGCGCAGCAGATCGCTGACCGCATCCATGTCGGCATGCCCCGAGGTGACGATCACCGGCAGGTGCTGACGCGCCGTGTGCTCGCGCAGGCGCCTGATCAGCGAGATGCCGCTCTCTTCCGGCATGTTCAGGTCGGTGATCACCAGGGCAATGTCGGGATGTCGCGTCAACTGCTGCAGGGCGAGCTTGACCGAGGTTGCCGTGTGACAACAGAAGCCCTCGCCCTCCAGCAGCTCGGCCAGCTCCAGCAGTGCGTCTTCTTCGTCATCCACCAGCAGCAGCTGTTGACGTGAGTGGGAAGCCGGCATGTTCAGGTCCTGTCATCAGGCTGAGGGCAGGGCGGCGACGATGTCGTCGAAGACCTTTTTCACCCCGCCCCCCACATCGGTCGAGACCCCGATGATCACCACGGCCACCATGGCGGCCACGATGGCATATTCGATACCGGACGCGCCGTCCTTGCGATGGAAGAACAGCTTGCAGTGCTTGAGGATGCGGGAAAGGACCATGGTACTTCTCCTTGCGCCACAGGCGCGGGTAATGGGGCCCGGAAACGGTGATTCCCCTTTGCCATCACAGCATCGTCAAGCGGTTCGAAACCGGCAAATGTAAGAAGGCATTAATACCAAAGTAAGGGTGTCAACGCTGGCGCCAATAAGCTGTTGTTTTCAGGGGGTGTCGGGTTTCGGACCGAAAAAAAACTGACGGGTAATGGCGTTTTGTCCTAGCTGCGCTACCGTCAAATAGCGAAATAGTTACTTGCAACTTCATGTTTGCGGGCCAGTTCGCACACCGCGCGGCCGAAGGGATGTTCAGGCAGAGGGAGCGCCGACATGAGCAGTCGCATCACCATGATCCTTGCCGTGCTGTTCCTGATCGGTGCCGTGCTGGCAGGTTACTGGGGGCTGGTGCTCAGCCGTGCATCCGAGGCACCGGAGCCGCCGCAAGCGGCGGCGCCAGGGCCGGCCGACCCGGCTCAGCCGGGGGACCAGGCCACGGAGACTGGCACCGATGCATTGCGCAAGCCCGTGCTGGTGCTGCGCCGCGACGTACCCGCCTACACCGTGCTGACAGCCGAGGATCTGAGTGTCGAGCGCCTGCTGGTGGCCCCGGCCGGCAGCTTCCAGCGCCCCGAGCAGGTGCTGGGCCGCACCAGCTGGCGGGCCCTGCCTGCAGGTACCTGGCTGGAGGAGAGCAGTTTCGAGGCCGGTGGGCCGCTGGCGCGCATGATCCACCCCGGCGAGCGCGCCCTGGCGGTGGCGGTGGACGAAGTGGTCGGCGCCGCCGGACAACTGCGCCCCGGCGACTACGTGGATGTGCTGCTGTACCTGCGCGAAGACAACCTCAACCCGCAGGCCTCGGCCCAGGTGGCCGTGCCGGCCTTGCGCCTGCTCAGCGTGGGCGAGCAACTGGGGCTGGCCAACGATGGCCGCCCGCCGGAGGCCGACACCGATGCCAAGGCGGCCCAGGAACAGCGTCGCGCCATGGCGCGCACCGTGGTGCTGGCGGTACCTGAGGCCCTGGCCAGCCGCCTGTTGCTGGCCGCCCAGGCAGGCAGCCTGCGCCTGGCGGTACGCAGCGCCGAAGAGAAACGCCTGGCCAGCTACTGGGCCGACCCGCAGGCCGCTGCACCGCAACTGGACAACGCCAACCGCGACCTCTTTCGCTTCAGTCAACTGGCCATGACCCCGGCCGCAACCCCGGTTGCAGGCCAGGCGCCCAGGCACCAGATGCAGATCATTCGAGGCCCCCAGGCTTCAACGCCCACCCCCTGATCGAAGCAAGGATGCCCGTTGATGAGCAGTCGTTCCGAGCTGATGTTCAAGCGTTCCATCCTGACCCTGTTGTTGCTGGGGGGGCCGGCTGCCCATGCCCTGGCGGCGCCGTCGGGTTGTGCCGGGCTGAGCCCGGTGCCGGCCAGCATCGAGCTGGACCAGGGCCTGCAGCAGGAGATCCGCCTGCCGGTGCCGATCACCCGGGCGGCGGTGGGCGACCCCAACATCGCCGATGTGCAGGCCAGTGGCGAGCGCGGCGTGGTGGTCAGCGCCGTGGGCCCCGGCGCCACCAGCCTGATGCTGTGGACCGCATGCGCCAGCGTGCCGCGCCAGAGCATGCTGTTCATCAAGGGCCGGGCCACTGCCGAGATGGCCGACAGCGCCTTGCCGCCCAGCCTCGACCCCTTGCTGCCGAGCCAGGTGCAGGCCGATATCCGCTTTGTCGAGGTCAGCCGCACCAAGCTCAAGGAGGCCGGTACGCGGCTGTTCTTCAAGGGCTCCAACAACTCGCTGTTCGGCTCGCCGGGCAGCGTGCCCAACACCACGGTGTCGCCGGGCTACGTGCCGGGTGCGGTGACCAGCCCCGACGGTGGCGGCGTTGGCGGGCTGGTCAAGGTGCGCCCGAGCATCCCGCTGAACAACGATGTGTTCAATATCGTGTGGGGCGGCGGCAGCAGCCGCTTCCTGGCGGCCATCGATGCGCTGGAGAGCAGCGGCTTCGCCTACACCCTGGCGCGCCCCAGCCTGGTGGTACTCAGCGGCCTGACCGCGAGCTTTCTGGCCGGCGGCGAAATCCCCATTCCGGTGCCCAGCACCGGCAGCGACACGGTGACCATCGAGTACAAGGAGTTCGGCATTCGCCTGGCGTTGTCACCCACGGTGGTCAGCCGCGACCGCATCACCCTCAAGGTGGCGCCGGAGGTCAGCGAACTGGACTACAACAACGCAGTGCGCATCGCCGGCGTCACCGTGCCGGGCCTGACGGTGCGGCGCACCGACACCAGCGTGTCGCTGGCCGATGGCGAGAGCTTCATCATCAGCGGCCTGATCAGCAGCAGTGCGCGCTCGGCGGTGGACAAGTTTCCGGGCCTGGGCGACGTGCCGATCCTGGGCGCGTTCTTTCGCCAGTCGTCGATCAGCCGTGAGGAGACCGAGCTGCTGATGATCGTGACCCCGCGCCTGGTGCAGCCGCTGGCGGCCAATGCCAAGTTGCCCGAGTTGCCCGGCGAGCGCCTGCGCACCTACGACCCGAGCTGGGGGCGTCTGTTCTTTCTCGAGAACGGCAACTTCGAACAGCGCAGTGGATTGAGCCAATGAGCCAGAGCCTGAGCCAGACCTTCCTTGCGATCACCCGTGACGACGGTGACCTGCAATGGCTGAAAACCGCCCTGGCACCGCTGGGCCAGGTGGTGGGGGCCGGCAGCGGCAGCCTCGACGAACTGCTCGCACTGGTGGATGTGACCTTCGCCAACCTGGTGTTCGTGGGCCTGGACCGCGAGCAGGTGGTGAGCCAGTGCGCGCTGATCGAAGGGGTGCTGGAGGCCAAGCCGATGCTGGCGATCGTTGCCCTGGGCGATGGCATGGACAACCAGCTGGTGCTCAATGCGATGCGCGCCGGTGCGCGGGACTTCGTCGCCTACGGCTCGCGCTCAAGCGAAGTGGCCGGGTTGGTGCGCCGCCTGAGCAAGCGCCTGCCACCGGTGACCAGCAACCCGCACCTGGGCGGCCTGACGGTGTTGTACGGCACCCAGTGCGCCAGCGACGGCGCCCTGCTCACCAGTCACCTGGCGCGGGTGGTGCAGGGCAGTGGTCAGCAGACCCTGTTGCTGGACCTGGGCCTGCCCCGTGGCGACAGCCTGGCGCTGCTGGGGCTGGAGGCCTCGTTTCACTTCGGTGATGCGCTGCGCCACCTGCGCCGCCTGGATGCCACCCTGATCGACAGCGCGTTCGCCCGCGAACCCTCGGGCCTGCGCCTGCTGGCCTATACCGACAGCGACGAGGCACTGGAGCGCACCAGCGCGGCCGAGCTGTACATGCTGCTCAGCGCGCTGCGCCAGCACTTCCAGCATATCGTGGTGAACCTGGCCGGGCAGCCCGACAGCGAGCCCTTGCGCACCTTCGTCAGCCATTGCGACAAGCTGATCTGGTACACCGACCAGAACGTGCTGGACTGCCGGCGCAACCTGGAGGTGCTGACCCTGTGGCGCGAAAAGGGCATGAAACTGGAACACGCGAGCCTGCTGGTGGACCGCTACCTGCGCAGCGTGGCGCCCGACTCCGACGCGCTGGGCAAGCGCTATGGCCTGCCGGTGCTGGTGGTGCTGCCCTACAGCCCCGAGGTGCGCCTGAACGCCAAGAACCAGGGGCTGTCGCTGTTCGAGGTGGCCCCGCGGGAGGCCTTGACCCAGGCGCTCAAGGCCTTGGGCGAGCGGCTGGCACGACGTTCGGAAAGCCTGCAACCGAAGGCGGGCAACTGGATGAAGCGACTGTGGGGGCACAAGTAGATGAGCGGCGACGAGCTGTTCGGCGGCCCGCGGCAAAACCCGGGCAGCGACCCGCAGGGGCTCAAGCGGGCCTTGCACCGGCACATCATCGATGCCATCGAGGACACCGGCCTCAACCTGCTGGAGGGCGCGCGCCCGGCGCTGGCGCAGTTCGTGGTGGAGCAGGTGGGCGACTACATCGCGCGTCAGCACCTAGCCGTGTCGCGCTACGAGATGGAGCGCCTGGCCGAGGAGATCGTCGACGAGCTCACCGGCTTCGGCCCGCTTGAGGTACTGCTGCGCGATGCGGGCGTCACCGAGATCCTGGTCAACGGCCCGCACCGGGTGTTCATCGAGCGCGCGGGCGTGCTGCAGCAGACCGACCTGCGCTTTATCGACGCGCATCACGTGGAGCGTGTGATGCAGCGCATCCTCGCGCCGTTGGGGCGGCGCCTGGACGAGTCGTCGCCGATGGTCGATGCGCGCATGCCCGACGGCAGCCGGGTGAATGCGATCATCCCGCCGGTGGCGCTGGACGGGCCGTGCCTGTCGATCCGCAAGTTTCGCAAGGACATGCTCAAGAGCGCCGACCTGCTGGCCACCCGGGCCATCGACCAGGCAATCCTCGACTTTTTGCAACGTGCGGTGGGCAAGCGCTGCAACATCCTGGTCAGCGGCGGCACCGGCACCGGCAAGACCACCTTGCTGAACATTCTCAGCCAGTTGATCAGCCCCCGTGAACGCCTGGTGACCATCGAGGACGTGGCCGAGCTGCAGCTGGATCACCCGCACGTGGTACGCCTGGAAACCCGCCCGCCCAATGCCGAGGGGCATGGCGAGATCAAGGCCAGCGAGCTCATTCGCAACGCCCTGCGCATGCGTCCGGACCGCATCATCCTGGGCGAGATCCGTGGAGTCGAGGTGCTCGATGTACTGACCGCGATGAACACCGGCCACGACGGTTCGATGAGCACGGTGCACGCCAACAACGCGCAGGACGCGCTGCTGCGCCTGGAGACCCTGGTGGGCCTGACCGGTCGCCAGGTGGCCGAGAAGACCTTGCGCCAGATGATCTGCGCCGCGCTCGACGTGGTGATCCAGCTGGCCCGCCTGCCCGATGGCCGTCGCTGCGTGAGTGAGGTGCTGGAGGTGGTGGGGGTGCGCGACGATGTGTATGTCACCAACACGCTGTTTCGCCTCGACCGGCGCGGCGGCGACACCTTCCTGCGCGAGGCGGTCAACCCGGCCAGCGACAAGCTGCGCCGTGACCTCAACGATGCGGAGCCCGGGCCGTGAGCGGCGCGGTGTGGTTGTGGCTGGGGGGCGTGGTCATGCTCGGCATCTCGATGCGCCTGTTCTATACCAGCCTGCACCGCTCGGGCAACGAACGCATTCTGCAGCGCCTGGGCCAGCACCAGCAGGCCGCCGACAACAGCGGGCCACGTGGCCCTGACTGGCTCGAGCTGATGCTGTTGCGTGCAGGTTTCGACCGCCGCAATGACCGGCTGATGGCATGGGGGGCAGGCTGGCTGCTGCTGGCCGTGTGCGCCGGGCTGTACGGCGGCTGGCCTGGCCTGCTGCTGGTGCTGCTGGCGGGGCCGTTGCTGTTGCGCCTGTTCCTGGCCTGGCGCTACCAGCACCGGGTACGCCGCCTTATCGAACAGTTGCCGGTGCTGCTTGACCATTGCGTGCGCAGCCTGAAGGCCGGGCGCACGCTGAGCGATGCGGTGCTGGGGGCCATCGATGCCTCGCGCGAGCCGTTGCTGGGGGCCATGCAGCGAGTCAAGCGCAACGTGCAGTTGGGGGTGACCCTGGACGATGCGATGTCGGATCTGGCCGAACTGTATGCGCGCGAAGAGCTGCGCCTGTTCGCCCTGGGCCTGCGCATCAACCACCGCTATGGCGGCAATGCCAGCGAGTTGCTGGAGAACCTGATCAAGGTGATTCGCGAGCGCGAGCAGGGCGCGCGGCAGCTGCGCGCGATGACCGGTGAAACCCGCATCACTGCCGTGGTGCTGGCGGTGCTGCCGGTCAGCGTGGCCGGCTACTTCATGTTCAGCAACCCCAATTACCTGCTGACCATGTGGCATGACAGTGTCGGCCAGCGCCTGCTGTTCAGTGCCTTCGTGCTGCAGGCGCTGGGGTGTCTGGCGCTGTGGCGCATGTTGCGGAGTATCTGAGATGGCCTTGTTGCTCAGTGCGGTGTTGTTGTTTGGCGCGTTCGCCCTGCTGCTGGGTCAGTGGCTGCGTCAGCGGCGCAGCCAGCGCCTGGTGGAGCAACGCCTGCAGGGGCGTGCGCCGGACGAGCCGGCACTGCGCGGCTGGTTGCAGCGCATGGGCGACAGCCGGCTGGGGCAGCGTTCGCTGAACCTGGACGGCGAGACCCGCCAGTTGCTCGACCGGGTGGGTTGGCGGCGTTCGCGCCAGCGCTCGCTGTTCGCGGCCTGCCAGGTGGGCTTGCCGCTATGCCTGATGGGGGCGGCGGTGCTGGTGCAGGAGGTGTTCTTTCGCGAGAGCCGTTCGCCCTGGTTGTTCCCGCTGATGGGGCTGGGGTTGGGCTACCTGCTGCCCAAGCGGTTGCTGGCGCTGCTGGCGGCACGCCGTCAGCGCCAGGTGGCGCAGGAGGTGTCGACCTTCATACCGCTGCTGCGCATCATGTTCGAGTCGGGCCTGGCGGTGGAGCAGAGCCTGCGCCTGCTGAGCCTGGAGGGGCAGCGCCTGCTGCCGGTGCTGAGCGAGGAGTTGCGGCTGTTGCTGGCACGGGTCGATTCGGGGCTGGCGCTGGCCCCGGAGCTGGAGAAGACCGCGCAGTTGCTGGGGGTAGAGGCGTTCAGCGACACCTGCATCATCCTGCGCCAGTTGCTGACCCAGGGGGGCGGGGCGATGAAGTCGCTGCTGGCGCTCAAGCAACTGCTCGATGACCGGCGCCTGACCACCTTGCAGGAACGGATTTCGAAGATGTCGGGAAAGATGTCGGCAGTGATGATGCTGTTTCTGTTCCCGGCGTTGCTGATCGTACTCGCCGGCCCGGGCTTCACCGCCCTGGCCAGGGCATTCGGGGCTTGAGAGGAGTGGACGCAATGAAGGCATGCATCGCGGCGCTGGGGTTGTTGTTGCTCGGTGGTTGCGCCACGGATGGCTCGGCGCCGTGGCTGGCCATGCCGGGCTCGACGGCCAGTTGTGCCAAGCCCGATTCGAGCCAGGAGCTGTCGCTGAACATGGCCGACGAGATGCTTGCCGACGGGCGCCCGCATGCCAGCCTTGCGCACCTAGAGGCGCTGCCGGCCGATCTGGCCCAGGTGCGGGTGCGCAAGGCCAAGGTGCTGCGCCTGCTTGGACGCAGCGAGGCCGAGCCGCTGTACCGCAGCCTGCTTGGCGGGTGCCTGGCGGCCGAGGGTGAGCATGGGCTGGGGCAGATGGCGGCGGCCCGCGGCGACAACGCGCAGGCGCTGCAGCATCTGCAACGGGCCATGCAACTGGCCCCCACCGACGAGAAGATCCGCAACGACCTGGGGGTGGTGTACCTGAACCAGGGCAAGCTGGAGCAGGCGCGCTTCGAGTTTCTGACCGCAATCGAACTCAAGGACAGCGACCGTCTGGCGGCGGTCAACCTGGTGACCTTGCTGCTGTACCAGGACAAGTGGCAGCAGGCGGCCGACCTGGTGAGCCGGCTGGGCCTGAGTGCGGCGCAATTCAACGAAGCGCAGGCGCGCGCCCAACAACTCAAACCTGGCAGTGTGGCTGCCGTGCAGAGGTCGTCATGAACAGTCGGATACTGGTGATGCTGGTAGTGCTGCCGGGCCTGGCCCAGGCGATCGAGCCCGGGCCTTCGTCCAGGGCACAGTCGGCCACCGAGGCGTGGTTGCAGGTGCAGGCCAGCGGCGCGCAGGCCTCCAAGACACCGCAGAGCGCCACACCCAAGGAGCGCGACCAGAGCATGCAACGCTGGCTGGATACCTACAAATACGTGATTCCGGATTTCTTCCGGTGGGAGAAGACCAGCAATAGCGACAAGTGAGAGCGCATTGCACCAGCGGTGGGAGCAGCCCTGTATCTGAGCGGATTCATCCGCGATCTGGCGCACAGCGGCAGCTAGGCCTGCGCCCCGGTCTGCCTGATACACCGTGCACTCGAGCTTAGCGACCGCTTCGCGCTCGATTCGCTGGCAAGCCAGCTCCCACGGCCTTCGGCCAGAAGCAGTCCTTGCACAGAGCGAAAACCCGTGAGAGCGGGTGACTCCGCTCCCACAAGAATTCGATCAATGCGCCGTGATGCGCTGACGCAGCGCCGAGGGGTTGGGCGCCAGCGCCAGGGCCAGCTGGGTGCGGTTGTGCATGTGGGTCAGGCGCAGCACCTGCGACACATACAGCTTCACCGTGTTCTCGGTAATGCCCAGCTCGCAGGCGATCTGATAGTTGGTCTGGCCCTTGCCCACCAGCCGCGCGACGTCCAGCTGGCGCGGTGACAGCTGGTCGAAGATCGCCGGCATGCTCTCGGCTGCCGTTGCATCCTCGCCACCCAGGCCCGTGCCCACCACCTGCTCGCGGGCCTTGCCCAGGTCCTGGTAGAGGTCGTCGATGGATTCGGCCAGGTACTGCAGCTTCTGGTTGAGGTGGCCCAGGTGCTGGAAGTTCTTCTGACGCTCCAGCAACGCGGTCTCCTGGCGCTTGAGCCCCTCGAGCAATTCGGGTAGGTCCACCGGCTTCTGGTAGTAGTCGGCGAACCCTTCGCGCAGCGCCTTGATCACATCCTGCTTCTCGGCCCGCCCGGTGAGCATGATCGCCTCGAAGATCCGCTGCTTGCCGGCAATGGCCTTGAGCGCCTTGACCAGCTCGATGCCGTCACGCTCGGGCATGTGCAGGTCGCACAGCACCAGGCCGATTGCCGGGTCTTCGGTAAACCGCTCGATGGCCTGCTGGCTGCTGTGGCACGGTACGCACCGGTACCCGCTGCCCTCGATGAATTCACACAGCTCTTCGACGATCAACGGCTGGTCGTCGACGATCAACACCTTGAATGGACTCACTGGCTTGTTCACACGCAACTCCCTGCTGACGTGCCCTTCCTGGTACGGCCATGACGCTTGTGGTATCGAGGGGCAGTGACTAGAAAAATAGACGCAGTTGGCGGCTATGTACAACGTATGTACAGCAGGTTAGACGGGTTGTTCGATCAATGGATCCATACCGCAGCCAATAAAAAGCCGGCCAGCACGAAGGGGGCGAAGGGCTGTTTTTTTGACGCTTCTTCGATCACCTGCCTGAAGCGTTGCTTAACCTTCTGACTCAGAAGGGACCACAGCCAGCGGCGGCTGAGCAACCAGATCACCACCGCCACCCCGGCACCGATAAAGGTGCCCAGCAGGTACATCCGATCAGTGGCAAGCGCCAGCGCACCCAGCAGTTTCACATCGGCGGCGCCCAGGCGCCCGAGCATGTAGCCGGGCAGGGTCAGCAGCATCACGATCAGCAGCGCCCAGCCGCCCTCGCTGGCATCGGCGCCGATCCAGGTGTGCCCGGTGATGAAGAGATAGGCCAGGGCGCAGGCTGCGGCGCCAAGGGTCAAGGTGTTGTTGATCTGCCTTTCTCGGGCATCCTGTTCGGCACACAATGCGAGCCACAGCAGCAGGACGATGCTTTGCATAGGCGAAATGCCATCCCTTGGTCGTGATTGATTCTATGCTTGATTGCGAGTGTCATTGTCAGGGTAGACGCGATCATGAAAGCAGGCCTTGCAAGACGGCAAAAAGGTGCGGCGGCGATCGAATTCGCCGCCGTGTTCGTGGTGTTCTTCGCGGTGTTCTACGGGGTGGTCAGCTACGCCCTGCCACTGCTGATGCTGCAGTCGTTCCACCAGGCCAGCAGCGAGGCGGTGCGTCGCTGCATGGCGCTGGACCCGACCAGCGCCACCTACCGCACCGATGTGCCGGCACTGGCCCGCGAGGTACTGGCCCAGCAGCTGGCGTGGATGCCGGGAACGCTGAAGTTCCAGCCCGGCACCGACGCGGTCGTGACCCTGAGCAACACCAACCTGCTGACCGTGCGCATCAACTACGCCAAGGCCCGGCTCACGACGGTGCTGCCGGTGCTCGACCTGCCGGTGGTGGGCGAGGTGCCACGCCTGCCGGCAACCCTTGGCGCCACCGCGAGCCTTCAGCTTTGAGCGGTGGCCACGGCCTGTTCGATCGCTGGCGCGGGCGCCCGGCCGCCGCGGTGGCCGCACCGCAGGCCCCGGTACCGGCGGCGGTGGGCCTGCAGCTGTGGCTCGATGACAAGGGCCGCGTGCTGCGCCTGGGCGGCCCGCTGCGCAGCGCCCTGGCGCTGCCCGCGCAGGCTGCTGCGCGGGTGCAGGATTACGTGCAGGCGCACAGCCTGCTGGTGCTCGAAGGCGAGCCCGCCGACTGGCAGGCACAACCGCTGGACCTGGACTTCAGAACCGCCAATGGCAGCACCCTTCACACCCGCGGCTGGTTGCTGGCCCAGGGCGAGGACTGGCTGTTGCAGTTATTCGATGTGGGCGATCTGCTGCAGCAGCGTCAGCAGGGCCAGGATGCCCGGCGCCAGCAGCAACTGGCCCGCCAGGTCGGCGCAGCACTGCGCGATTGCAGCCTGGAGCGCCTGCCCCAGGTGGCCGCCGAGCAGTTGCAGCGCCTGGCCTGGCACTGGCGCATGGGCTGGGCGGCGCTGCTGCTGCGCACCCCTGGCGGCTGGCAGACCTTCGCGCGGGATGCATCGAGCGTGCCCTGGGCCGACGATGCACGCCTGAGCGCGGTACTCGACCACCTGCCGTCGGGGCGCGTGCTGTGCAGCGCCGAGTTTCCGGCCTTGCAGGTGCTCTGCCCGACTCACCCGCTGTATGTGGTGGGCCATGCGCAGCAGCATCAGGCCCAGGCCTGGCTGCTGTGCGCGGACGAGGGCGGGCAGGCCCGGCCCGAGGCGGCCCCCCTGCTGCTCGATGCCATGGCCGAGCCGCTGCTGGCGCGCCTGGCGGGCGACCGGCTGCAGGCCAGCCAGCAGCGCCTGAACAATGTACAGGGGTTGCTCGGTGCGGGCTGGTGGGAGTGGTCGCTGCACGAGCCCTACCTGCACCTGGCACCGGGGCTGGCGGCCAGTTTCGGCGTGAGTGCGCAACTGGCGCTGCCGGCCTGGTGGGCGCTGCTGCACCCGGCCGACCGGGAGGCGGCGCAACTGGCGTTCGAGGCGCTGCAGCGCGAGGGCTGCAGCCTGCAACTGTGCGTGCGCCTGCAGGCCGCGTCGCTGCGCTGGTACCGCATCTGTGGCGATGTGCACGGGCAGGGGCAGCAGCGACGTCTGCAGGGTTTCATGCTCGACATCAGCGATATCAAGGCCCAGGAGCAGCAGGCCAGGGCCGCGCACGCACGGCTGGACAACCTGATCGCCAGCTCGCCGGCAGTGATCTATATCCAGCGCTATGACGCCGGCGCGCTGCAGGCCGAATTCTTCAGTGCCAGCCTGCAGCCGCTGCTTGGCTGGACGCCCGCTGCCGACCTGCAACCGGCGCACTGGGTACACCCCGACGACCAGGCGCTGTGGCTGCAACGTACCCGCGACCTGCTGCGCGAGGGCCAGGTGCGCAGCCGCTACCGCCTGCGCGATGCGCAGGGCATCTACCACTGGGTGCTGGATGAAGCGCGCCTGCTGCGTGACGACCTGGGCCTGCCGGTGGAAGCCGTGGGTATCTGGCTCGACGTGACCGAGGCGACCCTGGCCGCCGAGCGGGTGCGCAAGAGCGAGGAACGTTACCGGGTGCTGGTGGAGGACTCTCCGGCGATGATCTGCCGCTACCGGCCCGACCTGACTGTGTTGTTCGGCAACCGCCCGCTGGCCGACTACCTGGAGTGCCTACCTGACCAGTTGCCCGGGAGCGACCTGGGGCAGTGGATGTCGCCGGCCCAGCGCGAGGCGTTCGTGCAGCGCCTGGCCGGCCTGACCCCGCAGCAGCCGGTGAGCAGTGCCGAAATCTGCCTGGAGCTGCCGGGGCGCGAACATGCCTGGTGGGTGTGGTCCGACCGCGGCCTGTTCGATGAGCAGGGCCGTCTGCTGGAGGTACAGGCGGTGGGGCGCGACAACACGGCGCTGCGGCGCAGCCAGCAGCAGCTGTTGCAGAGCGCGAAGATGGCCACCCTGGGCGAAATGGCCACCGGCCTCGCCCACGAGATCAATCAGCCGTTGAACGTGATGCGCATGGCGGTGGTCAACGCGCTCAAGCGCCTGGAGAACGGCGACGTGCAGGTGGAATACCTGCAGGACAAGCTCAGGCGCATCGATGCGCAGGTGCTGCGGGCCTCGAAGGTGGTGGACCACATGCGCGTGTTCGGGCGGCGTTCGGAGGTCGAACAGCAACTGTTCGAGCCCTGGCAGGCGGTTGAGGGTGCCGTGTCGTTGCTGGCCGACGGCCTGGCCGGCAAGGGCGTGGCGCTGAACCTGGGCCCGGCGCTGAGCGGCTGCCATGTGCGCGGCCATGCCGATCAGCTGGAGCAGGTGCTGATCAACCTGGTGGTGAATGCCCGCGACGCCTTGCTGGGCCGACGTGAGGCCGACCCGCAGTTGCGCCCCTGGATCGCGGTGGAGGCCGAGCCGGTGGCGGGTGGGGTGCGCCTGCAGGTGCGCGACAATGCCGGCGGCATCGACCCGCGGCTGCTGGAGCGGATTTTCGAGCCGTTCTTCACCACCAAGCCCAGCGGCGTGGGGACCGGGCTGGGCCTGTCGGTGAGTGGCGGAATCATCGAGGGCATGGGCGGGTTGCTCAGCGCACACAATGGCGCCGAGGGTGCGTGTTTCGTGATCGAGCTGCCGGTTCAGAGCATCAGCTGAGCGCGGTTGCCGTCACAGGTGAGGTTGGCACCGACCTCGACGTTCACCAGGTCCAGCCCCAGTGCCTTGAGCAGTGCGTTGACCAGCGGGTCGACCAACTTGCCGAGCAGGTTCCTGATCACTGGCTGCAGCAGCGCCTTGACGTCATCGAGCAGGTTGCCGGCCACCACCAGCACGTTGCCGAGCAGGTTGCCGTTGAGCGGGCGGTACACCTGCAGCTCGATGCCATTGATGGTGTTGTTCAGGCTCTGCACGATATCGCTGGCCGAGGTGGCCATGTAGGCCGGTGGCAGGTCGATGTCCGGTGGCGCGCTGGCGTTGCGAAACAGCAGGTCGGTGGCAGGCCCGGTGGAGTTGCTGCCCAGCAGCGGCGCATTGACCTTGAGCCCTACGCCACCGCCAGCGAAGGCGGTGCGCGCGCCGCAGGTGGACGGCAGTATCAGGAAGCGCGTGCAGTATTTGCTGCCGATGTCGATCAGCGGCAGCGGCGAAATGGCGGTGTTGCCCGTGCTGAAAAAGGCCTGGGGATCGCTGAACATGCCCACCGAAACGTTGAGCGCCGAACTGCGGGTGCTGGCGGTCAGGGTCTTTTCCGGCTTGCAGCTGTAGCGGGTGACCTGGCTGCTGGCGCTGGCGACTTCCAGGCCGATGTCCAGGTGTACCACCCCAGGCAGCAAACGGACGTCGCTGACCTTGCACGGGATCGCCAGCAGGCAGAACACCGACTCCAGCGTGGCCACCAGATTGAGGCTGAGCAGGTTGCTGACCACGTTGGTCAGCGGTTCGGCCAGGTCGAGCACGGCGTTGAGCAGGCCGGTGATGCTGTTGAGCAGCGGCAGCTCCAGGCTGACCAGCGCACGGACCTGAGCGGTGTGCACCTTGATGGTGTCGTACTGCGGGTTGCCCACGGCGGAGATCTGTTCGGGTTCTATGACCTTGAGGCGCAGGTTGGCCTTGACCAGCGGCGGGATGTTGAGCGGCACCTCGGCGGTGGCCGCAGTGTTCTTGTTGGCCAGCATCACCGAGGCCTTGAGCAGTTGCAGCAGTTGCATCTGGGCATCCAGGCCGGACTGGACCGCGCCGTTCTGGATGTCGAGGATATCGCCCAGCTTGACCAGCGGGTTGTTGCCGGCACCGAGTACCAGCTTGCCGAGGTCAGTCACCACCTGGGCCGCCGCGCCGCCGCGCCGGGCGAGGTCGACGGCGACATCGAGCAGGTCGGTCAGGTGCAGCTGTTTGCCCAGCAGTTCATCGTAATTGCCCACCTGCACCCCGGCCTTGATGGCCAGGGCATCGAGAAAGCTCAGCAGGTCGACGTTGACGTCGGCGATGCCCTGCCAGCCCAGTACGTCGAGGTTGACGTTGCCGCCAAGGGCTTTGAACAGGGCGTTGAGCACATCGGACTTGCGTGTGTCGATGGTCAGCAGGGTGCTCTTGAGACGCAGCATCGCCTGCGGCGGCTTGGGCAGCGAGGCCACCGCACTGGCGTGCAGGGTGGTGGTGGCCGGCACGGCGACGCCGCTCAGCAGGGCCTGTACACCGGCGGCAATGCTTGTGGCCACGGCGCTGCTGGCACTGACCCGGATCGCTTCGCTCTTGCTCGGGTTGACGGTATAGGTGCGCCGGCTGCCGGCACCGGTCTGCAGGGTGCCGCAGGTGGTGGCCAGGGTATGCTTGGCGCCGGGCGCGAAGCCGTTGCGTGCGGCGCTGGCCTGGGCCACGGTCGCCGCCTGCGGGCCGCTGCCGGTGCACACCGCACTTTGCCCAGCCGCTTCGAGGGCGGCCATGTCGACCACCCGCTGCAGCGAACGCTGTTCCAGATAGAGCCGCCCGCTATCGATCACCAACAGGGCGAACACCAGCGCCAGGGCCAGTGTCAGGGCGGCCATCAGGCCGATCGCGCCACGCTGCCGGGTTGGGAATCGGGTAGCCACGAGCACTCCTTTGCCGGCTCCAGGCCGTGCGCGAACGCATGCGTCAAAGAAGTGTAGTCAAGATAATGGCCAGTCGCCTTGAGGTGGCGACCGGCCATCGCCGGCTCAGTGGGGCGGGTAGTTGGCCAGTACCTTGGCCACGGTATTCTGGATCGCGGTGTTGCGCTCGGTGGGGCCGGGCGGGTAGTTGTTCATGATCTGCTCGGCGCTGCCGCGCCATACCAGCTTGCCGTCGCGGCTGTCGAACAGGTCGACCTGGATGGTGGCGACCTTGTAGTCGACGCTGCGGGTCTCGTTGTAGGCCGGGCCGCCCCAGTAGCCACCCCAGTAACCGCCCCAGGCACCGCCGTAGTTGGTGGTGATCTGCTGCTGGCGGTTTTCGACGATCAGGTAGGTCTGCACCTTGAGGTCACCCCTGGCGTTGCCCTGGGCCGGGCGCAGGCCACGCTGGTCGAGCTGTTCGCTGACGGCCTGGCGGATGCGCTGCTCGGTGAGGTCGCTCTTGATTCGCGGGTCGTCCGGGCGATATTGCAGGGCCGGCTCCTGCCAGCTCCAGCTGCGGTAGGCCGCAAAGTCGCGGCTGGCATCGAAGTCCTGAGTGACGTTGTTGCTCTGGCAGGCGCCGAGCAGCGCCAACAGGGCCAACAGGGGGAGTAGAGCGAGACGGCGCAGCATGATGATTCTCCGGTTGCCTTCAGCTTGGGGGGTAGCCATCCAGGGCCTTGTGCACGGCATCGCGCAGGGCGCGGGCGCGCTCGCTCGGTGAGCCCTGGCTGGTGGTTTCTGCGCTGGCGCTCCAGACCGGCTGGCCGCTGCCGGCATCGAACAGGTCCAGGCGCACCACCATCACGTCGACCTGGTAGGTGCGTATGATCGGCACGCTGCCATACACACCATAGCCGTTGCGATAGCCGCCGTAGCGGTTGTAGCCGATGCCCCCGTAGCCGTAGTTGTCATAGGGGTAGTAATCGTCGCGCACCTGGCGCAGGCGCCGTTCCATGCGCAGGTCGGCACTGACCAGCAGGTCGCTGCGGGTGTTGCGCGCAGGACGCAGGCCGCGCTGGTCGAGGGCGGCGCTGACTGCGTCGGCAAGCTCGGCCGGGTCGCTGGAGGCGCTGCCGGCCGGGAGCCGGCCGTTGCGCCATGACCAGCTGCGGTAACGGCCATAGTCACGGGCTGGTGCCGGGTAGGCGCTGGCGTCGAAGGTGGTGGCCGCCTGGGGCGGGGCCGGCGGCAGCGGTCGGGAGCTGGCCACATACGGGTTGCTGCCCTGGCAGGCGGCCAGGGCCAGGCACAACAGGCCCAGGGTCAAACGGTACGGCATGGCAGTCTCCCGGCAGACACGGCTCGGTACTCAGCGTGGGTGGCACATCCAGTGCAGGTAGCGGCCCAGGCCGGCGAAGGCCGGGTGGCGGCGGTGCGCCAGTTCCATTTCGAGCAGGTCGAGCAGTTCTGCCTTGGCCTGGAACTCGACGGGCATGTAGTCGTGGAACACCCGTACACCGCTCTCGCTGTGTATATCCCACAGACCTTCAAGGTGCGCCCGGAGTTCGCGCGGATCAAGTGGTTTTTGCGGGGTCAGGCTCTGCTTTTCACCGGCCAGGCTGGCCCCGCGCAGTTTGCGGAAATGGCCCTTGAGCAGGTTGCGGTACACCAGTGCGTCGCGGTTGTAGAAGGCCAGCGACAGCAGGCCGTCGGTGCGGGTGAGCTGGTGCAGCACCGGCAGGATGGTCTCGGGTTCGGCCAGCCATTCGAGCACGGCGTGGCACAGCACCAGGTCGTAGGGTTCGGTGAGCTGGCCAAGCAGTTCCTGCCAGGGCGCCTGGATGAAAGTGGCTGGCTGGCCGGCGGCGGCGAAGCGTTCGCGGGCGCCCTCGAGCATCGGCGCGGCGGGTTCGGCCAGGGTCACCTGGTGGCCACGCTCGGCCAGCCACAGGGCCATGTGGCCCAGGCCCGCGCCGATGTCGAGCACGCGCAGGGGGCGGTCGGGCAGGGCTTCGGCGAGGTCGGCCTGGAGCACCGCGAGGCGGATGGCGCCCTTGGCGCCGCCGTAGATCTTTTCGGCGAAGCGGGTCGCCAGGGCGTCGAAGTGGCGGTCTTTCATCGGGCGAAGCGCCGTTCGCTGTCGGCCAGCTTGCTGCGCACCACCTGGTCCATGTCCAGGCCCAGTTCGCTGCACAGCAGCAACAGGTAGAGCACCACGTCGCCGACTTCCTGGCCGGCGTGTTCGAGCTGCTCGGGGGACAGCTGGCGCGACTGGTCCTCGCTGAGCCACTGGAAGATCTCCACCAGCTCGGCCATTTCCACGCTGGCGGCCATGGCCAGGTTCTTGGGGCTGTGGAAGCCGCGCCAGTCGTTGTTGTCGCGGATGGTGTGCAGGCGGGTGGTGAGTTCTTGCAGGTTCATGGGTGGGGGCTCTCCTCGTGCGGCGTAGCTTAGCGCGGGTCGGCGGGTTTTTCAGGGGATTGTGCTGGCCTGTTCGCCGGCAACGCCGGCTCCTGCAAGCCCTGTGTCAGGTGCATGGGGCCTCACTGCCAGAGGCTGGCCCAGGCCGACACCAGCAACAGCAGCGCCAGCCCCTGGTTGACCCGGCGCAGCACCACCGGCGAACCGCTCAGGCGCCGCGCCCCGCTGCCGAGCAAGGCCCAGCCACCCAGGCACGGCAGCGCGATCACGAAGAACACCAGGCTCAGGTGCGTCACCTGCAGCAGGCGGTCGCTGGCTGCGGCATCGATGAACACGCTGGCCACCGCCAGCGCCATCATCCACGTCTTGGGGTTGATCACCTGCAACGCCGCCGCGCCCCACAGGCCGAGCCTTGCCGACGTCGCGCCCGATTGCTGCACCTGCACTGGGCTGCGAAAGATCTTCCACGCCAGCCATGTCAGCCAGGCCACGCCCAGCCCGTTGAGCAGCGGCTGCACCGCCGGGGCCCGGAACAGTGCCTCGCCCATGCCGCTGCCCACCAGCCAGACGATCAGCGCGGCGCCTGCACCGGCCCCCAGGATGATTGGCAACGCAGCGCGCAGGCCATGGCTGGCGCTGTTGCTCAGTACCAGGAAATTGGTCGGCCCGGGGGTGATGGATGCAACGAAGGCAAACAGCATGAAGGCCAGCATGGGCAGGCTCCTTGGTAGAGGGGCTTGCATGCTCGCGTGTTGGCGCGCGTCAGTCTGGAAGCTTTGTGCAGCGCCTGCGGTACTGTGCCGGGGTCATGCCATAGGCGCGCAGGAACCAGCGCCCCAGGTGGCTCTGGTCGGCAAAGCCCAGCGCTGGCGCCACCTGTGCCGGGCTCGACCCTGCCGCCAGCAGCCGGCGTGCATGGGCCAGGCGCAGTTGCACCAGGTAGGCGTGGGGCGCCAGGCCGAACGCGGCCTTGAAGGCGCGGCTCAGGCGAAAGCGGTCGATGTTGCACGCTGCGGCCAGTTGCTCGAGGCCGATGTCGTGGTGCAGGTGTGCATGCAGGTAGTCGCGCGCCCTTTGCGCCACCAGCGGCAGGCGCGGGTCGGGGTCGAGCCGGCGGCGCCATTGCAGATGCCCGCTCAGGTGCTCCAGCAACTGGTCCAGTGCCGCCTGGCGCACCATGCGCAGCTCCGGTTCGTGCAGCGACTGGAAGGCGCACGCGGTGGCCGCTGCCAGGCGCGGGTCGCTGGCCAGAGTGTGGGCAAAACCGGGTTGGCTGGCGGGCGGGGCATGCTCGGCGAAGCCGCGCAGCTCGCGCTCCAGCCATTGCGGGTCGAGGTAGAGCATGCGGTAGGTGAAGCCCTCGGGGCTGGGCGCATCGCCGTCGTGCAACTCGCCGGGTTCGAGCAGAAACACCTTGCCCGGTGTGCTCTGGTGGCGGGCGCGGCGACAGGTGAACTGCTGGACGCCCTGTTCGGTCACGCCCACCAGGTAGCTGTCGTGCCAGTGCGGATCATAGGCATGCCCGCGAAAATGCGCGCGCAGGGTCTCGATGCCGGTATCGGGCTCCTGGCGCAGGTCTATCCAGTTGCTGTTCATCGTGTGCTACCGGCAAAGAAAACCGTTATCGCCCGGTCCGTCAGGCAGGTCTAGAAGATTCGTGCAGCGTGTGCCAACTGCCGGTCATGTGCACCAGGTCGCCATGGCCTACCAGGCGGAACTGGCCGTCGGGTGCGGCTGCGCTGCCCTCCAGCACCACTTCGCTGGGCAGGCGCACAGGCTTGTGAAAGGCCACATCCACCTCGTAGCCGCTGAGCGGCAGGTGCCCGCGCAGCGCGGCCAGCGCCATGGCCTTGCTCCACATGCCATGGGCGATGGCCTGGGGAAACCCGAACAGGCGAGCGCTGAGCGCACTCAGGTGGATGGGGTTGTAGTCGCCGCAGACCTTGGCGTAGCGCCGGCCGATGTCGCTGTCGGCATACCAGCGGGTCAGCTCGCCCAGAGGCAGCGGTTCAGGGGTGTCGACGGCGGGTGGCTCGCCTTCGAGCTTGACGCCGCGACACAGCATGCGACTGCGCTCGTGCCAGAGCAGCCCCAGGCTGTCTTCGGCTTCGGTCATCAGGTCGAAGGTCGCGCCCTTGGCGTGGGGCTGCAGGTTGTCGACGAACACGCTGAAGCGCAGCGTGCCGATGCCACCCAGCGGACGCACCACGCGGATGCGGTTGTTCAGGTGCACCAGGCCCAGCAGCGGGAACGGGAAGTCGTCGGCGGTCAGCAGTTGCAGTTGCAGGGCGAACGCCATCACATGGGGGAAGGTCGGCGGCAGGTGGCTGTCGTCGCCGAAGTGGCAGAGCTTGCGGTAGGCCTGCAGGCGCTGTGGATTCACGCCGATGGCGCAGTGCAGGCCGCTGGCGGGCAGGCTGTCGCCGGTGATGCTGCGCTTGCGCGCAGCCTTCAGGTACAGCCCGCTCAGCCCTTGCGTGCGGTGCAGATCGTGCCAGTGTCGGTCCATGCTCATGCCCCCATCACGGCCTGGCCGCATACGCGCAGCACCTGGCCGTTGACCGCGCCACTGCCGGGCTGTCCGAGCCAGGCCACGGCTTCGGCAACGTCCTGCGGCAGGCCGCCCTGGCCCAGGGAGCTCATGCGTCGCCCGGCTTCGCGCAGGGCGAAGGGGATGGCCGCCGTCATGCGTGTTTCGATGAAGCCGGGGGCCACGGCATTGATGCTGGCACCCCGCTTGGCCAGCAGCGGCGCCCAGGCCTGGGCCAGGCCGATCAGGCCGGCCTTGCTGGCGGCATAGTTGGCTTGCCCGCGGTTGCCGGCGATACCGCTGATCGAGGCCAGCAGCACGATGCGTGCGTTGTCGTGCAGCGCGCCGCCGTCGAGCAGCGCCTGGGTCAGCACCTGGGGGGCCTTGAGGTTGACCGCGAGCACGGCGTCCCAGTACTCGGGGGTCATGTTGGCCAGGGTCTTGTCGCGGGTGATGCCGGCGTTGTGCACGACGATGTCGATGCCCTCGGGGAGCGCTTCGAGCAGGTGCGCCGATGCATCGCTGGCGCAGATGTCCAGCGCCACGCTGTGCCCACCCAGGCGCGCGGCCAGGGCGTCGAGGTCGGCCTTGGCCTGGGGCACGTCGAGCAGCACCACCTCGGCGCCGTCACGGGCCAGGGTTTCGGCAATGGCGGCGCCGATGCCGCGGGCCGCACCGGTGACCAGCGCCTTGCGCCCGGCCAGCGGGCGCGACCAGTCCTGTACCTGGGTGGCGCAGGCGGTCAGGCGCAGCACCTGGCCGCTGATGAAGGCGCTCTTGGGCGAGAGGAAGAAGCGCAGCGCGCCTTCGAGCTGGTCCTGCGCGGCCTGGTCCACATACAGCAGTTGCAGGGTGGCGCCGTTGCGCAGTTCCTTGGCCAGCGAACGGCTGAAACCTTCCAGGGCCCGCTGCGCCACGCTGGCCAGCGGGTCGTCCAGCGATTCGGGCGCGCGCCCCAGGATCACGATGTGCGCACTGGCAGCCAGGCTGCGCAGCAGCGGCTGGAAGAACTCGCGCAGTTGCTTGAGCTGGTCGCTGTCGGTCAGGTGGCTGGCGTCGAACACCACGGCCTTGAGCTTGGGCCCCAGGCCCGCGACCCAGGCCGGCAGTTCGAGGCTTTCATCGGCATAGCTGTAGACCTCGTCGGTCAGGCGCCTGGCAAAGGCGGCCACGTTCGTCACCAGCGGCCCGCCGCCGAGCAGCAGGGCGCCTTCGACCGGGCGCAGCCTGCCGGCTTCCCAGCGCTCCAGGCGGGCGGGGGTGGGCAGGCCGACGGCACCGGCCACGCGCCGACCGAATGAAGAGTTGGCGAAGTCGATATAGCGGTCGCTCATGTGAACGTCTCCCGGAAATTAAGCACCAAAGTGTGGACCATGTTTCGCCTTCGGTCGTTCGACTGGCGAAAAAACACCTACGCTATAGCGGGTCTATCCCGTCTCGGAATAAGGAAGTCTGTGCATGCGCGCTTTACGTCGGGTCGCGATCATCGGCGGCAATCGAATCCCGTTCGCCCGCTCCAACGGGCCCTACGCCACGGCCAGCAACCAGGCGATGCTGACTGCGGCAATCGAAGGGCTGGTGGAGCGTTTCGGCCTGCATGGCCTGCAACTGGGCGAAGTGGCGGCGGGCGCGGTGCTCAAGCACTCGCGCGACATGAACCTGACCCGCGAATGCGTGCTGGGCTCGCGGCTGTCGCCGCAGACCCCGGCCTATGACCTGCAGCAGGCCTGCGCCACGGGGCTGGAAACCGCGCTGATGGTGGCCAACAAGATCGCCCTGGGGCAGATCGACAGCGGCATTGCCGGCGGTGTGGACACCACCTCCGATGCGCCGATTGCGGTCAACGAGGGGCTGCGCAAGTTGCTGCTGCAGGCCAATCGGGCCAAGACCACGGGCGACAAGCTCAAGGTGTTCCTGCAGCTGAGGCCCTGGCACCTCAAGCCCGAGCTGCCGCGCAATGGCGAGCCGCGTACCGGGCTGTCGATGGGCGAGCACTGCGAGCTGATGGCGCAGACCTGGCAGATAGGCCGTGCCGAGCAGGACGAGCTGGCCTTGCGCAGCCACCAGAACCTCGCCCGGGCGTTTGCCGAAGGCTGGCAGGACGACCTGCTCACGCCCTTTCTGGGCCTGACCCGCGATCACAACCTGCGCCCGGACCTGACCCTGGAGAAACTTGCCAGCCTCAAGCCGGTGTTCGAGCGCAGCGCCAAGGGCACGCTGACGGCGGGCAACTCCACGCCACTGACCGATGGCGCTTCGGTGGTACTGCTGGCCAGCGAAGAGTGGGCGCGCGAGCGCGGGCTGCCGATCAAGGCGTATTTTCTCGATGGTCAGAATGCTGCGGTGGATTTCGTCAAAGGCCAGGAGGGGCTGCTGATGGCGCCGGCCTATGCGGTACCTCGACTGCTGGAGCGCAACGGCCTGACCCTGCAGGACTTCGACTTCTACGAGATCCACGAAGCCTTCGCCGCCCAGGTGCTGTGCACGCTGAAGGCCTGGGAAGACGCCGACTACTGCCAGAGCCGGCTGGGCCTGAGCGAGCCGTTGGGCGCCATCGACCGCGACAGGCTCAACGTCAAGGGCAGTTCGCTGGCTGCAGGGCACCCGTTCGCCGCCACCGGCGGGCGCATTCTGGCCAACCTGGCCAAGCTGCTGGACGAGGCCGGCCAGGGCCGCGGGCTGATTTCGATCTGCGCCGCGGGCGGGCAGGGCGTGACCGCGATCATCGAGCGCTGACCAGCGGCGCCTCCTTGGCCAGGGGCGCCGGGCGGTTGGCGTAGTGTTCGGCCATGATCGAGCACACGATCAACTGCAGCGGGTGATAGATCATGATCGGCAGCAGAATCAGCCCCAGCCCGGGATGGGCGCCGAAGATCAATGCGGCCATCGGTGCGCCGGCGGCCAGGGATTTCTTGCTGGCGCAGAACACTGCGGCGATCTCGTCGGCCGGGCTGAACCTGAGCAGCCGCGCGCTGCGGGTGGTCAGCCACAGGATCAGCGCCAGCAGCAACGCGCTGCCCAGAACGGCGGTGAGCAGTACCGAGCCACCCTGCTGCTGCCACAGCCCCGAGATCATCGAGTTGCAGAACGCCGCGTACACCAGTAGCAGGATCACCACCTTGTCCATCACGTTGGTGTAGCGCTTGTGGCGGGCAAAGAAGCGGCCCAGCCACGGGCGCAGCAACTGCCCCAGCACCAGCGGCAGCAGGAGCATGGCGCACAGGTCGAGCAGGGTGGCGCCCAGGTCGATGCCATCGCTGCCGTTGCCCACCACCAGGCTCACCAGCCACGGGGTCAGGAAGATGCCCAGCACGCTGGACAGGCTGGCGTTGAGGATTGCGGCGGGCACGTTGCCGCCGGCGCTGCCGGTCAGCGCCACCGACGAGGAGATGGTCGAGGGCAGGGCGCACAGGTACAGGAAGCCGAGCATCAGCAGCGCCGGCACATGGCTGCCCAGCACGCTGTCGCCCAGCCACCACAGCAGCGGGAACACCACGAAGGTGAAGCCCTGCACCATCAGGTGCAGGCGCCAGTTCTTCAGGCCATGGCGGATCTGTTCGCTGGACAGGTTGATGCCGTGAAGGAAGAACACCACGAACACGCCGATGTTGATCACGTATTCGGCGTGCATCGAGCCGCCACTGGCACCGAAGTGCGGGAACAGCCAGGCGAGGAAGGTGGCGAGAAACATGCCGCACAGAAACCAGTCGGTTACCACGCGCTTGAGGTGAGCTTGCATAGGCGGGCCTGCGAATCATCTTGTAATAACGAAGCGGCAGGCTAACCTGTGGCCATTCTTCCGTCTCGCGACACAAGGCCAAGCGATGCCGAGTAACGGACAAAATCTGCTGCCACGCCCTATCCCGCTGCTCGATACCCTGCCGCGGCCACTGTATGCGCGTGCCGAAAGCCTGGGGGCCGGCTCGTGGACGCCGCGTCATCGACACGACTGGATACAGTTTTCCTATGCGATCAGCGGGGTGCTGGGGGTGTACACCGCCGAGGGCAGTTTTTTTGCACCGCCGCAGTGGGGCGTGTGGATACCGGCCGGGGTGGAGCATGAGGTGATTACCTCGACTCGTGCCGAAATGCGCAGCCTGTATGTGCGTCAGGCCGATGCAGCGTGGGCCGGGCCGCGCTGCCGGGTGCTGGAGGTGACGCCGCTGGCCCGTGAGCTGATCAAGCAGTTCTGCCTGTTCCCGGTGGATTACGCCGAAGGCGAGAGCCCCGAGGCACATCTGGTGCAGGTGCTGCTGGAGCAGTTGCAGGGGCTGCCCGAGGTGGGTTTTTCGTTGCCGCTGCCGCAGCACCCGCGCCTGCTCGAGGTGTGCAATGCATTGCTGGCGCACCCGGAGCAGGACGCCGGCCTGGCCTACTGGGCCGAGCGCCTGGGGCGTTCGCAGAAGACCCTGATGCGGTTGTTTCAGCGCGAGACGGGGCTGAGCTTTCGCGGCTGGCGCCAGCGCATGCGCCTGCTGTCGTCGCTGCAGGCGCTGGAGCAGGGGCAGAGCGTGACCCAGGCGGCGCTGGGTTGCGGCTATGAGTCGACGTCGGCGTTCATCGTGGCGTTCAAGGGCTTGTTCGGGGCGACGCCGGGGGAACTGTTCAGGCAGTGAGTGTCTGCCATGTTCGGGAAGCCACGAGGCACTCGGTGCAGGCGGGATTAAATTATTTGGACATTATCGGGTCCACTTCCTTTGAGGGCCTTGTTGTATCGTGAGCGCGCATCTGGCTCATGGCTGTGAGACGATGGCCGGCAACCCGTGATACCCGTGTGTTTGGCAAAACAGGACCCAGAACAAAAGCCGATGAAGACTCCAAAACGCATAGAACCACTGATAGAAGACGGGCTGGTCGATGAAGTCATCCGACCCCTGATGAGTGGCAAGGAAGCCGCGGTGTACGTGGTGCGGTGCGGTACCGAGCTGCGCTGCGCCAAGGTCTACAAAGAGGCCAACAAGCGCAGCTTCCGTCAGGCCGCCGAATACCAGGAGGGCCGCAAGGTGCGCAACAGCCGCCAGGCGCGGGCCATGGCCAAGGGCTCCAAGTATGGGCGCAAGGAGGCCGAGGAGGCCTGGCAGAATGCCGAGGTGGCAGCCCTGTTTCGCCTGGCCAGTGCCGGCGTGCGGGTACCCAAGCCGTTCGACTTTCTCGATGGCGTGCTGTTGATGGAGCTGGTGTCCGATGCCCATGGCGATGCGGCGCCACGCCTGAACGACGTGCACCTGGAGGCCGATCAGGCCCGCGAGTACCACGACTTCGTGATCCGCCAGATCGTGCTGATGCTGTGCACCGGCCTGGTGCATGGCGACCTGTCGGAATTCAACGTGCTGCTCGGCCCTGACGGCCCGGTGATCATCGACCTGCCCCAGGCGGTGGATGCGGCCGGCAACAACCATGCGTTCAGCATGCTCGAGCGCGATGTGGGGAACATGGCCGGGTACTTCGGCCAGTTTGCCCCGGAGCTCAAGGCCACCCGCTACGCCAAGGAAATGTGGGCGTTGTACGAGGCCGGCGAGCTGACTCCGGAAAGCCCGCTGAGCGGGCAGTTCGCGGAGGACGAGCACAGCGCCGATGTCGACGGGGTGATGCGCGAGATCGAAGCGGCGCGCCTGGACGAGGCGCGCCGGCAGGCTGCACGCGCCGAGGCGGAGAACGGCCCGGCCAAGGCCGAGGAACCGCCACCGCCGTGGATGCAGTAACGCGCTAGTGACAGCAGCTGCCGGCTGCCAGGTCCTTGAGGATCGGGCAGTCGGGGCGATCGTCCCCCTGGCAGTGGGCGACCAGCTCGCTCAGCGTATCGCGCAGGCTCACCAGCTCGTCGATGCGCCGGTTCAGGTCAGCGATATGCTCGTTGGCCAGGGCTTTCACGTCGGCGCTGGCGCGCTGGCGGTCCTGCCACAAGGTCAGCAGTTTGGCCACTTCCTCCAATGAAAACCCCAGGTCTCGCGAGCGCTTGATGAATGCCAGCGCGTGCAGGTCGTCCTGCTGGTAGAGGCGGTAGCCACTGTCGCTGCGCGAGGCCGGCTTGAGCAGGCCGATTGACTCGTAGTAGCGGATCATCTTGGCGCTCAGGCCGGTACGTTTGGCGGCTTGTCCGATGTTCATGGGGCATCGTCCTGTGGCGGCGTTTGCGGTTTCCAGGTTTTGAGCAGCAAGGCGTTGCTGACCACGCTGACGCTCGACAGGGCCATGGCCGCACCGGCCAGCACCGGGTTGAGCAGGCCGAAGGCCGCCAGCGGAATACCGATCAGGTTATAGATGAAGGCCCAGAACAGGTTCTGGCGGATCTTGGCGTAGGTCTTGCGGCTGATCTCCAGGGCGGCCGGTACCAGGCGCGGGTCGCCGCGCATCAGGGTGATGCCGGCGGCCTGCATGGCCACGTCGGTGCCGCCACCCATGGCGATGCCGATGTCGGCGGCGGCCAGGGCCGGCGCGTCGTTGATGCCGTCACCCACCATCGCTACCACACCCGATTTCTTCAGTTCGAGAACAGTGGCGGCCTTGTCGGCCGGCAGCACCTCGGCGTACACGTCATTGATGCCAAGGGCCTGGGCCACCACCTTGGCGCTACCGCGGTTGTCGCCGGTCAGCAGGTGGCTGCTGATGCCCTGTTGGCTCAGCTGGCGTACGGCGGCGTCTGCGCCAGGCTTGAGGCTGTCGCCGAAGGCGAACAGGCCCAGCACCCGTGGTTGCGCACCGCGCTCGATCAGCCACGACAAGGTGCGCCCCTCGGCCTCCCAGGCCTGGGCGCTGGTGGCGAGTTCACCCGGTTGCAGGCCGCTTTCTTCCAGCAGGCGACGGTTGCCCAGGGCCAGGTCGCGGCCATTGAGGTGGCCGGCGATGCCGCGGCCGGTCAGCGATTGGCTGTCGTCGATGTCGGGTACGGTCAGGCCCTGCTCCTGGCAGGCATCCAGTACCGCCTTGGCCAGCGGGTGTTCGCTGCCGCGTTGCAGGGCGCCGGCCAGTTGCAGCAGTTCGCCTGCCTCGATGCCCTGGGCCTTGCTGTGAACGATGCGCGGGCTGCCGGAAGTGAGGGTGCCGGTCTTGTCGAACACCACGCGGTTGACTGCATGGGCACGCTCCAGCGCTTCGGCGTCCTTGATCAGGATGCCGTGGCGCGCGGCCACGCCGGTACCGGCCATGATCGCGGTGGGTGTGGCCAGGCCCAGGGCACAGGGGCAGGCGATGACCAGCACGGCCACGGCATTGATCAGCGCGGTTTCGATTGGCGCGCCGGCCAGCCACCAGCCGACCAGGGTTGCCAGGGCCAGCACCAGCACGGCTGGCACGAACACCTGGCTGACCCGGTCGACCAGTTTCTGGATGGGGGCCTTGGCGGCCTGGGCGTCTTCGACCAGGCGGATGATGCGCGCCAGCACGGTTTCAGTACCCAGAGCCAGCACACTTACCAGCAGGCGGCCTTCGCCGTTGATGGCGCCGCCAGTCACGCGGTCGCCCGGCTGCTTGGGCACTGGCAGGCTTTCGCCGCTGATCAGGGCTTCGTCGGCATGGCTCTGGCCCTCGATCACCTCACCGTCCACCGGGAAGCGTTCGCCAGGCAGCACGCGCACCAGGTCATGCAGGCGCAGGGCGCTGATGGGTACGTCCCGCTCCTGGCCGTCGATCACCTGCAGGGCGCGCTCAGGGCGCAGAGCTTCTAGGGCGCGGATGGCACTGGCGGTCTGGCGCTTGGCGCGGCTTTCCAGGTACTTACCCAGCAGCACCAGGGCGATGACCACCGCCGAGGCTTCGAAATACAGGTGCGGCATGCTGCCTGCGGTGGCCCGCGCCCATTCGTACAGGCTCAGGCCGTAACCAGCGCTGGTGCCCAGGGCTACCAGCAGGTCCATGTTACCGGCCCCGGCGCGTACCGCCTTCCAGGCCGCGACATAGAAGCGTGCGCCCAGGATGAACTGCACGGGGGTGGCCAGCACGAACTGTGCCCAGGCCGGCAGCATCCAGTGGATGCCGAAGGGCTGCAGCAGCATCGGCAGCACCAGCGGTAGGGCCAGCAGTATGGCCAGGCCGACCGACCAGCGCTCCTTGCGCAGGCGTCGCTCGGCGTCGGCCTGGTCGGCCTTGCCCGCTTGCGGCAGGCTGGCCGTGTAACCTGCCTGGGTCACCGCGTCGATCAGCAGCGCGCTGTCGACCTGCCCCAGCAGCTCGATGTGCGCGCGCTCGTTGGCCAGGTTGACGCTGACCCGCTGTACGCCGGGCACCTTGTTCAAGGCCCGCTCCACGCGCCCGGCACAGCTGGCGCAGGTCATGCCGCCAATCTGCAGTTCGAGGCTCTGGGCGGGCACGCTGTAACCGGCCTGGCTGACGGCGTCGACCAGTGCCGGCAGGGCGTCGGCAGGGGCTTGCACCCGGGCGTGTTCGGTAGCGAGGTTGACGCTGACGTGTTCGGCGCCGGCGACTTTGCGCAGGGCGCGCTCGACACGACCGGCGCAGCTGGCGCAGGTCATGCCTTGAATCGGCAGATCGAAGGTGGTTGATGCGGACATGGGGCTCTCCTCCTTGGACAGGCGCCAAGCATCAACCTTACCCCATTGGCAAGGTCAATAGCCCAGAGCGGCCTTCTTCAGGCTGAGGCCATTGTTGTCCATGACGATGCGGTACTTGTTGACCTGGCCCGCCAGTACGTTGATTCGCGTGCTGCGCTGGTTCTCGATGCCGTTGTTGCAACCCGGTGCCTGCCCGGGAAGCAGGCGCAGGCGCACGTTCACCGGGCCGCCCGGCAGGTTGAACGAGGTGGAGTGTTCCTGGAACAGTCGCGCCGACAGCTGGTCGTTGAGATAGATGCCGATCTCGCAGGACGTGGCGACCTCCAGACGCTCGCGGGAAATGATCAACACGCTGTAGTCCGACGGCCCTTCGGCGCTGGCCAGGGGCACGATGCTGCACAACCCGAGCAAACCGATAAGGCCCAATGCTGCCCTGCCCATGAATGAATCTCCTGCTGATCGTTCGACAAGGGCGCAGCTTGGCCGAGCTTGGCGCGGATTTCCAGTTCGGCATGCACTTGACCTTGCCCCGATGGCAAGCTTGAGACTGCGCTCAAATCCCAAGGAGGTAGTTCCCATGCAAGTATTCACTGTTCAAGGCATGACCTGTGGCCACTGTGTGAAGGCCGTGACCCGTGCGGTACAGAGCCAGGATGCACAGGCCATCGTAGAGGTGGACCTGGCCAGCAAGCAGGTGCGCGTCGACAGTTCGCTGCAGGCGCCGCAGATCGTGCAGGCGATTGTCGATGAGGGTTACAAGGCCGAGCTTGTGGCCTGAACAAGCCGGTAGCCGCTTCGCCTGTAGGAGCCAGCCTTGCTGGCGAACCGGCGCGAAGCGGCTACCGACCCTGCATGGGCGGTGTGTCTGCTGCACTGTGCATTCCGGTGTGCGAGCGCTGCGCGCTCGATTGCCGGCAAGGCCGGCTCCAACAAGGGGCGCACGTGCCAGCGAATTCGGCAAAAGATTCGCGGCTTATCCATGGCAGCCCGGTTAGACTAAGGCACTTGCTTAGCCTGCTATGGATTCCCGATGAACCTGCGCACCATCCTGATCCTCGGCGCACTCAGTGCGTTCGGGCCGTTGGCGATCGATTTCTACTTGCCCGGCTTCCCGGCAATGGCCCTGGCCTTTGCGACCGACGAAAAACACATCCAGACCACTCTGGCGGCCTATTTCCTGGGCCTGTCGCTGGGGCAGCTGGCCTATGGCCCGGTGGCCGACCGCTTCGGTCGACGCATTCCGCTGCTGGTCGGGGTGACCCTGTTTACCCTGGCGTCGCTGGCCTGTGCCTTTGCACCGAGCCTGGACGCCCTGATCGCCGCGCGTTTTGTACAGGCCCTGGGTGGTTGCGCAGGCATGGTGCTGTCGCGGGCCATCGTCAGCGACAAGTGTGATGCAGTGGCTTCGGCCAAGGTGTTCTCGCAACTGATGCTGGTGATGGGCCTGGCGCCGATCCTTGCCCCGATGCTGGGCGGGGTGCTGGTCAACCTGTATGGCTGGCAGTCGATCTTCCTCGTGCTCACCCTGTTCAGCGCCGGCTGTACGCTGGCCGTTGCCCTGGGCCTGCCGGAGAGCCTGCCTTCCAACCAACCACGCCAGCCGCTGTCGGGGGCGTTGCGCCAATACGGGCGCCTGCTCAAGGACCGCGTGTTCATGGGGCATGCACTGACCGGCGGCATCGCGATTGCCGGCATGTTCGCCTATATCGCCGGGTCGCCCTTCGTGTTCATCAAGCTTTATGGGGTACCGGCCGAACATTACGGCTGGCTGTTCGGCAGCAATGCGGCGGGCTTCATCCTGGTGGCGCAGGTGAATGCGCGATTGCTGGCCAAGCGTGGGCCTGCCTTTTTGCTGGCCCGCACGGTGTGGGTATACCTGGCGGCCGGGCTGGTGCTGCTGGGAATCAGCGCGCTGCATACGCAGGCGCTGTGGCCGTTGCTGGTGCCGCTGTTCGTGTGCATTGCCAGCCTTGGCTGCATCATCCCCAACGCCTCGGCCTGCGCCATGAGCGGGCAGGGTGCCCGCGCCGGCAGTGCCTCGGCGTTGCTGGGGTGCGTGCAGTTCAGCGTGGCGGCGGGTGCGGCTGCCCTGGTGGGAGTGCTGCATGACGGCAGCGCGCTGCCGATGGCGCTGGTCATCAGCCTGTGCGGTGCGGCGGCGGTGGGCGTGGCTATGTTGACCCGACGCCTGCAGCTCAGCCGACCTGCTTGAGCGGGTGCGGGGCCCGCAAGCGTTGTTGCAGGGTGTCGACAAAGGCGCGAGCCTCGGCCTCGCTGCGAAAGCTGACCACATGCTGGTCGAGCTGAACCTGCCACGGGCACCCGGGTTTGCGGGCTGATGCACTGACGATAATCTTCATCGCTGCCTACCTGTGTGGTTGGGTAAATGCAGCAGCATTGTAGCGCCGCGACCGGGCCCCGGCATGACCGGCGTCAGCGTACTGACTGACGGTCATGCCGGGGCCCGGAGGGGCTCAGAACCCTTCCAGCACGATCTTGCCCTTGGCTGCACCGCTTTCGAGCAGCGCATGGGCCCGGCGCAGGTTGGCTGCATTGATCGGGCCGAAATGCTCGCCCAGGGTGGTCTTGAGGGTGCCTGCGTCGATCAGCTCGGCCACGCGGTTGAGCAGCGTGTGCTGCGCCTGCATGTCGGCGGTTTCGAACAGCGAGCGGGTGTACATGAATTCCCAGTGCAGCGACAGGCTCTTGCGCTTGAGCTTGGTCACGTCAAACTGCTTGGGGTCGTCGATCAGCGCCAGCTTGCCCTGCGGGGCGAGTGCCTCGACCAGTTGGTCCAGGTGCTGGTCGGTCTGGGTCAGGCTGGCAACGTGGGTAACGCTATCGATACCCTGCGCCTTCAGGGCCTGGGCCAGGGGCTGACGGTGATCGACTACCACATCGGCGCCCAGCTCCCTTACCCAGGCCTGGGTTTCGGGACGTGAAGCGCTGGCGATGACCTTGAGCCCGGTCAGTTGGCTGGCCAGTTGAGTCAGGATCGAACCGACGCCGCCGGCGCCACCGACGATCAGCAAGCTCTGGCCCAGGTCGGCCTTGCCTTCGGCGATCTGCAGGCGTTCGAACAGCAGCTCCCAGGCGGTAATGGCGGTCAGCGGCAATGCGGCGGCTTCGGCGAAACCCAGGGTTCGGGGCATGTGCCCGACGATGCGCTCGTCGACCACGTGCAGCTCGCTGTTGCCACCGGCGCGGGCGATGGAGCCTGCGTAGTAGACCTTGTCGCCAGGCTGGAACAGGCTGACCTCGCTGCCCACCGCCTTGACCACACCGGCAACGTCCCACCCCAGCACCTTGGCCATGCCGGCCTCGGGTTGCACGTTCTGGCGCACCTTGGTGTCGACCGGGTTGACCGAGATGGCGTGCACCTGCACCAGCAGGTCGCGCGGGCCAGGCTGCGGGGCGGGCAGCTCGATGTCCTGCAGCGCGGCGGGGTCGGCGATCGGCAACGATTGATAGTAGGCAATGGCTTTCATGAAGAGGTCCTTGAGGGGGGAGTGCCGCCATCATCAGTGCTTTCACTTGGGGTTAAAACCCGATAAAACGGCAGATACTTTCAATTTATTTTTGATAATGAGGCCGACAAGTGCTGCGTACCGATGATCTGCAACTGTTCGTGCGCGCCGCGGAACTGGGCAGCCTGTCGGCCGCTGCGCGCCAGCTGGACCTTTCGCCGGCAGTGGCGAGCGCAGCGCTCAAGCGCCTTGAGGCGCAATTGAAGGTGCGGCTGCTGGCCCGTTCGACGCGCAGTCTGCGCCTGACCGCTGAAGGCGAGGGGTTCCTCAACCACGCCCGGGTAGCCTTGGCCAGCCTCGAGGAGGGACGGCGGGCGTTGGCTCAGGGCCAGGCCGAGGTGAGCGGTGTGCTGCAGTTGTCGGCACCGTCGGATTTCGGACGCAATGTGCTGTTGCCCTGGTTGGACCAGTTGCAGCAGGCGCACCCATTGCTGAACGTGCGCCTGCTGCTGGGCGATCGCAATGCCGACCTGTTTCGCCAGCCGGTGGATGTGGCGCTGCGCTACGGCACCCCCGAAGACTCGAGCCTGGTGGCGCTGCCCCTGTGCTCCGACAACCGCCGGGTGCTGTGCGCCGCACCTGATTATCTGGCGCGCCATGGCCAACCGGCGACGGTTGCACAGCTGGCCGAGCACAACTGCCTGCTGTACCAGTTGGGTGGCCGTGTGCATGACCAGTGGCGCTTCAGTGACGGGGCCGCGACACAGACGGTGCTGGTGCGTGGCGACCGCTTTTGCGACGACGCCGACGTGGTACGGCGCTGGGCCGTGGCAGGTGTGGGCATTGCCTACAAGTCATGGCTGGATGTGGCAGCCGATGTGAAGGCAGGGCGCCTCGAAGTGCTGCTGCCCGGGGTGCGGGGTGAAGCTGCGCCGCTGAATCTGCTGTGCACCCACCGGGCGCAGCTCGGCAAGCCGGTGCAGTTGCTGCGCGACGAACTCAAGGCCAGATGCCGGCACCTGCTGGAGCCGCTGCTGGCGATGACCGGCTAGGCAGGGCCGGCTGTCGGGCGCTGGATCAGGGTCATACATTTCATTTTAGGTTGAGTGACTTGTTTACCTTGGATGTAGGGCGTTGCGCGCTCATCGGCCCTTGAGCGCAACCCTCGCTCTGCAGGGAAAGCCGCCCCCATGCGGCTGTGGTGCCAGGGGCGGAAGGCCCGCCACCCGAAAGTGACCTTTGCAGAAGGCCACATGGTTGCCCAAAACGGGCAATTTTGCCGGAGATAGAGGCCGTTTAAGTGCTTACAGGCCGGCATATACTTGCCCCCGCAGTCGTTACCAGCAAGAGACGTTTCCATTGCAGGGGCGGGCAAGTTACGTCTTCGGAATCCGCAGGGAGTGCAGATATGAAACCTGTAGCAAGTATCAGTGTGATCGCCAGCCTGCTGGCTGACCCCAAGCGCAGCGCCATGCTGTGGGCCTTGATCGACGGTCTGGCCCGCCCCTCCGACGAGTTGGCCAGGATGACCGGCCTGACACCTTCTTCCACCTGCGCTCACCTTGGGCGCCTGCTGGCAGGGGGGCTGCTGAAGATAGAGGCGCGCGGGCGCAAACGGTATTTTCGGCTGGCAGCCCCGGAGGTGGGCGCCGCTGTGGAGGCGCTGGCCAGTGTGCCGGTGCGCGAGCATTTTCGTCAGGGCGTGCGTGTCAGCCGGGAGGCGCCGGGGATCCCGCTGGCGATGCGCCGCGCACGCTTGTGCCGTGACCACCTGGGCGGTGAGCTGGCGGCCGACCTTTACCAGCGCTTGCAGGAGGCCAAGTGGCTGGAGCTCTGCGACCGCCAGTTGGAGGTCAGCTCGCTGGGGCGCCTGCACTTTGCCGACTTTGGCATCTTCGTCGAGGCATTGGCACTGCGCGAGGGCAGAGCCTGCAGCGCGTGCAGTTGCTGCAGCGAGTGGAGCGAGCAGCGCCCGCACCTGGGCGGGGCTCTGGGCAGCAGCCTGCTCAGGCTTTTCGTTCAGTCGGGCTGGGTGCGCATGAACGGTGACTCGCGCGCCTTGCACGTCACCCCCGCCGGGTTGCGTGAAATCCCGCTGATTGCACAGTCGCCCATGCCGTTGGCGGTGGGGGAGTAGCCGCAGGTGGCGGGCAAGGCCGACCCACCGGTGATGGGTCGACCTGCCCGCGCAGAGGTCAGGGCTTGAGCAGGCGCGCATCCAGGCTGTTCTGCGCCAGACGCCTGGCCTGGTCCTGGGTCATGCCGAGGTGGGTATGCAGGGCATGGAAGTTCTCGGTCACGTAGCCACCGAAATAGGCTGGGTCGTCCGAGTTCACCGTGACCTTCACGCCACGCTCGAGCATCTCGAGGATGTTGTGTTCGCGCATGTGGTCGAACACGCACAGCTTGGTGTTGGACAGAGGGCAGACGGTCAGCGGGATCTGTTCGTCGATGATGCGCTGCATCAGGCGCTCGTCCTCGATGGCGCGCACGCCGTGGTCGATACGCTGGATCTTGAGCAGGTCCAGGGCTTCCCAGATGTACTCGGGCGGGCCTTCCTCGCCGGCGTGCGCGACCGTCAGGAAGCCTTCGCTACGGGCGCGGTCGAACACGCGCTGGAACTTGCTGGGCGGGTGGCCTTGCTCCGAGCTGTCCAGCCCCACGGCGATGAAGGCATCGCGAAAGGGCAGGGCCTGATCGAGGGTGGCGTGGGCCTCGTCTTCGCTCAGGTGGCGCAGGAAGCTCAGGATCAGGCCACTGCTGATGCCCAGCTTGCGCTGGCCATCCTTGAGGGCTGCGCTGATGCCGGCCAGTACCACCTCGAACGGGATGCCCCGGTCGGTATGGGTCTGGGGGTCGAAGAACGGTTCGGTGTGGATCACGTTCTGTGCCTTGCAGCGCAGCAGGTAGGCCCAGGTAAGATCGTAGAAGTCCTGCTCGGTGCGCAGCACGTCGGCGCCCTGGTAGTACAGGTCGAGGAACTCCTGCAGGTTGTTGAACGCATAGGCCGCGCGCAGGGCCTCCACATCGTTCCAGGGCAGGGCGATGCCATTGCGTTCGGCCAGAGCGAACAGCAGTTCGGGCTCGAGCGATCCCTCCAGGTGCAGGTGCAATTCTGCCTTGGGCAGCGCGTTAAGCCAGTCGTACATAGCGTGTTCTCATCAAGGTGCGGTTGCGCGCCATTCTACAGCGGTTGACGAGGGGCGGCGCGAAACCTGGCCGGATGGTCCGGCAGCAGGAAACCTTCCACAGCAGCTACAGTCTCTAGCCACACCCCTTCTGTTCAAGGCCGCCGATGCTCAAGCTACTGACCCAGGAAAAGCTCTTGCTGCTGGCCGTGGTGACCGCCCTGCTGGCCTGGCCATTGGAGCCGTTGTTGCTGGGGCACGGCCATGGCGTGGCGTTGTTGGCCGGGTTCGCGCTGGTGGGGGCGATCGTGTGCGCCTCGATGCGGGTTGCACAGCATGCCGAGCTGCTGGCGGAAAAGGTCGGCGACCCCTACGGCACCATGATCCTGACCCTGTCGGCGGTCTTGGTGGAGGTGGTGATCCTGGCCATCATGATGAGCAATGAGGCCTCGCCGACGCTGGTGCGCGACACCATCTACTCGGCGGTGATGCTCGATATCAACGGGATCCTGGGCCTGGCCGCGTTGATGGGCGGGCTCAAGCACGGCGAGCAGAGCTACAACGACGATTCGGCACGCACCTACAGCGTGATGATCATGACCGCGATGGGCGTGTCGATGGTGGTGCCCGAGTTCATCCCCGAAGCCCAGTGGCATCTGTATTCGGCCTTCACCATCGGCGCGATGGTGGTGCTGTATACGCTGTTTCTGCGCATGCAGGTGGGGCCGCACAGCTACTTTTTCAGTTACAGCTACCCGCAGAAGAAACGCCGCGACCCGGTGGCAGGGACGCCGGGCGGCCACAAGGCGCGATCGATCGCGATTCTGATTTCGGGGGTGGTGGTGATCGGCCTGCTGGCCGAAGTCATGTCCAAGACCCTGGACTATGGCCTGGAGGGCAGCGGAGCACCGCCGGTACTGACGGCAATCGTGGTAGCGGCCATCTCTGCCGCGCCAGAGATTCTCACCGCATTGCGCGCGGCGCTGGCCAACCGCATGCAATCGGTGGTCAACATCGCCCTGGGGGCCTCGCTGTCGACGGTGATCCTCACCGTGCCGCTGATGGAGGCCATGGCCCTGTACACCGGTCAGCCGTTCCAGATGGCCATGACCCCGGTGCAGACGGTGATGATCTTCATCACGCTGATCGTCAGCGCCATCAACCTGAACGATGGCGAAACCAACGCGATCGAGGGCATGACCCACTTCGTGCTGTTCGCCACGTTCATCATGCTGGCGCTGCTGGGCCTTTAGCTGCCTAGCCGGCGATCAGTTGCGCGGCGGCCTGGCGGTGATCGGCGATCAGGCCCTTCACGTCCAGCCCTTCGATCTGGCCATCGATCACTCGCCACCGGCCGCCGACCATCACCCGGTCGGCCCGGTCGGCACCGCACAGCAGCAGGGCCGAGAGCGGATCATGGCTGCCGGAAAAACGCAGTTCATCCAGCTTGAACAGGGCCAGGTCGGCCTGCTTGCCCACGGCCAGCTCGCCGATGTCGTTGCGCCCAAGCAGTTGCGCCGAACCTCGTGTGGCCCAGCCCAGCACGCGCTCGGGGGTGATGGCCTCGGCACCGTAGCGCAGGCGCTGCAGGTACAGGGCCTGGCGGGTTTCGAGGATCATGTTGGACGCATCGTTGGAGGCCGAGCCATCCACACCCAGGCCCACTGGCGCACCCGCGTCGGTCAGTTCCACGGTGGGGCAGATGCCCGATGCCAGGCGCATGTTGGAGCTGGGGCAATGGCAGATGCCGGTGCCGGCAGCGCCCAGGCGGGCAATCTCGTCGGGGTTGAAGTGGATGCCGTGGGCCAGCCAGGTGCGCGGGCCGAGCCAGCCGACACTGTCCAGATAGTCGACGGTACGCAGGCCAAAGCGCTGCAGGCAGAAGTCCTCCTCGTCGAGGGTTTCGGCCAGGTGCGTGTGCAGGCGCACGTCCAGCTCTTGGGCCAGGGTCGCGCTGGCGCGCATGATTTCGGGCGTGACCGAGAACGGTGAGCAGGGGGCCAGGGCGATCTGGATCTGCGCGCCCGCGTCACGCTCGTGGTAGCTGTGGATAAGTCGTTGGCTGTCGGCCAGGATCACCTCGCCCTGCTGCACCGTCTGCTGCGGTGGCAGGCCACCATCGGCTTCGCCCAGACTCATGGAACCGCGGGTGAGCATGGCGCGCATGCCGAGTTTGCGCACACTCTCCACTTGTACGTCGATGGCGTTTTCCAGGCCGTCGGGGAACAGGTAGTGGTGGTCGGCAGCGGTGGTGCAGCCCGACAGCAGCAGTTCGGCCAGGGCTACCTGGGTCGCCAGCTCCAGCTTGGCCGGGGTGAGCCGGGCCCACACCGGGTACAGCGTCTTGAGCCAGGGGAACAGCGGCTGGTTGACCACCGGAGCCCAGGCACGGGTAAGGGTCTGGTAGAAGTGGTGATGGGTGTTGATCAGGCCTGGCAGTACCACGTGCTCACGGGCATCGAAGGTTTGCTGGCAAGGTGTGGCGGGGGTTTGGCCGAGGCCGAGGACTTCGCGGATGATGCCGCCTTCGAGCACCAGGCCGCCACGGGCGTCGAGGGTGTTGGCGGTAAAGATGGCAAGCGGGTTTTTCAACCAGATACGGGTCGCAGGCATGGTGCCGGCTCCTCTGAAAGTGGGTTCAGGTTAGCCAGCTCAGTGTTGCCCTGTCTGCTGATCCAGGTCCGCCGCGGTGGGCGAAGGGCCGAGTCTACACCCACCGCGCGTCAGATCACCAGATCAGTTTTTCGCCCTTGTAGTTGATGAAATGCAGGCCACCCTTGCCGCTGTTGAGGGTGACCTGTTCAACCATCCCGCCGGTGCTGGTAGGCACGTCGATTTCAGCGCCTTCGCCGCCCATGTCGGTCTGGACCCAGCCCGGGTGCATGGCCAGCACGGTCAGGCCGGTGTCGCCCAGCTGCACGACGAAGCTGTTGATCATGGAATTGAGCGCCGCCTTGCTGGCCTTGTACAGGGCCAGGTCGGGCGCGTCGGGGATGCTCACGCTGCCCAGCACCGAGCTCATGAAGGCGATCACCCCACCCTTGTCGTTGAGCTGCGGGCTCAAGCGCTGCGCCACGCGAATCGGCGCGACGCTGTTGGTCATGAACAGTTCGCCGATATCCGCCAGTTGTACCCGCTCCGGGTTCTGGTCATCAGGGCCCTTGACCCCCGCATTGACGAACAGCAGGTCGAAGGTCTGACCCTTGAGGCGCGCCTGCAGTGCATCGAGCTGATCGGTGCTGTTCATTTCCAGGGTCTCGACCTGTACGCCGGGCACCGCGGCCAGCGCAGGGGCCCTGGCAGGGTCCCGAACGGTGGCGGTCACGTTCCAGCCCTGCTCGCGCAGGCGCTGCACAAGGCCAAGGCCCAGGCCACGGGATGCGCCAATGATCAGTGCGGTTTTGGGGGCGGTCATGGGATAACTCCGTACAGGTGGGCAGAGGATACGCAGCGTAGCACGGCCTGGAGGCTGCTCATAAAATGATCAATCGGCGCGGAGCATTGGCCGGCAGGCCTTTGGCGCATTCGCTCACGGTTTATCCACAGCTTGCTCCACAGTATTTGTGTGCAAGCGCCAGGCACGGTTTTGTGGACATGGAGCCGGCCCTCGAGGGCACCTGGCTGGGGATAAGTCACTGATTCGACGCCGCTTGATGGCCTGTCATCAAATCTTGATCAAAATATGATCGTTTCTCTGCGAGCCTTGATCCAGAAGGGCTGCAGCCGAGTGCTAAGAGGTTATCCACAGCCGGGCCCACAGTGGATGTGGGCAAGTGTCAGCGCCGTTCGAGCAGAATGCGCCCGCGGCTCAGGTCGGCCAGTTGTCGTTGCACCGGTTCGATCTGCTCCTCGCCAAGCGCCAGCAACAGGTCGACACCGTTGGCGGTGAACTGCTCGTCCATCACCAGGCCGTCGGCTTCGGCGACGCGTAGCTTGAGCAGGGCCAGTTCGCTGAATGCGCAACTGCAGTGCAGCTCGACACGGCTTACCAGCAGGCGCTTTTCGGCCTGTTGCAGGCACTTGTTGGCGCCACCGCCATAGGCCCGGGCCAGTCCACCGGTGCCCAGCTGAATGCCGCCGTACCAGCGAATCACCAGCACCACTACCTGGTCGCAGTCCTGCGCCTCGATGGCCGCCAGGATCGGGCGCCCGGCCGTACCGCCGGGTTCGCCGTCGTCGCTGCTGCGGTACTGCGCCCCCAGTTTCCAGGCCCAGCAGTTGTGGGTGGCGGCCAGGTCGCTGTGCCGTTCGATGAAGGCCTGGGCCTCGGCCGGGCTGCTGATGGGGCCGGCCAGGGTGATGAAGCGGCTCTTGCGGATCTCTTCGCGAAACTCGCAAGTGTCCAACAGGGTAAAAGGCATAAGCAGGGTTCAGTTCGGTGGGGTCAGGCCACAGCCTTTGAGGATGATGTGGATAAGGTTGTTGCTGGCGTCTTCCATGTCCTGCTTGGTCAGGCGGCTGCGGCCGGTTACCTGGCAGATCTGTGTGGAGAAGTCGGCATAGTGCTGGGTGCTGCCCCAGAGCAGGAAGATCAGGTGTACCGGGTCGAGGCGGTCCATCTTGCCGGCATTCATCCAGCTTTCGAACACGGCGGCCCGGCCCTTGAACCAGTCGCGGTAGTCCTGGCTGAAGTAGTCGGTCAGGCACTGGCCGCCGCTGATGATCTCCATGGCGAAGATCCGCGAGGCCTGCGGGTTGCGCCGCGAGAACTCCATCTTGGCGCGAATGTAGCGGCTCAGCGCCTCGGCCGGGTCGTCGTCGGCACTCAGGGTGTTGAAGGTGCTGTCCCACAACTCGATGATGTTGCTCAGCACCGCCACGTACAGGCCCAGCTTGTTGGTGAAGTAATAGTGCAGGTTGGCCTTGGGCAGCCCGGCGTTCAGCGCGATGGTGTTCATGCTGGTGCCCTTGAAGCCGTGACGGGCGAACTCGTCTTCGGCAGCCTGGATGATGGCCTGCTCGTTCTTCTGGCGGATACGGCCGGCAGGCCTGGCAGCCTGGAGGCGGTGTGCGGGGACTTCGAAGGTCATGGGCGATTCCGGACAGAGCGGGGTAGTGTGGCACATGCACTGATAACCCAGCCATGGCAGTCGGGCAAGCGCTCATCGGCGAAAAAGCCGATAAACCGCATCAGCGGGTGGCCGCCAGGCTGTCCAGAAAGCTCTCGAGCACCAGGTGCGGGCGCCGTCCCTTGCGGGTGACCCAGCACAGGCTCAGGTCATAGAAGCGTTCGTCGGGTTTGAGGGCGCGCAGGCGCCCCTGCTGTACCCAGGCGTTGGCGTAGTGGTCGGGCAGGTAGCCGATGTAGCGCCCGGTAAGAATCAGGAACGCCATGCCTTCGCGGTCCGAGGCGCTGGCGGTGCAGTGCAGGTCCTGATACTGGGCCTGGATCTCGGCCGGCAGGCGGAAGGTGGGGGCGATCGCGTCCTGGCTGTTGAGGCGGTCGTCGTCCAGCTGGCGGTCATCGGCATAGAATAGCGGGTGCCCGACCGCGCAATAGAGCAGTGAGCGCTCACTGTACAGTGGCTGGTACTCGAGCCCCGACAGCGGGCTGGTCTGGGGGACCACGCCGACGTGCAGGCTGCCGTCGAGCACGCCCTGTTCGACCTGGCTGGGAGCGATCATGCGGATCTGGATGCGTACCTCCGGCCCCCGGTCCTTGAGCTGCGCCAGGGCATGGGTGATGCGCATGTGCGGCAGCGTCACCAGGTTGTCGGTGAGGCCGATGTTCAGCTCGCCGCGCAAGTGCTGGTGCAGGCCGTTGACCTCGGTGCGAAAGCTTTCCAGCGCGCCGAGCAGTTGCAGTGCGCTCTGGTACACCTCGCGGCCCTCTTCGGTCAGCGAGAACCCGGCACGGCCGCGCTGACACAGGCGCAGGCCCAGGCGTTGCTCCAGGTCGCTCATCTGCTGGCTGATGGCCGAGCGGCCGATGCCCAGCACGTTCTCGGCTGCGGAGAAGCCGCCGCATTCCACCACGCTGCGGTAGATTTTCAACAGACGGATGTCGAAATCACTGACCTGCGCAAGCGGCTCCGGGCGACGGCTCATAGTTTAGTGTCCAGCTAACTGAAGATTAGAAAAGTAGGCTTTTTCAGACTTTATCCCCGTGACAACTTAGCTGCAACAACGTTTGCCTCCCTCATGTTGCTCATTGCCTTGCGAGGTTTGTCCCATGAATCTGCCTGAAAACGCTCCCCTCGGCCTTGCCAGCCAGCTCAAGCTGGATGCGCACTGGATGCCCTATACCGCCAACCGCAACTTTCAGCGCGACCCGCGCCTGATCGTCGCCGCCGAAGGCAGCTACCTGACGGATGACAAGGGGCGCAAGATCTATGATGCGCTGTCGGGGCTGTGGACCTGCGGCGCCGGGCATACCCGCAAGCAGATTCAGGAAGCGGTGTCGCGTCAGCTGGGTGTGCTGGATTATTCGCCGGCCTTCCAGTTCGGCCACCCGCTGTCGTTCCAGCTGGCCGAGAAGATCACCGACCTGACCCCGGGCAACCTGAACCACGTCTTCTATACCAACTCCGGTTCCGAATGCGCCGATACCGCGCTGAAGATGGTGCGTGCCTACTGGCGCCTCAAAGGCCAGGCGACCAAGACCAAGCTGATCGGCCGTGCCCGTGGCTACCACGGCGTGAACATCGCCGGCACCAGCCTGGGCGGCGTCAACGGCAACCGCAAGATGTTCGGCCAGTTGCTGGATGTGGACCATATCCCGCACACCCTGCTGCCGGGCAACGCATTCAGCAAGGGGATGCCGGAGGAGGGCGGTATCGCCCTGGCCGACGAGATGCTCAAGCTGATCGAGCTGCACGATGCGTCGAACATCGCGGCACTGATCGTCGAGCCGCTGGCCGGCTCCGCCGGTGTACTGCCACCGCCCAAGGGCTACCTCAAGCGCCTGCGCGAGATATGCGACCAGCACAACATTCTGCTGATCTTCGACGAAGTGATCACCGGTTTTGGCCGTATGGGTGCCATGTTCGGTGCCGACGCCTTTGGTGTGACGCCCGACCTGATGTGTATCGCCAAGCAGGTTACCAACGGCGCCATCCCGATGGGCGCGGTGATCGCCAGCAGCGAGATCTACCAGACCTTCATGAACCAGCCGACCCCGGAATACGCGGTCGAATTCCCGCACGGCTACACCTACTCCGCGCACCCGGTTGCCTGCGCTGCCGGCCTGGCTGCACTCGACCTGCTGGAGAAGGAGAACCTGGTGCAGTCGGCTGCCGACCTGGCACCGCATTTCGAACGTGTGCTGCACGGAGTCAAGGGCGCGAAGAACATCGTCGACATTCGCAACTACGGCCTGGCCGGTTCCATCCAGATTGCCGCGCGGGACGGGGATGCCATCGTGCGTCCGTTCGAGATCGCCATGAAGCTGTGGAACGCCGGCTTCTATGTTCGCTACGGCGGCGACACCCTGCAGTTCGGCCCGACTTTCAACACCACCCGGCAAGAACTGGATCGCCTGTTCGATGCGGTGGGCGAAGCGATCAACCAGGTCGGCTGATCCCTCTCTTTATATAAGCAGGCGCGCGGTGCCGCGCCTGAACCCCCTTTCTGGAGTTCTGCATGAGCATTGTTCAGCATCTGATCCACGGTGAAATGGTTTCCAGCGGTGAGCGCACCGCCGATGTGTTCAACCCGTCCACCGGCCAGGCGGTACGCAAGGTGGCGCTGGCCAGCCGGGAAACCGTGCAGCAGGCCATCGATTCGGCCAAGTCGGCATTCCCGGCCTGGCGCAATACCCCGCCGGCCAAGCGGGCCCAGGTAATGTTTCGCTTCAAGCAACTGCTTGAGCAGAACGAGTCGCGCATTGCGCAGATGATCAGCGAAGAGCATGGCAAGACCCTCGAGGATGCGGCGGGTGAACTCAAGCGCGGTATCGAGAACGTCGAGTTCGCCTGCGCTGCCCCCGAAGTGCTCAAAGGCGAGTACAGCCGCAACGTGGGCCCGAACATCGATGCATGGTCCGACTTCCAGCCGCTGGGCATCGTTGCGGGGATCACCCCGTTCAACTTCCCGGCCATGGTGCCGCTGTGGATGTACCCGCTGGCGATTGCCTGTGGCAACTGCTTCATTCTCAAACCGTCCGAGCGCGATCCGAGCTCGTCGCTGTTCATTGCCCAGCTGTTGCTGGAAGCCGGCTTGCCCAAGGGCGTGCTGAACGTGGTGCATGGCGACAAGGTGGCGGTGGACGCGCTGATCGAAGCCCCAGAGGTCAAGGCGCTGAGCTTTGTGGGCTCCACGCCGATTGCCGAGTACATCTATGCCGAGGGCACTCGTCGTGGCAAGCGTGTGCAGGCGCTGGGTGGTGCGAAGAACCACGCGGTGCTGATGCCCGATGCCGACCTGGACAACGCGGTCAGCGCACTGATGGGCGCGGCGTACGGTTCGTGCGGTGAACGCTGCATGGCAATCTCGGTAGCGGTGTGCGTGGGTGACCAGGTAGCCGATGCACTGGTGGCCAAGCTGGTGCCGCAGATCAAGGCGCTGAAGATCGGTGCCGGTACCAGTTGCGGCCTGGACATGGGGCCGCTGGTGACTGCGGCTGCGCGCGACAAGGTGGTTGGCTATATCGATGACGGCCTGGCCGCCGGTGCCGAATTGGTGGTGGACGGCCGCGGCTACAGTGTTGCGGGGCATGAGCAAGGTTACTTCGTGGGCGGTACGCTGTTCGATCGGGTCAGCCCCGAGATGCGTATCTATAAGGAAGAGATCTTCGGCCCGGTGCTGTGTGTGGTACGGGTGAATAGCCTCGAGCAGGCCATGCAGTTGATCAACGATCATGAATACGGCAACGGCACCTGCATCTTCACCCGTGATGGGGAAGCGGCGCGTCTGTTCTGCGACGAGATCGAAGTGGGCATGGTGGGGGTCAACGTTCCGTTGCCGGTGCCGGTGGCCTATCACAGCTTCGGTGGCTGGAAGCGCTCGCTGTTTGGCGACCTGCATGCCTACGGCCCGGATGGCGTGCGCTTCTATACCCGGCGCAAGGCGATCACCCAGCGTTGGCCGCAGCGCGCCAGCCATGAAGCATCGCAGTTCGCATTCCCAAGCCTTTGAGGGCGGGCTGAAAGGAGGGAGGCCGCAAGGCCTCCCTCTTTTGTTTTTCAACGTTTTTGACCGATGTGACAGATTTATTGCGAATAGCGCTTGACGGGTTTCCAGAAGTCTTTATACTTCGCCCCACTTCCAGCGTAGCAGGAACG
>NZ_VXCV01000017.1:0-89208 GCF_052850635.1 Pseudomonas sp. 1176_21
CCAGGTGTTGCCATGGGGGTTTGCTCCTTGCAGAAAGTGAAGCCGGACAGGCGAAAAATGCCGTGCGACTGCAAGGAGACAGTTCAAGACCCGTGCCAACTGAAATTTAGTTGTTGTTAATCAGTAGCTTGTGTTTTTGCTGTACGTTTTTTGAGCACTTTTACGCGAGAAAACCCGAAAAAGTGCGCAACTTCTTGCGCAGCACTGTGCAAGAAGTTGCGCACTCGTCTGTAGGCCTTTATCCCAAAGGCCTAGGGAAATGTATGCACAGGGTTATCCACATTTGAGTGCGCAAGAAGTTGCGCAGTTGGTAAAAACGGCAGGGTAGGTTTTCACCGCTTGAAAAGCGAAAAAACACGCCCCCAACAGCCCCCTTTCGACGCCATCGCCTCCTGCAGTTGCCGCGCACTGATCGTGCGCTGGGCAGGGTCGAACGCCAGCGCATTTTTCAGCGCAGGCCAGCAGTGCGCGGGCAGGTTCGACGGGCGCGTCAGCGTGCGATCGAGCTGCTCGGCGCGGGCCTGAGTTGAAGGCAGGCGCCGATAGGGATGCTTGCCGCTGGCCAGCTCGTAGATCAGGCAGGCCACCGCATACATATCCGCCGCCGCACCCAGCGTGCCGTGTTCAAGTAGTTCCGGTGCTGCGTAGCCGGGCGTCCAGGCGTTGAAGCGCTCGCGGCTGAGGTGGGCCAGCCCCGAAAGTACACCGGCGTCGGCCTGGCCAAGACCAAAATCGAACAGGCGCACGCCATCTTCGCCGAGCATCACGTTGCTCGGCTTGAGGTCACCGTGAAACACGCCCCGGGCATGGCAGTAGGCCAGGGCTTCCAGCAGCGGCAACACGATGGCGTTCAACGCCTGCCCGTGCAGGCCCAGCGGTTGCTCGCACAGCAGTTTGTCCAGTGCCGGCCCGCGCAGCAGCTCCAGGGTGATGAAGGCGCGCTGGCTCGGCGGGTCGATCTCGAAGCTGTACAGGTTGACCACCTGCGGGTGCGCCACGTGCCGGGTCAGGGCAAACTCGCTGAACAGCAGCGCGTTGGCATCCGGCGAGGCGGCCAGCGCCTCGCTCATGAGCTTGATCGCCACGCAGGGCTGCGGGTCACCGAACTGCTCGCGCAGCAGATCGCGGGCGCGATAGACCATGCCCATGCCGCCGGCACCGAGCAGGCGTTCGAGCCTATAGCGCCCGGCCAGCACCTGCGGCAGCGGCACCAGCGGCGGTGTCGGCGCCGGCTTTTTCTTGCCTGTGCGGCGCCCCTTGCGCTTGGCCGCAGCGGGCGCCGGGGCGGCCAACTGGCCGTTGACGAAGGCGAAATAGGTGAGGTTGGCGTCGCGGGATTCGGTGGCCAGCAAGGCACCGAGGTCGGGCTGGTGTCTGCTCATTGGCGAATCACCACTGCGGTCAGGTTGTCCCCCGCCGCGCCGCGCAATGCCCCTTCGAACAGACGCTCCAGCGCGACCTGCGCCGACGCCAGGCTCAACGCCTTGCCCAGTGCATCGCTGCTCAGTTCCTGATACAGGCCGTCGCTGCACAGCAGGAACGCATCGCCCGGGTATACCTGCAGCTCCAGCACCTCCAGGGTCAGCTGCTCGCTGGCGCCAAGGGCGCGGGTCAGGGCGCGAGCGCCCGGTTGCGCCCGCGCCTGCTCCGCGCTCATCTGGCGCTGGTCGATCAACTGCTGCTGCAACGAATGGTCTCGTGACAGCTGATAAAGACGCTGCTGGCGCCACAGGTAGCAGCGGCTGTCACCGGCCCAGATGCACGCGGCACGCTCGCCCTCGAGCAGCAGCGCCACCACCGTGCTGCCCATGATGCTGTCGTGATGTGCATCCGTGACGGTCAGTTCCTGGCCAAGGCGCCGGTTGATCCAATGCAGGCACCCGCGCACCCCTTCCAGGCGCTCGTCAAAACTGCCATGGGCCGGCAACTCGGCCAGGCTGGCGACGATCAGCTGGCTGGCCAGGTCGCCACCGCGGTAGCCGCCCATGCCATCGGCCACCACCCACAGGCCCTGCGCCGGGCACTCCAGAAAGGCGTCCTCGTTGCGCATGCGCACCTTGCCAGCATCCGTGCGCGCCGCGCTGCGCCAGCGTGCTCCAACCTGCATCTAGAGCGACCCCGGTAGACGAAAGCCGCGTAACACGCCAACGTCGAAAGGGTTGGGCGCACGCTGGCTGCTGAGCAGGTAGTTGGCCCGCAGCCCGCCCACTTCGGCCTTGAGCACCAGCACGTCGCGGCCCTTGAGGTACTCGGTCTGCATCAGGTCGAACAGGCGGAACAGCGACCACGGCCCGGTGTTCTTCTCGATGCCGATCGGGCGCTCGACCATGCGTTCGAGCACCAGGCTTGCGCGACCGTCCTGGGCATCGGTCGGCCAGTTGAAGGTCATGGGCACCACCGGGCCGTGGCGATAGTCCAGCTGCCGATCGCCAAAGCGGAACTCGGCGCGGCTCACCGCCGAGTCCAGGGTGTAGGGCTCGAGCCTGAACTGCACCTGCGGCTGCGCCGGGTTCTCGGCGAAGAAGCTCTGGCGAATCGTCTGGGTCCTGGCCATCTGGTCCAGGTAGACCCGCGAGATCGGCAGGCTCTGGCCGTCGATGCTGCGCAGGCGGTAACTGCCCGGGTCGCCGCTGATGAACGGGCGCAGGTAGGTGTCGAAGAAGCGCTCGGCGATGCCCTGGGCCTTGAAGAACTCGCGAAAGTCGTTGATCGCCACGTCACTGGTGCTGTGGGCATCGAACGGGTAGCGCTGCTGGATCGACTCACCGTAGAAGCCGTACAGCTCGCTCTGGTAGCGCTCGTTGACGTACTGGTAGGCATCGTTGAGTACCAGCCGCCAGCTGTCTTCGGCCAGCAGGTTGAACCAGCCATTGAGCGGTCGCGGCAGACGCCCGGAGGCGTTGCGCAGGGCGCTGAGCGCATCGCGCTGGCCCCCCATGCGGGTCTTGGCAAGCTCGAAGGCCATCTGCTCCGGCTGGCTGGCGCGCGCGAGGCCGGCCATCTGCAGTTGCAGGTCGTTGAGCGCCTGCAGCGCCGGGGTGAGGTCGGCGGAGGGGCCATTGTTTTCGTCCAGCAGCCGATGCAGGGATTCGAAACGCCGCTGCAGGGACTTCTTCGCGGTGTCGGGCAGCGGCTTGGCCGCCACGGCGGGCTTGCTCGCCAGGGCGCCCTGGACCTTGCCGGCCACGGCGACCGCCGTGTTGGCCTTCTTGCCCAGCTTGACCCCCTTGGCCGGGTCGCTGGCCGGTGCCTCGGCGGGCTCATCGGTGCTGCCCGGCACGGGCTCGAAACGGGTGTTGTCGCGCACCTGCACCAGCAGTTGAAGTACCGGCGAGTTGGCCGAGGTGAGCCCGGCGAGCTGATCGGCGCCCTCGCCGGCATCGCCGAACGGTTGCAGGCCGACCTGGCCGACAGCCTCGCTCCAGTGGTTGGCGTAGTCGCGAAAGTACAGCTGTTCCAATCCTACCAGCAGGCGGCGCATGTCCATGTCGCTGATGCCGCTGCCCTCACCCAGGACCCAGTTGTCACGCAGCAGCTCGCTGACCAGGGTCGAGCCCTGTACCGAGAAATACTGCTCGTAGCCCTGCTGGGTGTAAAACCCCGGAATCACGTAGTCGGTGCCGAAAAACAGCCCGCCCTGGGGGCCCAGGTGCTGGCTGAGACGGTAGTCGGGCAGGCTGCTGGCCTGCTCGCGCAGTACCCGGTACACCACGTTGACCAGCGATTCGCTGCGCAGCACCTTGCGTGCCTGGGCCACCAGCTGCGGGTCCAGCGGGTAGCTGAATGGCAGTTGCAGCAGGCGTTCGAAATGCCCGTTGAGCCCGTTTTGCACCGCCGTGTTGCCCGCGTAGCGGCGCGACCAGTCAGCGGCTACCCACTCCTGCAGCCAGGCGGCTTCGCGGCGGTCGGGCATGCTCAGCATCAGGTAGGCACGCAGGCTGTTGAGCAGGCGCTCACGGTCGCGCAGGTTGCCACGAATCTGCCCTTCGAGCTGTTTGGCCACCCGTGGCAGCAGTTGGGTGTGCAGGTCCTGTTCGTAGGCACTGCGAAGCAACGGATTGCTCTGCTCGCCCTGGTACAGGCCCAGGCGTTCATGCAGTGACGCATCACCCGAAGGCGGGAATACCTGGGTCGCGGCATAGCTGGTGTCCAGCGGCTTTAGCGCGGCCATGGCATCGTTTTGCGGGGTCAGCGCTGCACGCTGCCCGGCCCACACCTGACCGAGCCCGCGCAGTTGCTCGAGGCGGTCGTGGTTGGCACTGAAACCGCCCGCCCACAGCAACCCGCAGCACACCAGTACGCCCAGCGCGCCGACATACAGTGCGCGCTGCCCCCAGTCGATGCGTCGCCGCTCGCGCTGGTCGAGGCCGGCCAGGTCGGCCTCGGGGAAGATGACCCGGCTGAGCAGGTGATGGATGAACCGCGAACGCCCGCTGCGCAAGGTGGGTAGCACCGTGCTGGGCAGGCCCAGGCTGGCCCCGATGCTGGCGGTGTCAGGGTCCAGCTGCTGGACAAGGTGCGGCGCACTGGTGAGGTAGAACCCGCGAAGCTGGCTGGCGCGCTGGTAGCGATTGCCGGTGAAGGCGATGTCGACGAACAGGCACAGCTGCTCGCCGATCTGCGCCAGCTGGTGCGGGAAGTCAAGGATGCGCGCGCGCCGCTGTGTATCGCGCTCGTGGTGCATGCGCATGATCACCTGGCTGTTGAGGCGCCGCAGCAGCGCCTCGAAGGCCTGGCGCAGCACAGCCACATCGGTGCCGTTCTGCGCCTTGGTGAAGGTGCTGCCCAGTACCTGGTCGCTTTCTTCACGGCTGAGCTGGTCGAAGAAATCGTCGAACCCCTGCAACTGGTCGGCCTTGCTCAGCACCAGGTACACCGGCACCTGGACATGCAGGGTCTGCTGGATTTCCTGCAGTCGCGCATGGACCTGGCGCGCCAGGTTTTCCAGGCCCTTCTCGTCGCCACTGCGCAGCAGCTCGACCGGCACGCTGACCAGCACGCCGTTGAGCGGCCGGCTGCGGCTGCGTCGACGCAGCAGGTTGAGCAGGGTACGCCAGGCACTGGCGTCGACCTCGGCGGTTTCCTGGGTCAGGTAGCGTCCGGCGGTGTCGATCAACACCGCGTGGTCGGCGAAATACCAGTCGCAATGACGCGTACCGCGGGTGTCGCGGGTGAGTTGGCGGTCCAGTTTGTTGAGCGGAAACTCCAGGCCGGAAAAGTCCAGCAGGCTGGTCTTGCCACTGCCCTGGGGGCCGATCAGCAAGTACCAGGGCAGGTCGTTGCGCCAGCGCTCGCTGCGCCCGCCATACAGGCTCGAGCCCTTGAGCGTACGCAACGCCTCGCTGAAGCGGCTGCGCAGTTCCTTGTGGTCCTCGTCGATGCGCGCTTCACGGCGCAGGCGTTCCTGGCCGTCCTCGCTCTCTTCGACAGCCTTTTTCTGCACCCCGGCGCGCCAGCTGGCGAACACCATGCCCAACCCCCAGCACAGGAACAGCGCACTGATGGTCAGCAGGCGCGAGGTGGCCGAGGCCCAGAAGCGGTGGTCGTCGACTGCCAGCAGCGGCCCCACGAACCACACCAGCAGTACCAGCGACAGCACCAGCAACAGCGTCCATACCCACGTCTTGCGCAGGAAATCGCCGACTTTCTTGAAGAAGTTTTTCATCACACGTCCCTGTTCTACTGCTGCGCCTGGACCGTTTCCGGGTCAAGCTGCTGAAAAGGTTGCAGCACGGCCTCGCGCTGCTCGCCCAACACCCAGGCGAACCCCGAATACATCACCACCAGGCAGATCAGCGCGAACAGCGTGACCATCCACCACGGCACCACCCGCACCAGGCTGCGACGCTGGTCGTTGAGCCCTTCCCACTGCGGCGAAAGTTCGCGCGGGGCATCCCCGCGCAGTTGCCGCACCTGGCGGAACAAGGCGTCGCGAATCCCTTCGAGTTCGAGCATGCCGCGTACCATCACGCGGTACTTGCCCTCGAACCCCAGCGACAGGCACAGGTACATGAGCTCCAGCATCGGCAGGTGCTTGACCGGGTTCTTCGACAGACGATCGAGCAGCTGGAAGAACTTCTCGCCACCGAAGGTCTCGTTGTGAAAGGTGCTGAGCAGGCTCATCTGTGCCCACTCGCTCTCGTTGCCCCAGGAGGTGGTGACCACGGCCTCGTCGAGCACCGAGCACAGCACGTAGCGCGCGGTCATCACCTGGCTGGGCTCGGCGCCGTTGTGCAGCGCATGGGCCTCGAACAGCTTGATGCCATGGGTGAGTGTCTGGTTGAGGGCGTCGAGGTCTTCGCGGCTGTCGCTGTGCTTGAGCCGCACCACGTGCGAGAGCAGGTCCGAGGCGGCTGCCACCAGGGTGTTGAGGCTGATGTTGATGGCCTCGGCCGGGCCCAGGCGAGCCGAGTAGATCATCCGGTCTTCCAGTTGCTCCAGGCGCGGCGTGGCCAACCCATCGGTCAGCGGAACCTGCCTGGGCGCCTTGCCCTGGCGGTCCACCAGCACGGTCTTGTCGTCCTGACGGTGTTCGATGTCCTTGTGCATGCGGTCAGTTCCTGATGGCCCAGAATTTCAGTTCGAGCTCGGCGAACTCGCCCGAGACGTGGAAGGCAAAACCACCGGAGCGCTCCAGCAGGGCCTGGTCTTCGGCGTTGAATTCGAGCAGGAAGTAGGTCTTGTTGGAATGGAACGGGATCTGCCGCGGCGCCACCGGCAACGGCACCACCTTGATGCCAGGCAGGTGCAGGTTGACCAGTTGCCGGATACGTTCCACCGGGCCGACCTTGAGGTGCGAGGGCAGGCGCGTGCGCAGGGTCTCGCTGTCGCAGTTGGCGCTGGCGGCCAGTACGAACGAGGCCGAGGCGAGCAGCGTCTGATCGTGCACGGCGGCCACCAGGATGCCGTACTGGCGGGTTTGCAGGTCCAGTTCGATGGCGTGCTGTTCCAGCACCATCGACAGCACCTCGCGTATGCCGTCCATCAGCCGGCGAAAGCTCGCGCCCTGGTCGCTGTGCTGATAACGGCTGTCGGTACGCGGGCGCTTGGTGTCGCTGGCAAAGGTCGCCAGGTCCCCCAGCATGGTCAGCAGGGTGCGGTACAGCTCCTCGGGGTGCAGCTGGTCCAGGCCCAGGTAGTGACGCAGCAGCAGTTCGGTACGATTGATCAGTTGCAGCATCATGAAGTCGCCCACCTCCGCGCCGCCGACCTTGCCGTTGGAACGGATGCGCTCGGCAATGGTGTCGCCACGGTGGCCGAGCATGCTGATCACCTCCTTGAGGCACGACAGCAGGTAGCTTGAAGCGTGGGTGTGAATGAAGGTCGGCACGAACTCGGGGTCCAGGCTGATCACGCCGTCCGGGGTGGTGTCGAGCACGGCGCACAGCTTGAGCTTGACGTAGGCCTGATCGCCCTGCTGCTCGCCCAGCAGCAGGCGAAAGTCCGGCCGTGCACAGCTGATGTCGCTGTTGATGTCGTCACCGGCGTTGGAATCGCTGACCGGGGTCTCGTAGGCGATGTAGCGCGCCAGCACATCGGACTGCTCCAGTCGCCGGGTCTCGATGTGGTTGCCGGTCACCAGCGGCAGTGCCAGGTACACCGGCGTGTTGCCGGTGTTGGGCGGTATGTCCAGGGCCAGCGGCTCGATGTTGCTGCTGAGCTCGAACAGGCTGCCGTCGGGCAGCACGCCGCTGGCCTGGCTGACCACCAGCTTGCCCATGCTCAGGAACTGCTGGTCGATCTCCAGGCTGAGAAAACCCCAGTTGTAGCTGCCCAGCAGCTGGGTGCGGGTTTTCATCTGGTAGTCGTAGTAGCGATCGTTGTGCTGGAAGTGCTGCGGACGCAGCAGCATGCCTTCCTGCCAAATGACTTTGTGCACATGCATGATCAGTTTTCCGTCCGGGCCAGTGTGGCGTTGCTGTTGCGAATGCCGGCCTGGTCCAGCGTCAGGCTGGCGCTGTTGAGTGCCTGCGGGGTGATCTGGACCACGTAGCGCCACTGGGTCTGCTCCAGGTCGCGGTAGGCCGCCAGCACGCCGACGTAGCGGCTGCCAGGTTCCACGCTCAGGCGCAGCGTCACGTGCTCACCGGGGCGCAGCTCCAGCTCTTCGCTGACCACCAGGTCTGGCGCCAGGGATTCCTTGGCCCGCTCGTACAGGCTGAAGAAGTCGGCATGCTCGAAGGCCACCGGGTGCTTGAGTTCGAACAGGCGCACCACGATCGGCGAGGGCCGGCCATTGAGGTCCGGGTTGAGCTGGTCACCGGCGTCGAGGGTCAGTTGCAGCTTGGTCAGTTCCGAGTACGGCGACAGCGCGGAGCAACCGGCCAGCAACAGCGCCAGCGCCATCAGGCCGGTGGAGAGAAAGGTCTTGCAGCGCAGCATGGGGATCATCCTTGAGCGTCGGTGTGAAGGGTACCGATCAGGCGAACCTGTTCGGCGTAGGCCTGGGCGAAGTCGCGCGCCAGCAGGCGCTCGCTCCATTCATCGTCCTGGCCAAGGGCCTGGTGGTAGCGCACGTAGGCGCGCCACTGGCTGCCGGCAGTCCGCAGCAGCGGTGCCCGGCCGCGCTCGAACTGCAGGCCCAGCTGGCGTGGCGAAAAGTGCTCAAGCACACCCTGCAGCGCAGCGCGACAGGCCGTCAGCATCGCCACCTGATGCGCCTGCAGGTCGCGGTAGGCCTGGGTCAGTGCCTGGCTCGCAGGGAGCTGGCCGGGCGCGGCCGGGTGCAGCAACAGGCCCAGCGCCTGGCCGGCATCGGCGCTCGACTTCAACGGGTTGTGGCTGGCGCGGTGGGAGGTGGTCAGGGCCAGGCGCAACTCGTTCTTCAGTTCGCTGCGGGTGCGCAGGCTTTGCTGCACGCCGCCGATGCTCTGCTTGAGCAGGCCGGCCGCCTTGATCGCCAGGGCTTCACGGGCGCCAGGGTCGAGCCCGCCCAGATCGACCCCGAGGGCGGTACCAAAGGCTGCCCAGAACCGTTCGTTACATGCAGGTGCCGGCGGCGCCTGTGGTTCATCGTCGGGTTCGGGCTGCGCCACCAGGTTGGGTACCAGCAGGCTTTCCATGTCTATGCGCGCGTAGTCGGGGCGCTGGCGGGCCACCGGTGCAACCGTGTCGAGTGCACTCAGTGCGTCGAGGGGCGAAGGCTCGACGTCCTGCTGGTCGAGGGCATGGAACGGGTCCAGCTCAAGAAAGGCGTCGTCAGGGATGATGCTGCCCGCGGCGCTGGGCAGGCCGACCTCGACATCGGCTGCGGTGCGGGTGACCAGGCGCGCGCGCACCTCGAAGCCGCCCAGCAGGTACACGCTGTCCTGCTCGATTCGCTGCGCCTGCCCCTTGCGCAGCTGCGCACCGCTGCGTCCGTCGCGGGTGCCGTTGCTGCTGATGTCGGTGAGGAAGAACACGCCCTCCTGACAGGTGACCAGCGCATGTCGCTTGGAGACATGCCGCTGCGGGTCGCTGATGATCCAGTCGCACGCCTCGTCGCGCCCGATCACGCCGCCTGCACGGGTGAAGGTCTTGCTGCGTCCCTGCGTTTCAAGAACCAGTTCCATGTTGATGCTCCTTGCACTCACTTGCCGCGGTTGGCTGCCTGCGGATCGCCCAGCGGGCGATAGGTGTCGTCGTTGAATTTGTAATTGCCGCTACAGCCGCCCAGGCCGCTGAGCACGATCAGCGCCAGCAGCAAGGCGGGCCAGTGACGAACAGACATTTGCAGATCTCCATTGGTGGGCATTGCACGGGGCGCCGCCCGCCGGGGGCAGCGCACGGTTGTAAGGGAAAATGCAGCATTGCTCGCCATGGCCGCTCAACCTTCGAACTCGCCAAGGTTGATGTTCAGCCGCCCCAGGCGGTACAGCAGGGTGCGCCGCGGCAGGCCCAGCTCGCGTGCGGCCAGGGTCTGGTTGCCGGCGTTCTTGCGCAGGCAGTCGAGCAGCCAGTGGCGCTCCACGTTTTCAAGGCGATCACGCAGGTTCAGCCCGCTGTCCCCCGACGGTACTTCGCTGGCCGGGGCAACATGCTCAGGCAGCAGGCACTCGCCGTCGCACAGCAACACCGCGCGCTCCACCAGGCCCTTGAGTTCACGCACGTTGCCCGGCCAGGCGAGCCCGTCGAGGTAGGCCAGTGCCGCCGGCGACCACTGCAGGGGCTTGCGCCCAAGAAACTCGCAGGCCTTGGCAGAGAAATGCCGGGCCAGCACTGGCACATCGCCACTGCGCTGACGCAGGGCCGGCAACTCGATGGGGAACTGCGCCAGGCGGTAGTACAGGTCTTCGCGAAAGCGCCCTTCGCTGACCAGCACCGCCAGGTCGCGGTGGGTGGCGGCGATGATGCGCACATCGATGGTGTGGGTGTCGTTGGAACCCAGCGGGCGGATCTCGCCCTCCTGCAGCACGCGCAGCAGCTTGGCCTGCAGCGACAGCGGCATGTCGCCGATCTCGTCGAGCAGCAGGGTGCCGCCGTGGGCGGCATCGAACAGGCCAGGGCGGTCGCGCAGTGCGCCAGTGAAGGCGCCCCGGCGATACCCGAACAGTTCGCTCTCCAGCAGGTTTTCCGGCAGGGCCGCACAGTTCTGCACCACGAACGGCCGGGTACCGCGCGGGCCGTAGTCGTGAATCGCCCGGGCCACGACCTCCTTGCCGGTGCCGGTCTCGCCCAGCAGCAGGACGGTGTAGGGGCTGTGCAGCACCTTGCTGATCAGCTGGTAGGCCTGGCGGATCGCGGCGCTGTTGCCGATCAGCCCGTAGTCGGTGGCGCCTGCGCGCGTGGCGGGCAGCGGCGCCAGCGCCGCCTCGGGCTGGTGCAGGCGTTGCAGCAACTCCATTTGCACCAGCACGAACGCCCCCAGCTGTCCCAGCGACTGGGCAAAGCCGCCCAGGTCGACGCTGGTACGGCTGGCACACAGCAGCAGGCCGGCGATGGCCTGCTGCGGGTTGAGCAGCGGTACGCACAGCAGCGACTGCCAGGGGCTGTGCAGCACCGGCAGGAAACTGGTGTCGAGCAGGCTGGCGGGCAGGTCGGCAAGGCTTACCGAACGGTTCTGACACAGCGCGAACTGCAGCAGTTGCTCGCCGTTGTAATCCACCGGCACGCTGGCGGCAGCACGCGGCTGCAAGGCCCCGCCCAGCCATTCGGCGGCAAGGCTCAGCGAAGTGTGGGTGGCATCGAGCAGGTACAGCTGACTGAGCTCGCAACCGCTGAGCTCGGCCACCGCCTGCACGAAGCGCTCCTGCAGCGCGGGTTCCCGGCCCGTACGCGACAGGCTGGCGAAGTGCGTCAACAGGGCTTCGGCATAGCGCAAGGGCTGCGGCACGTGGGTGAACATCACCCCCACCTCAGGCAAACTCGCACCTCACGCCCGTATCGCCATCGAGCGTGGCATGCACCTGCTGCAACGACTCCCCGGCCGCCATCGCTGCCAGCAGCCGGTCAGCCACCTGCGGCATCAGGTGCAGGTCGAGCAGGTGGTCGATCAGCCGCGCGCCGCTGTCGCCCTGGGTGCAACGCTCGGCCAGGTGCTCGACCAGCGCCGGGGCATAGGTGAAACCCAGTTGCCGGCGCAGCAGCCGCTGGCCAAAGCGCTGCAGCTTGATCTCGACCAGCTCGCGCAGAACCGGGCCGCTCACCGGGTAGTAGGGCACCACACGCATGCGCGCCAGCAAGGCCGGTTTGAAATGCCTGCTCAAGGCGGGCCGTATGGCCTGTTCCAGCTGCTCGGCAGAGGGCCGTTCGGCGCCTTGGCAAAGGCTCGCGATCTGCTCGCTGGCCAGGTTGGAGGTCATCAGGATCAGGGTGTTGCGAAAGTCGATTTCGCGCCCCTCGCCGTCGTTGGCCACGCCCTTGTCGAAGATCTGGTAGAACAGGTTCAGCACGTCCGGGTCGGCCTTCTCGACCTCATCCAGCAGCACCACGGAATAGGGCTTCTGGCGCACCGCCTCGGTGAGCATGCCGCCCTCGCCATAGCCGACGTAACCGGGCGGCGCGCCGATCAGCCGCGACACGGTGTGCTTCTCCTGGAACTCGGACATGTTGATGGTGGTGATGAAGCGCTCGCCGCCATACAGCAGGTCGGCCAGGGCCAGGGCCGTTTCGGTCTTGCCCACGCCACTGGGCCCCACCAGCAGGAACACCCCGACCGGCGCATCGGGCTTTGCCAGGCCGGCTGCGTTGGCCCGCATCGAGCGGTCCAGTGCCTGCACGGCCTGCTCCTGACCACGGATGCGCGCACGCAGGTCTTCGGCAAAGCGCATGATCCTGGCGTTGTGCTCGCGGGCCAGTTGCTCCAGCGGCACGCCGGTCCAGGCACTGATCACTTCGGCCACCAGGCGCGGGCACACTTCGAAGCTGACCAGGCGCTCTTCGGCCTGCGCCGCTTCCAGCAGGCTGCGGGTGGTCTCCAGGCTGGCCTGCAGTACGGCCACGTCATCCCGTGCATTGCCCTGCTCGCGGGCTTCGGCCAACTGCCGGCGCAGGTCCAGCACCTGCTCGGCCAGCGCGCGCTGCTGTTCCCAGCGCGCCTGCACGGCCTGCTGGTCGGCCTGGTCGCTGCGCAGTTGCGCCTGCAACAGGTGCAGCGCCTCTTGGTCGATGCCCACGCCGGCTTCGGCGTCGCGCTGCTGCGCCTGCACCTGCCGCTCGCCCTCGGCCAGCGAGGCACGCAGGCGTTCCAGGCGTTGCGGCGCGGCGGCCAGGCTGATGCGCACCCGGGCACAGGCGGTGTCGAGCACATCGACCGCCTTGTCCGGCAACTGTCGCCCGGCCAGGTAGCGCGCCGACATGTGCGCCGCCGCCACCACCGCATCATCGCGCAGGTAGATACCGTGACTCTTCTCATACACCTGGGCCAGGCCGCGCAGGATGGTCACCGCCTCGTCCGCTGTCGGCTCGTGCAGTTGTACCGGCTGAAAGCGCCGGGCCAGGGCCGGGTCCTTCTCGAAGTACTTCTTGTACTCGCTCCAGGTGGTGGCGGCGATGGTGCGCAGCTCGCCCCGCGCCAGTGCAGGCTTGAGCAGGTTGGCCGCATCCGAACCGCCGGCGTTGCCGCCCGCACCGATCAGGGTGTGGGCTTCATCGATAAACAGGATGACCGGTCGGGGCGCGGCCTTGACCTCGTCGATCACGCCCTTGAGGCGTCGCTCGAACTCGCCCTTGACGCTGGCGCCGGCCTGCAGCAGGCCCATGTCCAGCGCCAGCAGCTCTACCCCGCGCAGTGCCGGCGGCACTTCGGCGGCGGCAATGCGCAGCGCCAGGCCCTCGACGATGGCGGTCTTGCCCACACCGGCCTCGCCCACCACGATGGGGTTGTTCTTGCGCCGCCGGGCAAGGATGTCGATCATCTGGCGCAGCGCTTCATCGCGGCACAGTACCGGGTCGAGTCGGCCGTCGCGGGCCTGCTGGGTGAGGTTGTGGGTAAAGCGCTGCAGCATCGACTCGCCCTGGCCGCCCGCGGCACCCTGCGCTGCAACCGGCCGGGACGCCAGGGCGAAGCCCTTGAGGCGCTCGATGTTCAGGCGGGCCAGCAGCGGCTGGTAATGGCTGCCGGCATAGCGCACGGGGTTGCGCAGCAGCGCCAGGATCAGCGCAGCCTGTTCGACCTGGCTGCTGCCCAGTTCGAGGTTGGCCACCAGCAGCGCATCCTGCAGCCACTGCACCAGTTCGGGGGCGAACACCGGGTTGCGCGAAGCGCTGTGTTCAAGCTGCACCTGCAGGGTGGCGCGCAGTTCGCCCGGCGCCACGTCGGCGTCGTGCAAGGCCCGTTCAAGTAGCCCTTCGGGGCGATCGAGCAATTCCAGCAGCAGGTCCTCGACCAGGATCCTGCTGCCGCCACGTGCCACGCAACGTTCGGCGCAGCGCTCCAGGTCACGACGGGTGTCGGCGTCCAGCGCCTGGATGAGTTGTTGCAGGTCTACGGTGATCATGTTCATCGGTCCTTAATGAATTTTGCTTCCCAGGGTCACCACGCCATCGGCGCGTTCGTGACCGAGCCAACTCGTCCATCCCAGACGGCAGGCGTTGTCCTGGCCGATACGCAGCTCGCGAATCTCTTCCTGGCGCAGCACCAGGCGGATGTCGTAGTCCAGCGGGTCGCGCAGGGTGAAACGCACCAGGGCACACAGCGGCTGATAGCCGAAGCCGATCGGCAGGAACTCGTGAAAGCGCTGCCAGTCGAGCTGGGTGATGTGGATGCGGAACTTGCCGTTGCGATCACGCACCCGCTCGCCCAGCACCACGTCCTCGCCCAGCAGGCTGTTGGCGCGCCCCAGGCGATTGCACTGCTCCTGCAGGATGACCACGCGACGTTCGATGCACTGCTCGATGACCAGCTGCGCATGCTTGAAGTAGTAGCGCAGCACCGCCTCGATCAATGCCGCCGAGTGGGCACGCAGGCTCAGCAGGCCCAGGTAGGGCAACAGGCGCTTCCAGTTCAGTTCGCGGGCCTCGCGAATGTGCTCGCCACCCAGCCCGATCAGGGCGAACAGCTGCGCCGAGAATGGGTCCATCGCCCCGCTCTGGAAGCGTGCGCGATAACGGTACTTGCGCCAGATGGGCAGCATCAGGCGCTGTAGCCGATGGTGGAACACGTCGAGAAACTGCCGGGTCGTGTTGCCGTCCTCGCCATCGCCCAGCGCCTGCTCCACGTAGAACGCCGGCAGCGGCGAGCTGGCGCCGCACAGGCCGATCAGGTTGAAGCGCAGGCGTGCGCGCATCTGCCCGCGGTCGTCGAAGAACTCGACGCGATCGACGTCGCTGCCCGGAAAGCCCAGGCTCGGATTGGCCTGGAACTCCAGCTGGTCGTACAGTTCCTCTTCGCTCAGGTGCGGATGGAACTCGCGCAGCCGGTCGATGACCAGCAGCACGGCCTGAAACAGCGAGTATTCGCGTATTGCGTGGCTCAGCCCGCTCAAAGCAGGGGCTGCAGGCCCATACGTGGTGTCCATTGGTACACCTCTCCCTGGGTACTTCTGACCCGCAACTCGTGGTACGAGTTGAGGCTGGCATAAAGGGCAAAGAACTCGTTGAGCACCGAGGCGAACACGAACAGGTCGCCTTCGCCGATGTAGCCTTGCGGGTCGATGGTCAGTTCGGTGCGCAGCCCGCGCAGGGGCAGGCCGCGATGCAGTCGGTCGACATGCTCGTGACGGATCGACTTGAGCCCGCCGAGCAGGCGCTTGCTGACCTTCTCGGCATGTTGGTCGTAGTAGCGCGGCAAGTCGTAGGTTTCCAGGATCACCTTGAGCGCATCGACGTTGGCCAGCGACAGGTAGTTGAGCGACATGTTGCTGATCAGCTTCCACAGGAAATCCCGGTTCAGGGGCGGCGCGTAGCTGGCCGTGACCGGGGTGATGTTGCGGAAGGTGAGAAACTCCGGGGTCTGCTCGGACGGCTGGTCGATATCACCCAGCTTGAGCCGGCGCGGCAGGTTCTGATTGGTGCAGGTGAGCTCGATGGACAGCGTCTCGTGGGTGCGGGTATCGCGTATTCCGAAGCTCAGGTAGGTGTCCAGGCCGTCATGCAACAGCGAGGAGCGCTGGCGAATGCTGTAGTGCGGGCTGGTCTGCGGCACGTCGAAACTGGGGTCGTGCTCGAACGACTCGAACGGCACATAGGCCTGGTAGCCCACGCCGCCGGGCTTCCAGCCGGTCACGCTGTGCACCGAGAACACCCCGCAGTTCTCCAGGTCGTACTCGGCGGGCAGCAGCAGGTATTCGTCCTGCTTGCCATCCAGGCGAATCGGCAGGGCATCGTGCTGGAACAGGTTGGCGATAGGGGTGCAGTACAGCTTGACGTTGTCCAGCGTGGGGCGCATGCGCTGGATACCGCCCCTGCGGATGTCGAAACGTATCTCCAGCCCACGCATCTGCTTGAGGGTTTCCGTGCCCAGGGACTTGAGTGCCTCCAAACCGTCGAGGTCGACGAACAGGAACTTGTCCTGGAAGGCGAAGTACTCCTGCAGGTAGCGGTAACCGCGAAAGGTGTTCAGCGGGTAGGGAATCAGCGCTTCTTCCTCGGCGAAGCCGACCGGATGGATACGGTTGCCAGCCAGGCGCACTGTCACGTTCTCGCCACTGGCGCGCACCAGCGGCTTGCCATCGCCCCCCAGTGGCACCAGCTCGATGCCTTCCACGTTGCGCAGCAGGCACAGGTAGAGCATCTGGCTGATGTAGCGCTCGCCTGCCAGGTGCAGGCGCAGGCGGCTCAGTTCCAGCTCGCCGACATGCCCGTCGCAGCTCATCTCCAGGCGCAGGCTGAGCAGCGCCCCATCACCCTTTACCGAGTAATTGAGCGCGGTGAGGTCCAGGGCCATGACATCGGTGGGGTAGCAGGTACGAAAACGGCAGCGCACCTCATCGATCGGCTGGCTCTCGACCGGTGTATCGCGCGCCACCCGCAAGGGCGGGCCGGACTGGCCCAGCGGGTCGAACTGCAGGATGCTGAACGCCGGCAGCGGGCGCATGTAGTTGGGCCACAGCAGCTGCATCAGCGAATGGCTCAGCTCGGGCAGTTCGTCATCGAGCTTCTGGCGCAGGCGCCCGGTGAGGAAGGCAAAGCCCTCGAGCAGCCGCTCCACGTCCGGGTCGCGCCCGGCCTGCCCCAGAAACGGCGCCAGGGCCGGGCTGCGCTCGGCAAAGCGTCGCCCCAGCTGGCGCAACGCGGTGAGCTCGCTCTGGTAGTAATGATTGAAGGACATGCTCGGTTACCTGTTTTGCATGCTCAGGAACGTCCTGTTCGCGAGACGACAGCGCGGTGCGCGTCTCAGTTGACCTGCACCTGCCCGCCGCCCTCCAGGCGCGCGGAAAAGCTGACCTGACGCTTGATCCCGTCCAGCTCAAGCAGGCCTTCGATGCTGAAAGCCAGCTTGAGCTGATCGTGATCACGCGGCAGCGACACCACGCGCACATTGGTCAGGCGCGGTTCGTAGGCTTCGATGAACTGCTCGATGGCCTGACGCGCCTGGCTAAGCGCGTCATGCAGGCTCAGGCGCATGTCATTGAGGTCTGCCAGCCCGTAATCGGGCAGCGTCTGCACGCTGCCCGCACGGGTACTGAGCATCTTGCCCAGGTGCACCGCCACCGAGGCCATGGCAGCCCTCTCGCGGCTCCAGCCGCGACGCTTGTCGGCTTCGCCGCCCAGACGCTCGAAAAGGCTGCCATATCCGCTCATGTACGCGCCCCCGCTTACTCTTTATCCAGCTTGCCGACCAGCGACAGGGTGAAGTCGGCGCCCATGTACTTGAAGTGCGGGCGCACGTTGAGGCTGACCCGGTACCAACCCGGCTCCCCTTCCACATCGCTGACGATGATCTGGGCCGCGCGCAGCGGACGACGCCCGCGCACCTCGGCGCTCGGGTTTTCCTGGTCGGCCACGTACTGGCGGATCCACTTGTTGAGTTCCAGCTCCAGGTCGGTGCGCTCCTTCCACGAGCCCAGCTGCTCGCGCTGCAGTACCTTGAGGTAGTGGGCCAGGCGGTTGACGATCATCATGTAGGGCAGCTGGGTACCGAGCTTGTAGTTCAGCTCGGCGGCCTTGCCCTCGGCGCTGATGCCGAAGAACTTGGGTTTCTGCACCGAACTGGCGGAGAAGAAGGCGGCGTTGTCACTGCCCTTGCGCATGGTCAGGGAAATGAAGCCTTCCTCGGCCAGCTCGTACTCGCGGCGGTCCGACACCAGCACTTCGGTGGGGATCTTGGTCTCGATCTCGCCCATGCTTTCGAAGTGGTGCAGCGGCAGGTCTTCCACCGCGCCACCGCTCTGCGGGCCGATGATGTTCGGGCACCAGCGGAACTTGGCGAAGCTGTCGGTCAGCTTGGTGCCGAACGCATAGGCGGTGTTGCCCCACAGGTAGTGCTCATGGCTGTTGGCCACGGTTTCCTTGTAGACGAACGACTTGACCGGGTTTTCCTCCGGGTCATAAGGGTTGCGCAGCAGGAAGCGCGGCACGGTGAGGCCGATGTAGCGCGCGTCCTCGGACTGGCGAAAGCTCTGCCACTTGGCAAACTGCGGGCCTTCGAAGTGGTCCTTGAGATCCTTGAGGTCCGGCAGGCCGGTGAAGCTTTCGAGGCCGAAGAACTTCGGACCGGCAGCGGCGATGAACGGCGCATGGGACATGCACGCAACGCTGGAGACGTACTGCATCAGCTTGACGTCGGGGGAGCTGGGCGACATGAAGTAGTTGGCGATGATCGCGCCCACCGGCTGGCCACCGAACTGGCCGTACTCTGCGGTATAGATGTGCTTGTAGAGACCGGCCTGCATGACTTCGGGCGAGTCCTCGAAGTCGTCCAGCAGGTCCTGCTTGGAGACGTTGAGAATTTCGATCTTGATGTTTTCGCGAAAGTTGGTGCGGTCGACCAGCAACTGCAGGCCACGCCAGGCCGACTCCAGCGACTGGAAGTCGGGGTGGTGGAGAATCGCGTCCATCTGGCGGCTGAGCTTGGCATCGATCTCGGCGATCATGCGGTCGACCATGGCCTTCTTGACCGGTTCGCCGTCGTTGTGCGGCTTGAGCAGCTCTTCGATGAAGGCCGACACGCCGCGCTTGGCAATGTCATAGGCTTCATCGTCGGGCGTCAGGCGGGTTTGCGCGATGATGTTGTCGAGAATGCTGTACTCGCCATCGGTGCTGCTGGTTTGCTGTGCTGCGCTGGTGCTCATGGTGTTCTTCCTTGACGGGGGAGGCTCAAGCGTCGGTGGTCGGCGTGGCGCTCAGGCCCAGTTCGCCGAGTACGCGGGTGCGCGACGCATCGTCGGCGAGCACGCCTTCGATGGCCTTGCGAAAAGCCGGTGCGTTGCCCAGCGGGCCCTTGAGTGCCACCAGCGCATCGCGCAGTTCCATCAGCTTCTTGAGCTCTGGCACCTGCTCGACCAGGCTGGCCGGGTTGAAGTCCTTCATGGAGTTGACCCGCAGGCTGATGCCCAGCTCATCGCTGGCGCTTTCGTCGTCCTGCAAGCGGTTGGGCACGCTGAGGGTCAGGCTCAACTCCTGCTTGGCGAGCACTTCGTCAAACGTCATCTTGTCGATGCTGATGGGCTTGCGGTCCTCTACCTTGCGTTCGTCCGGACGCTGGGTGTAGTCACCGATCGCGAGCAGCTTCAAGGGCAGTTCGATTTCTTCCTGGGCGCCGCCCGTGGCAGGTTTGAACGTGACGTTGATGCGTTCCTTGGGGGCTACCGAGCCTTCTTTGGCCATGGCTTTTCTCCTTGCGTTTGCGGCCCGGGGGCCTAGTCGAGTACCACTTCGAGGTCGAGGTGGCACAGCCTGCGATAAACCTCATCCTTGCGTTCGCGCACGGCGTGGTTCTGCGGCAGCAGCTCACAACAGCTGTGCAGCAGACGCAGTACTTCCAGTGCCAGGTCCGGCTCCCACTGATGCAGGCCGGCCTGTTGCAGTTCGTGATCTAGGGCTTCGAGCTGGGTCTTGGCCAGTTCGTACTTCTTGGCCAGAAAGCACAGCCGCGCCTGGCTGAGCTGCCAGAAAAAGCGCACACGCCCGCCTTGAGCCGCCTGCATGCCCTGCTTGAGTATCTGCACGGCAGGCTTGAGGCCGTCCTTGCGCAGCACGGGCAGCACCGCCTCCAGGGCCAGCTCCCAGGGTGGCAGGCTGGTCGCGAGGTCGGTCTCGACCTTGCGCGGTGCGCTGGTGCTCTGCAGGTGCGGCATGACGCTGGCGTTGATCCAGCCCCGCGTCGCCGGGTCGGCAAACGGCGTGCCGTCATGAAAGCGCAGCTCCACCACCCCGGGCAGGCGCTGCAGCAGTTGCGCGAAGTGGAACTCCACCTCGCGCATGCCCTGCTCGGCGTTGAGCTCCAGCAGGCACTCCCAGACCATGCGCTGGCCGTCGAACCAGAACGGCGACTTGGCCAGGCTGGCTTCGAGCTCCATCAGCAGGTCGGCGTACTGGCCGTTGGCAAAGCGTTCCTGGTAGATCTTCAGGCGGTCGACCGGCAACCCGCGCAGCACGGTCACCTGTTCGGCATTGCGCTCGGGCACCGCGTCGATCTGCAACCACAACAGCGTGCGGTTGAGGCGCAAGGCGCGCACGTCGGTGGCCTTCTGCTTGAGCCACCAGTTCGATAACGGTCGAGCGCCATCCTGCAGGGTGCGTAACACCTTGTGCGCGTCTTTTTCGCTGTCGACGGGGGCGCCGGGGGTGAGCAACTGGGTGGCGGCCTGCTTGACCTGGGCCACGACCGCGCCCACGGCACCGGGTTCGGGCTGATTGTCGGCAGCACGTTGCACCATGCTCGACAGGCGTCGGCACAACGGCAGCAACAGCGGCGCCTCATCGCCCAGGTGCGTGGTCAGGGCTGCATCGAGCGCCTGCAGGCTGTCGACCAGGCGGCGGAACAGCGCCAGTTGCTCCTTGATCGCGACATTTTCACCCAGTACCTGCTCCAGGCGCGGCACCAGCCAGCCGATGGCCGCGGCCCGCGTGCGTGGCTTGGCCGGGTGCACCTGCGCCCAGTGCTGCTCGCACAGGTGCTGCAACAGCCCCACGCCGGCCAGCAGGCCCGGGAAGGATTCGCGTTGATACAACGCCCACGTCAACCAGGCGGCAACCCGCAGGTCCTTGGACTGTGTGCGCAGCAGCGTCTCGCTGTTCTCGAGCACGCGGAGCCAGTCGATCTGGCCGCTCTCGTGAACGGACTGAGCCTTGTTCAACTCGCCTTCCAGTGCTTCGTACTCACTGGAAAAACGCACGTCCTCGCCCGCAAAACAGTCTGGTGATACAGCCTGCCGGGCAACCTCGTGGTAACGAGCGTGCAACTTGCTTGAGTAGGACATCCTTGGCCTGTAGTTGGACTGCAGGCCCCGCGCCGGCCGAAAAAGCCCAGGCGGCACGGGGCCTACCAAAACAGCGTCAAACACCCATCCGTGGGTTCGCTGCCTTAAGTGAGGGGGCACATCCTAGATAGGGAAATGGCACATTGCAATCAACACAGCGTGTGCAATTTGTATCAAAAAGCAGGAAACCATTCCGCTGACGAACAGGACTGGCACTTTGCCACACTTCAAGGCATGCTAGCCGCCCTTCGGGCGTGCAGCTTATAGTGCGCGCCTGGAACCGGGATGCGACAGGACTACCGCACACTGCGCCGCTTGTCGCTGCGTAGCGATCACCTGCCACAGCCTCACGCAGGAACAGCGTTTGACCAATCTGACTCAGCCTTCATCCCCGCGCAAAGCCACGAGTGCGTCCGGTTCGCCCTTGCGTGGCTCGCTCAAAGGCGCGTTGGCCATACTGGTGCTGCTGTTGCTCGCGCTGCTGTTCTGGCAGGTGTTCGAACAGTTCCGCCATACCCAGGCCGATCGCCGCCAGCAGAGCCTGGATGCAAGTGCCGAACTGGCCAGCCAGCTCAACCTGAGCCTGGCATTGAACGCGCAAAAAGCCCTCACCCTGCTGCAACCCTACCCTGCCGCACCGGCCGTCACCGACCTGCCGCCGCTGCTCGAACACCTGCACGCACGCCTGCCCGCCCTGCGCAGCCTGGTGTGGGTGGACGCCCAGGGCGCGTTGCTGCGCGACAGCGCGGGCATCAGTGCCGACCGCAAGGCGCTCCAGGAGCTGCTGCACCTGGGCCAGGAGCGCCCGTACTACTTCAGCAACAGCGACGACAACAGCCTGGTCTACCTGCTGCTGCAGCACCCCGACAGCGACACCCGTGGCTATTGGCTGCTGCGCCTGGCCCCGGAGTACTACCAGCAACTGAGCCAACCCCTGGACCACGCCGCGCCACCGCTGTGGCTGCTGGAAAACAGCCGCACGGCTCAGGTCATCGATCGCCACGCGCCGCCGCTCGATGCGCGCGACGCCAGCATCGAGCCGCCGCAAAGCGTGCTGCTGGCGTACCTGGACAACAGCGACTGGCAACTGCGCGGCCTGTTCGATGCCGCCTACAGCCGCCAGCAACTGCTGCCGGCCTTGATCGGCAAGTGCGTGCTGGGCCTGGTGTGCGCGCTGATCCCGCTGCTGGCGCTGATCAGCATGCGCCGCCGTCACCGCGCCCTGCAGGAAGGTCGGCGACGCTATCAGGACATCTTCGAAGGCACGGGCGTGGCCTTGTGCGTACTCGACCTGTCGGGGCTGACCGAACTGCTGGAACGCCTGCGCCTGCGCAGCACAGCCGAGCTGGCCCAGCGCCTGGCCCGGGATGTATCGCTGCGCCACAGCCTGCTGGGCGAGCTGAAGGTTACCGAAGTCAATCAGGTGGCCCTGCAACTGCTGGGCGCCGGCTGCTGCGAGAGCGCCTGGCAGCGCCTGATCGAAGGCCACTCGCCGGGCGCCGAAGGGGTGGGCATGCAGTTGGTCGAGGCAGTGGTGCAGGACCTGCGCCTGCTGGAGCTGGAAGTGCGGCTCAGCGACCCCCAGGGCCAGGACCAGCACCTGTGGCTGATGGTGCGCTTCCCCCAGGCACGGCGTGACTACCAGGCCGTGATCCTGAGCATCAGCGATATCACCAGCCGCAAGCGCGTGGAGCTGTCGCTGCTGGAGCGCGAAAGCTTCTGGTCGGACGTGGTGCGCACCGTGCCCGACCAGCTGTACGTGCAGGATGTGCACAGCCTGCGCATGATCTTCAGCAACCGCCACCTGGGCCAGACCCTGGGCTATTCGCGCAGCGAGCTGGCGCAGATGGGCGAGTACTTCTGGGAAGTGCTGCTGCACCCGCAGGACGCCGAGCTGTTTCGCCAGATGCGCCAGCAGCAGCGCCAGAGCGGCTATGTGGAGCAGTTGCATTGCCAACTGCGTTTTCTTCACCACGACCAGAGCTGGCGGCGCTACGACATTCGCGAACAGGCCCTGACCCGCGACCCTGACGGCACGGTGCTGCGCATCATCGGGGTGGGCAAGGACGTCACCGACCAGATCGAGGCGAGCGAGTCGCTGCGCGACAGCGAGCAGCGCTACCGCATGCTCGCCGAGAGCATCAGCGACGTGATCTTCTCCACCGACCCGCAGTTGCAGCTCAACTACGTCAGCCCCTCGGTGCAGACGGTACTGGGCTACGACGTGCCGTGGATCTTCGCCAACGGCTGGCAGTCGACCATTGCCAACCCGGCGCAGCTGACCGGCGTGTTCACCCTGTTCGAACGGGTCAAGCGGGCCCTCGAGGAACCCGCCGCGCTGGAGCGCCTGCGCACCGAGGTGACCACCCAGCTGTTCCTGTTCGACTGTCTGCGCGCCGACGGCCGCAAGATCCCGATCGAGCTGCGCGTGGTACTGGTGTGGGACGAGCACAACCATTTCGAGGGCATCCTGGGCGTCGGCCGCGACATCAGCCAGCAACGCCGCGCCGAGAAAGACCTGCGCATGGCCGCCACGGTGTTCGAGCATTCCACCTCGGCGATCCTGATCACCGACCCGGCCGGCTACATCGTGCAGGCCAACGAAGCCTTCAGCCGGGTCAGCGGCTACGCGGTGAGCGACGTGCTCGACCAGTTGCCGAGCCTGCTCACCGTCGACGAACAGCAGGAAGCCCACCTCAACTACGTGCTCAAGCAACTGCACCAGCGCGGCACCTGGGAGGGCGAGGTCTGGCTCAAGCGCCGCAGCGGCGAGCACTACCCGGCGTGGGTCGGCATCACCGCGGTGCTCGACGACGAGGGTGACCTGGCCAGCTACGTGTGCTTCTTCACCGACATCAGCGAGCGCAAGGCCAGCGAACAGCGCATTCACCGCCTGGCCTACTACGACGCCCTGACCCACCTGCCCAACCGCACGCTGTTCCAGGACCGCCTGCACACCGCGCTGCAGCAGGCCGAGCGGCAGAAGGCCTGGGTGGTGCTGATGTTCCTGGACCTGGACCGTTTCAAGCCGATCAACGACTCCCTGGGGCATGCCGCAGGCGATCGCATGCTCAAGGACATGGCCGAACGCCTGCTCGACTGCGTACACGACGACGACACCGTGGCACGCATGGGCGGCGATGAATTCACCTTGCTGCTGCAACCCAAGGCCACCCGCGAAATCGCGCTCAACCGCGCGATCCACGTGGCCGAGCAGATCCTGGGCAGCCTGGTGCGACCGTTCGTGCTGGAGAACCGCGAGTTCTTCGTCACTGCCAGCATCGGCATCGCCCTCAGCCCGCAGGACGGCAGCGAGCTGAGCCAGCTGATGAAGAACGCCGACACCGCGATGTACCACGCCAAGGAGCGCGGCAAGAACAACTTCCAGTTCTACCAGGCCGACATGAACGCCAGTGCGCTGGAGCGCCTGGAGCTGGAAAGCGACCTGCGTCATGCGCTGGAGCAGAACGAGTTCATCCTCTACTACCAGCCGCAGTTCAGCGGCGACGGCAAGCGTCTGACCGGTGCCGAGGCCCTGCTGCGCTGGCGCCACCCGCGCCGCGGGCTGGTGCCGCCGGGCGACTTCATCCCGGTGATCGAGGAGCTGGGGCTGGTGGTGGACGTGGGCGACTGGGTCATCAGCGAAGCCTGCCGCCAGCTCAAGGCCTGGCACCAGGCCAAGGTGCGAGTGCCCAAGGTGTCGGTGAACATTTCGGCGCGCCAGTTCTCCGATGGCCAACTGGGCACGCGCATCGCCACCATCCTGGCCGATACCGGGCTGCCGCCGGCGTGCCTGGAGCTGGAACTGACCGAAAGCATCCTGATGCGCGAGGTGAACGAGGCGATGGTGATCCTCGACAGCCTGAAGAATCTGGGGCTGAGCATTGCGGTAGACGACTTCGGCACCGGCTACTCGTCGCTCAACTACCTCAAGCAGTTCCCCATCGACGTGCTCAAGATCGACCGCACCTTCGTCGACGGTCTGCCCGAGGGCGAGCAGGATGCGCAGATCGCCCGCGCCATCATCGCCATGGCCCACAGCCTGAACCTGGCGGTGATCGCCGAGGGTGTGGAGACCCATGAGCAACTGGAGTTTCTGCGCGAGCACGGTTGCGACGAGGTGCAGGGCTACCTGTTCGGGCGGCCGATGCCGGCCAACCAGTTCGAGGCGCAGTTCAGCAACGAAACGTTGTTCATGTTCGAATGACGCATCGCGGGTCAAGCCCGCTCCCACAGGATGTTCTCGGCCCCCGAGAGCGGATACCAGACCTGTGGGAGCGGGCTTGACCCGCGATAAGTTCACACCGAGCCTGAATGAGCCCCGCTTGTCTGCGACATGATGCCCTTTCATATGCCAGACAAAAGCCGATGAGGTAGAATGCCCGCCTATTTCAGCACGATCCTTGAGGACCGCCATGTTCAGCCGTGATTTGACCATTGCCAAGTACGACGCCGATCTCTTTGCCGCCATGGAGCAAGAAGCTCAGCGCCAGGAAGAGCACATTGAGCTGATCGCTTCGGAAAACTACACCAGCCCTGCGGTGATGGAAGCTCAAGGCTCGGTACTGACCAACAAGTACGCCGAAGGCTACCCGGGCAAGCGCTACTACGGTGGCTGCGAATACGTCGACGTGGTCGAGCAACTGGCCATCGACCGCGCCAAGCAGCTGTTCGGCGCCGACTACGCCAACGTGCAGCCGCACGCCGGCTCCCAGGCCAACGCTGCCGTCTACCTGGCCCTGCTGTCGGCCGGTGACACCATCCTGGGCATGAGCCTGGCCCACGGCGGCCACCTGACCCACGGCGCGGCCGTGTCGTCCTCGGGCAAGCTGTACAACGCCATCCAGTACGGCATCGACGCCAACGGCCTGATCGACTACGACGAAGTCGAGCGCCTGGCGGTCGAGCACAAGCCGAAAATGATCGTGGCCGGTTTCTCGGCCTACTCGCAGGTGCTGGACTTCCCGCGCTTCCGCGAAATCGCCGACAAGGTCGGTGCCTACCTGTTCGTCGACATGGCCCACGTGGCTGGCCTGGTCGCCGCTGGCGTGTACCCGAACCCGGTGCCGTTCGCCGACGTGGTCACCACCACCACCCACAAGACCCTGCGCGGTCCACGTGGCGGCCTGATCCTGGCCCGTGCCAACGCCGACATCGAGAAGAAGCTGAACTCCGCGGTATTCCCGGGCGCCCAGGGCGGCCCGCTGGAGCACGTGATCGCGGCCAAGGCGATCTGCTTCAAGGAAGCGCTGCAGCCTGAGTTCAAGGCCTACCAGCAGCAAGTGGTGAAGAACGCCCAGGCCATGGCCGGCGTGTTCATCGAGCGCGGCTTCGACGTGGTGTCGGGCGGTACTGAAAACCACCTGTTCCTGCTGTCGCTGATCAAGCAGGAAATCTCCGGCAAGGACGCAGACGCTGCCCTGGGCAAAGCCTTCATCACCGTCAACAAGAACTCCGTGCCAAACGACCCACGCTCCCCGTTCGTCACTTCCGGCCTGCGCTTCGGCACCCCGGCCGTGACCACTCGCGGCTTCAAGGAAGCAGAGTGCAAGGAACTGGCGGGCTGGATCTGCGACATCCTGGACGACCTGAACAACGAAGCGGTGATCGACGCCGTTCGCGAGAAGGTCAAGGCCATCTGCGCCAAGCTGCCGGTGTACGGCAACTGATCGCAGGTACCTGATGTGAAAAAGCCCGGCTCCCAGCCGGGCTTTTTTGTGGCATCGCGGGTCAAGCCCGCTCCCACAGGATTTCATAGCCCTCCAGATGGGTAGTAAACCTGTGGGAGCGGGCTTGACCCGCGATGGGCCCTCAGGGGCGACCCAAGGCCTCGAACCCCTCGCGAATCTTCGCCTCGGGCAGGTCATCGGCAATGAACACCATCACACTCTCGCGCTGTTCGCCTTCGGCCCACTCGGTATCCCAGTCGAAGCCATAGAGCTTCAGCACGCCCTGAAACACCAGCCGCCGATCCTCGCCAGCAATGTTCAACACGCCCTTGTAGCGCAACAGCTGCTTGCCATGCGCCTCCAGCAATTGGTTCATGAACTCGCTCAGCCGGTCGATATCCAGCGGCACATCGGTACGCAGCACCATGCTGGAGATCCGGTCCAGGCTGTTGCCCGCCGCCACAACAGGCCGCAGGTTGAGGCTGGCGTTGAGGTTGAACCCGCGCACATCCAGCATCTCGGCCAGGTCGATCCTGCCGTTGTCCACCACACGGATCGGCGCACGTCGGTTGATCCGCGCCAGGCGCTGGCTCAAAGCCTCGAACGCGGTCGCATCGACCAGGTCGGTCTTGCTCACCAGCAGGCGATCGGCAAACCCGACCTGGGCCTGGGCGATGGTCTGGGTCAGGTGCAGGTCGGCATGCGCGGCATCCACCAGGGTGATGATGCCGTCGAGGATGTAGCGCTCGCGCAGCTCTTCGTCGATGAAGAAGGTCTGCGCCACCGGTGCCGGGTCGGCCAGGCCGGTGCACTCGATCACCAGCCGGTCGAAGGCGATTTCGCCGCTGTCCAGACGCTCCAGCAGCAGGAACAGCGCCTTGGTCAGGTCGGTGTGGATGGTGCAGCACACGCAGCCGTTGGCCAGGGTCATGACCTGCACCGGTTCGTCGCCCAGCAGTTGGGTGTCGATGCCGGCGTCGCTGAACTCGTTTTCGATCACGGCGATTTTCAGGCCGTGCTCGGCCTTGAGCAGGTGGCGCAGCAAGGTGGTCTTGCCGGCCCCCAGAAAACCGCTGAGCACGGTGACGGGAATGGGTTGCACGGAAAATCTCCTGAACACTGAAATGACTGTGGGAGCCCGGCTGCCCGGGCTCCCACAGGTTTGTCACACGCGGGCGGTGCCGTCTTTCAACAGCACTTGGGCCCGCCCTTGCCGCCGTAGCGCGCCTCCTGGCGTTCCCGGAAGAACTCCTCGTAGGTCATCGGCGGCAGGTCGGGGTGCCGGGTTTGCATATGCTCGACGTAATTGTCGTAGTCGGGCATGCCGACCATCAGGCGGGCTGCCTGCCCCAGGTACTTACCCAGTCGACCGAGATCGTTGAACATGTCTGCAATCCTCTTGGTTTACGCGTCCGGCAAGGCCTGGAACGGCGATTCCTTGTCGGTACGTTCTTTCTTGTTCAAGGCGCGGATACCGACCTTGAGCGCGAAGAACAGGATGCTGAACACCACGAACAGGAACAGCGCGGTCAGCGTCGCGTTGGTGTACGCGTTGAAGATCACGTGCTGCATCTGCGCGATGTCCTTGGCCGGGGCCAGTACCTGACCGGCGTCCAGCGCCGCGCTGTACTTGTTGGCCAGGGCCAGGAAGCCCACCGCCGGGTTCGGGTCGAACAGCTTGATGAAGCCTGCGGTGGTGGTGCAGATCAGCAGCCATACCGCCGGCACCAGGGTGACCCACATGTACTGCTGGCGCTTCATCTTGATCAGCACCACGGTGCCGAGCATCAGCGCGATACCGGCCAGCATCTGGTTGGAGATGCCGAACAGCGGCCACAAGGTGTTGATGCCACCCAGCGGGTCGATCACGCCCTGGTACAGCAGGTAGCCCCACAACGCCACACAGCCGGCGGTGGCGAGCAGGTTGGCGCCCCACGACTCGGTGCGCTTGAGCGCCGGCACGAACGAGCCCAGCAGGTCCTGCAGCATGAAGCGCCCGGCACGCGTACCGGCGTCTACCGCAGTGAGGATGAACAGGGCTTCGAACAGGATCGCGAAGTGGTACCAGAACGCCATGGTGTTTTCACCCGGCAGTACCTGGTGCAGGATCTGTGCGATACCCACCGCCAGGGTCGGCGCACCACCGGCACGGGCCAGCACGGTGTGCTCGCCGATGTCCCGGGCGACCGCCTCGAGTTGCTCGGGGGTGATGGCAAAGCCCCAGCTGCTGACTGTCTGCGCCACCGACACCACGTCGGCACCGACCACCGCGGCCGGGCTGTTCATGGCGAAGTACACGCCCGGCTCGATCACCGAGGCGGCAACCATGGCCATGATCGCGACGAACGACTCCATCAGCATGCCGCCATAGCCGATGTAGCGGGCGTTGACTTCGTTGTCCAGCAGCTTGGGCGTGGTGCCCGAGGAGATCAGCGCATGGAAGCCCGATACCGCGCCACAGGCGATGGTAATGAACAGGAACGGGAACAGGGTGCCCTTCCACACCGGGCCGGTGCCGTCGGTGAACTGGGTCAGCGCCGGCATCTTCAGCTCGGGCGCCAGCACCAGGATGCCGATGGCCAGGGCAATGATGGTACCGATCTTGAGGAAGGTAGAGAGGTAGTCACGCGGCGCCAGCACCAGCCACACCGGCAGCACGGCGGCGACGAAGCCATAGCCCACAAGCATCCAGGTGATCTGCACGCCGGTGAAGGTGAACGCCGGGCCCCACACCGGATCGGCGGCCACCAGGCCCCCCAGCCAGATGGACAGCAACAGCAGCACCACACCGATCAGCGAGATCTCGCCGATGCGGCCCGGGCGGATATAACGCATGTACACGCCCATGAACATCGCGATGGGGATGGTCGCCATCACCGTGAACATGCCCCATGGGCTTTCGGCCAGGGCCTTGACCACGATCAGCGCCAGCACCGCAAGGATGATGATCATGATCAGGAAGCAGCCGAACAGGGCGATGGTGCCGGGAATGCGGCCCATTTCCTCACGCACCATGTCGCCCAGCGAGCGACCGTTGCGGCGGGTGGACAGGAACAGGATCATGAAGTCCTGCACTGCACCGGCCAGTACCACGCCGGCGATCAGCCAGAGCGTACCGGGCAGATAGCCCATCTGCGCAGCCAGTACCGGGCCCACCAGCGGGCCGGCGCCGGCGATGGCCGCGAAGTGGTGACCGAACAGGATGTGCTTGTTGGTCGGCACGTAGTCCAGACCATCGTTGTTGAGCACCGCCGGGGTGGCCCGGCGCGGGTCCAGCTGCATCACCTTGGTGGCGATGAACAGACTGTAGTAACGGTAGGCGACCAGGTAGAGGGCTACCGAGGCAACCACAATCCACAAGGCGTTGATCGCTTCGCCACGGCGCAGGGCAACCACACCCAGCGCACAGGCCCCCAGGACTGCCAGCAGCAGCCACGGTATATGGCGTAGCAGGCTATTATTGTTGTTCATGGTTTGCTTCCAGCTAGTGGATATGAAAGACCGCCCATCGAGTCTAGGGCGAGTCTTGGCGCATTGCCATACTTGCTTTGGTCTAGAGCCTGCAGGCCCGCCCACAGTCTCGTTATGCGCGTTCGCGATCATGCTGGCAAGCCCTGAGCTATAGTCAGTCAGGTTCCAGCCAGGTTCTACTGCAAAGGGCCTCCACCATGAGCGATCACCCAGAACGCCGGCGCTTCCAGCGCATACCCTTCGATGCACCGACCGAACTGCTCCAGGGCGAACGACGCTGGCCGGTCAACCTGCTCGACCTGTCGCTCAAGGGCCTGCTGATCGAGGCGCCCAAGGCCTGGGACGCCGACCTCGAGCGGCCGTTCGCTGCGCAGATACGCCTGGGTGAAGAGGCGTTTGTCACCATGACGGTGGAACTGCGCCATGTCGACGACACCCAGCTGGGGTTTATCTGCGAGCACATCGACCTCGATTCGCTGGAGCACCTGTGCCGCCTGGTGGAGCTCAACCTGGCCGATCGCACCGAACTGGAGCGCGAATTCCATCAACTCATCGACATTTGAAATCTTTTAGCCCGCTACCGACCTGACCCCGCCCCGCCTTCCTGTCCACCCAGACAGCTTTCAAACAGCCGTTCATGCCACCGGACCCAGCCCTGGCGGGCCTGGTGCTGCGTGTTGGAACGATAACTGCATCCACGCCTGCACCCAAACCAATGACCTGACTGTTCCTGTGCCAATCTAAAAATTGTATACAATTGTTCTGGCAATGAATGGCACGAGTTGTCTACAGTAGCGCCACAACAATAAAACAGAGAACCTGCTCCCATGACTACGTCCTCCCCCGACACGTCCACGGCATCACGTCCTGAAGACGAGAACCTGGGGCTCGGCGCCAACCTGGCGTACGGGCTGCAACACGTACTCACCATGTACGGCGGTATCGTCGCGGTACCGCTGATTCTCGGCCAGGCGGCCGGCCTGGGCCCGGCCGACATCGGCCTGCTGATTGCCGCATCGCTGTTTGCCGGTGGCCTGGCGACCCTGCTGCAGACCCTGGGCCTGCCGTTCTTCGGTTGCCAGTTGCCGCTGGTACAGGGCGTTTCGTTTGCCGGCGTGGCCACCATGGGCGCGATTCTCAGCAGCGAGGGCGGCGGCGGCCTGCCGGGGGTGCTGGGTGCGGTGATGGCGGCCTCGTTGATCGGGTTTCTGATCACCCCGGTGTTCTCGCGCATCACCAAGTTCTTCCCGCCACTGGTGACCGGCATCGTGATCACCACCATCGGCCTGACCCTGATGCCGGTCGCGGCGCGCTGGGTCATGGGCGGCAACAGCAAGGCACCGGACTTCGGCAGCATGTCCAACATCGGCCTGGCGGCGGTGACCTTCCTGATCGTGCTGATACTGAGCAAGCTGGGCAGCGCGGCGATCTCGCGGCTGTCGATCCTGCTGGCGATGGTGTTCGGCACCCTGATCGCCTGGTCGCTGGGCATGGCTGATTTCAGCAAGGTGCTCGAAGGTCCGCTGGTGGCCTTCCCTACCCCATTCCACTTCGGCATGCCGACCTTCCATATCGCGGCCATCCTGTCGATGTGCATCGTGATCATGGTGACCCTGGTGGAAACCTCGGCCGACATCCTCGCGGTAGGTGAGATCATCGACACCAAGGTCGACTCCAAGCGCCTGGGCGATGGCCTGCGTGCCGACATGGCCTCGAGCATCCTGGCGCCGATCTTCGGTTCGTTCACCCAGAGCGCATTCGCCCAGAACGTCGGCCTGGTGGCCGTGACCGGGGTGAAGAGCCGCTACGTGGTGGCTACCGGTGGCGTGATCCTGGTGGTGCTGGGCCTGCTGCCGATCATGGGCCGGGTGATTGCCGCCGTACCGACCTCGGTACTGGGTGGCGCGGGGATCGTGCTGTTCGGCACCGTGGCGGCCAGTGGTATCCGCACGCTGTCCAAGGTGGACTACCGCAACAACATGAACCTGATCATCGTGGCCGCCTCACTGGGCTTCGGCATGATCCCGATTGCCGCGCCCAACTTCTACGCGCAGTTCCCGAACTGGTTCGAGACCATCTTCCACTCCGGCATCAGCTCGTCGGCGATCATGGCGATTCTGCTGAACCTGGTGTTCAACCACTTCAAGACCGGCAACTCCGATCATCAGTCGGTGTTCGTGGCCGCCTCCGAGCGCACGCTGAACTACTCGGACATTTCCGGGCTGCGTGACGGCGACTACTTCGAAGACGGCAAGCTGTTCGATGCCGAGGGCAAGGAGATTCCGTTGCTGGAGAAGGATGAGCATGAGGGGCAGGTAGTGAGGCGAGAGACGGTGGCTGAGCATTGATAGTGCTCGGTTGATGAGGAAGGGCTGGTGCACGTGCACCGGCCCTTTTTGTGTGTGCCTGTTGGCCATCGGAAAGCGAATTTTATAAATATCAGGACACAACACTTCAATGTTTTATTTCTGACGACTTACAATTATATCCTTTTCAAAAAACTTCAAAACGCCGCCATCGAAATCTATTCGATACGCCCCTAACTTAAATCATAACTGAGAGACATATAATCTCCACAACCAGACACAATAAGACTTTCAAGATGCTTGCATACTGTTTTTTGATGACCCATCTATTTGAGACTCTTCAAAAAATCTCTAAGACCTTCTTTGGTAGCGGGGAAAACTAAAAGAGAACCGCCCCCACTTTTCCAGCCCCTAATGCTGCGCCTTCCTCATGCATAACAGCCTTTAATAGTGACCGTCTTGCCTCCTTGAGATTGGGTATGTTGTAGGAGTTTTTTAAGCGGCCCGACTAACTCGGCAGCCCCACCGTGACCATTGCCAATAAAACCTTTCGGTGTACCAACAGTAAAGTCATCAAATATGACCTCACCGGCATTCATCGTCACTTTCGGGAAGTACATTGCTAGCCCCCCATTAGCAGCATCAAATGAAGCCTTTCCAAGATCTGCTGCGAGAGGAGAGGTTGCTTTTGCACAAACTAATCAGTGACTATTTTTTGCATCAAGCTCGCGACCTTAGATTTAAGCATTTCATCGTCAAATTCATACTCTTCCCTTGATTCATCTGGCTCGTACATATCCGCAGCACAAAAAATGCTGGACAAGCACTCGCTCAACGAAGGCTCATCGAGCTGAAGGACATTCCTATCTCGCTCAATTTTCCAAAGCTCAATATACGCCTCCGAAAAAACTTTGGCTGTCAGTCTTCCTGCGACATACGATCTTGCAAACTCCAAGATAGTAAGACTCATCGCAAAACTCCATATTTAATAAAGCAGCGGGCATCGGCCGGCGCCGGTGCAGTCTGGGTTGGGGCGGTGCTGCCAGGCAGCTCCTTAAGTTCCTGCAGGCGCCGCTGCTGCTCTTCAAGCAACCGCCCCTGACGCTCGCGAATCAGTTCCTGGTCACCCGGCAAGCTCGCGGCCGATACAGGGCCAGCAAGGATGCCCAACAACAGCCAGAAGCAGGACAGCTTTGTGCCAGATACCAAAAACGCCATCTTCCCATCCCTGGAAGCAAAAAACGAAGGCGCGATAGTAGAGAGACAGAACAATGGTGCCAATTAGCCATCATGGCAAATTGATTACATTTTATTCAAACAACGCATCCAACGCCTGCTCCAGGCGCGTCACCGCAATCACCAGCAGCCCCGGCGGCGCTTCCTTGGGCGCGTTGCCCTTGGGCACGATGGCGCGCTTGAAGCCGTGCTTGGCGGCCTCCTTCAGGCGCTCCTGCCCGCTCGGCACCGGGCGCACTTCACCAGACAGGCCCACCTCGCCGAACACCAGCAGGTCGTGTGGCAGCGGGCGGTTGCGCAGGCTCGACATCACCGCCGCCATCAAGGCCAGGTCCGACGCGGTCTCCAGTACCTTGACCCCGCCCACCACGTTGAGGAACACGTCCTGGTCGTGGGTGGGGATGCCGCCATGGCGATGCAGCACCGCCAGCAACATGGCCAGGCGGTTCTGGTCCAGGCCCAGGGTCACACGGCGCGGGTTGGCCATGTGGCTTTCATCCACCAGCGCCTGCACCTCCACCAGCATCGGCCGGGTACCTTCCCAGGTGGCCATCACCACGCTGCCCGGCACTTCCTCCTGGGCACGGGTCAGGAAGATCGCCGACGGGTTGGAGACTTCCTTGAGGCCGCGGTCGGTCATGCCGAACACGCCCAGTTCGTTGACCGCACCAAAGCGGTTCTTCACCGCGCGCAGCAGGCGCAGGCGACCGTCGGACTCGCCCTCGAAATACAGCACGGTGTCGACCATGTGTTCCAGTACCCGCGGCCCGGCCAACGCGCCCTCCTTGGTCACGTGGCCGACCAGGAAGATCGCCGTGCCGCTCTGCTTGGCATAGCGCACCAGCAAGGCGGCACTCTCGCGTACCTGCGACACGCCACCGGGCGCCGACTGCAACTGTTCGGTGAAGATGGTCTGGATGGAGTCGATCACCATCACCTTGGGCTTTTCGACCCGCGCGGTGGCAATGATGGTTTCGATGCAGGTCTCGGTCATCACCCGCAACTGATCCTGCGGCAGGCCCAGGCGACGGGCACGCATGGCCACCTGCTGCTGGGATTCTTCCCCGGTGACGTACAGCGCCGGCATGCGCGTGGCAATGTTGCACAGGGTCTGCAGCAGGATGGTGGACTTGCCGATGCCCGGGTCACCGCCAATCAGCACCACCGATCCATCGACCAGGCCGCCACCGAGCACGCGGTCCAGCTCGGCGCTGGCGGTGCTGAAACGCGGGATCTCCTCGACACTGACCTCGGCCAGGGTCTTGATCTGCGCCTGTTGCCCGGCCCAGCCGGTGCGCCCGGCAGGCGCCGCGGCGCCGCCACTTTCGATCATGGTCTCGACCAGGGTGTTCCACGCGCCGCATTCGCCGCACTGGCCCGCCCACTTGGGAAAGGTCGCGCCGCACTCGGTGCAGCCGTACATGCGCTTGGCCTTGGCCATGGGGCAGTCTCCTGGAAAAAGGGGCCATGATAGCCGAGCCGACCCAGCTGCGGGGCGCCGCCTGGGCGACAAAACTATTCGGCATAGCCGGGGTCTTTTACTGCAACGCGGAGCATGAAGCGCATAGCTGATTTACACTGCGATGACCAATCTCATCTGTTACAGGGAATAAACCATGGGCGTGATCAGTGAATTCAAGGCCTTCGCGGTCAAGGGCAACGTGGTCGACATGGCCGTCGGTATCATCATCGGCGCCGCGTTCGGCAAAATCGTTTCATCGTTTGTTGGCGATGTGGTGATGCCACCCCTGGGCCTGCTGATCGGTGGAGTGGACTTCAGTGATCTGGCGGTGGTGCTCAAGGCGGCCGAGGGCGACGCGCCGGCGGTGGTGCTGGCCTATGGCAAGTTCATCCAGACGGTGATCGACTTTCTGATCGTGGCCTTCGCGATCTTCATGGGCGTGAAGGTGATCAACCGCCTCAAACGCGAAGAAGCGGTGGCCCCGACCCTGCCGCCGGTACCCACCAAGGAAGAAGAACTGCTGGGCGAAATCCGCGACCTGCTCAAGGCGCAGAACCAGCAGCCCTGAACCGGGCCTGCCTCACCGTAACGGCGCCTTCGGGCGCCGTTGTGCTGTCTACCAGTAGTTTTCCACCGCCACCTGGCCCGGCCGGCGGCTGAGGCTCAGCTGAAGATCACGTGCCTTGAGCACCTGGCGGGTGTCGTCGATCATCTGCGGGTTGCCGCAGAGCATCACCCGCGAATGTTCGGGGGTCAGCGCCAGGCCGGCCGCACGCTCCAGTTCGCCGTTCTCGATCAGGGTGGTGATACGCCCGTTCAGCGCACCCGGGTGTTGCTCGCGGGTGACCACCGGAATGAACTGCAGCTTGCCCGCATGTTCGGCCAGGTAGTCGCGCTGCTCCAGGCCGGCGATCTCTTGCTGATAGGCGAGCTCCCTGGCTTCGCGCACCGAATAGACCAGCTTGATGGTGTCGAACCGCTCCCAGGCTTCGAAGTCCTGCAGTATCGACATGAAGGGTGCAATGCCGGTACCGGTCGCCAGCAACCACAGGTCCCGCCCGTCGGCGAAGCGATCGAGGGTCAGGAAACCGAACGCCTGGCGGTCGATCAACAGTTGGTCACCCTCGCGCAGCCGGCTCAGCTCACTGGTGAACTCGCCGCCGGGCACGACGATCGAGAAAAAGTCCAGGTACTCGTCGAACGGCGACGAGACCATCGAGTACGCCCGCCACACCACGCTGCCATCGGCACGGGTCACGCCCAGGCGAGCAAACTGGCCGGCCCGGAACCGAAAACCGGGATCACGGGTTACGCGCAGGCTGAACAGGTTGGGGGTCAGCGGCTGGACATCGAGCAGGGTCTGGCGGGTGAACTTCTCCGCACTGGCAGTCATGGTGTGCTCCACAATTCAGGTAAACACAGTGTCGCGCAAAGCTGACGGGATAAACACCGCCGCGATGTAATGGCATTACGCTCATGTGTTTCAACCACGTAACAAAACATGTAACGCGGGTTGTACAACCCTATTTTTATGTAGAGCACTGGAACATTTCTATAGCAAAAAAAACCTAGAACAGCGTGCGACTTTTCCTACACTCGATCCAGGGTGACTAATTGCAAAGGTGCACGGAGGCTCAAATGCCATATTGGAAGCAGGAGCAGTTGCAACAACTGACGCAGGAGGAAAACCAGCAACAGATGTTTGCCACTGCACTGTCACTGGCCGAGCAACTGGACATGGAGTTTCTGGCATACCGCCTGAACGGCAGGACGGTCGCCGAAGGCCCGCAGGTCATGATGTTCAACAACTACCCGGCCGAATGGAACGAGCTCTACAAGAAGAACGAGTACGAGCGCATCGACCCGGTGCTTGTGCATTGCCATCATTCGAACATGCCGGTGCTGTGGTCCCCGCAGTTGTACAAGCAAGCCCCCGAGTTGCGACAGACGGCGTGCGAACATGGCCTGTGCCATGGCTGGAGCCAGGGCACCCAGGACCTGCGCGGCAACGAAAGCGTGCTGTGCGTATCACGCCGGCAGGGCGAAGTGAGCATGGCGGAACTGTACGAAAAGTCGGCCCAGACCCTGTGGCTGTGCAACCTGCTGCACACCCTGATGGTTGCCAAGTTGCATCCGCCCAAGGCCCGTTTGCAGGCACTCTCGCCTCGGGAACGCGAGGTGCTGCAGTGGACCGCTGCCGGCAAGACCGCCGAAGACATCAGTTGCATCCTCACGCTGTCCAGAAGCACGGTCAATTTTCATATCCGCAGCATCACCAGCAAACTCAACACCACCAACAAGACCAGCGCGGTCGCCATCGCCACCCAGTACGGGTTGATCTGAGGTTCTGCTCGCCAACACCCCCCTCCCCACCTGCAAAAACGCTGTAGAATCTGCGCCCGTCCAGCGCCAAGCCCCAGCGCGCGCGCCAAAGCCCAGAGCCCTACGCCATGCCCCTGTTGATCACCCCCTTCGCCGAGCTCGAGCTGCTTCGCCAGCCCGAATACGCCAACGACCCCTTGCAGGCCTTCGACGCGGCCGACGAGTACCTGCTCGAACACCTGGCCGCGCAGGCGCTGCCTGCCACGAGCCGGGTACTGGTACTCAACGACAGCTTCGGCGCGCTGGCCATCAGCCTGCGCGCACATGTCCAGGTGCTGGGCAGCGGCGACTCCTACCTGGCCCGGCTGGCACTGGAGAAGAACCTGGTGCGCAATGGCCAGGCATTCGACAGCGTGCCCTTCATCGCCGCCAGCCAGCATTGGCAGGGGCCGTTCGACCGGGTGCTGGTGCGCGTACCCAAGACCCTGGCGCTGCTCGAAGAGCAGTTGATCCGGCTGCAGGGCCAGTTGGCACCCGGCGCGCAGGTAATCGCCGGGGCGATGATCAAGCACCTGCCACGGGCAGCCGGCGACCTGCTGGAGAAGTACATCGGCCCGGTGCAGGCATCGCTGGCGCGCAAGAAGGCGCGCCTGCTGATCGCCACGGCCGAGCCCAGGGCGGCGGCAGCCTCGCCCTACCCCACCCGTTATAAGCTGGAGCAACCACCGCTGGAGCTGGTGAACCACGCCAATGTGTTCTGCCGCGAAGGGCTGGATATCGGTACCCGTGCCTTCCTACCACATCTGCCCCGCGACCTGGGCGATGCGCGGGTGGCCGACCTTGGCTGCGGCAACGGCGTGCTGGGCATCGTCAGCGCGCTGGCCAACCCGCAGGCGCACTACACCCTGGTGGACGAGTCGTACATGGCGGTGCAGTCGACCGAGCAGAACTGGCAGGCGGCGCTGGGCGAGCGAGCCGTGGCGGTGCGCGCCGACGACGGGCTGGCCGGGCAGGCACCGCAGTCCCTGGACGTGGTGCTGTGCAACCCGCCGTTTCACCAGCAGCAGGTAGTGGGGGACTTTCTCGCCTGGCGCATGTTCCAGCAGGCACGCGAGGCACTGGTGGTGGGCGGGGCGCTGTACATCGTGGGCAATCGGCACCTGGGCTATCACAGCAAGCTGGCGCGATTGTTCCGGGGAGTGGAGCAGGTGGCAGCCACGCCGAAGTTCGTGGTGCTCAAGGCGCGCAAGTAGGCCGGGTACGGAGCCGACACCTTCGCCGGCAAGCGGCTCCTGCGCCAGGCGGCCGAGACAGGCAAAAAAAAACCTGCGCAGCTCACGCGGCGCAGGGTGTAAACCCGCCCAGGGCGGGATGGGAAATACCTTGGCTCAGTGGGTACTCAAGCCCGCCGCCGCCATGAACATCCGCATCAGCCAGGCCACCACGGCCAGGCTTGCCACGCTCACTGCCCAGATCAGCAGCAGCCAGCCCAGGCGCTGCATCAGCGGCTTTTTCTCCGGTTCGAAGGTGTCTTTGCCAGTCATTGCCAGGCCCTCCTAGTGATAGCCGTCGTCGTGGGTCACCTTGCCGCGGAACACGTAGTAGCTCCAGAAGGTGTAGCCCAGGATGAACGGGATGATGAACAGCGTGCCCACCAGCATGAAGCCCTGGCTCTGCGGCGGCGCTGCGGCGTCCCAGATCGAGATCGACGGCGGGATGATGTTCGGCCACAGGCTGATGCCCAGCCCGCTGTAGCCCAGGAAGATCAGCACCAACGTCAGCAGGAACGGGGTGTAGTGGGCATGGCGTGCCACCGCCCGCACCAGCCCGTACAAAGTGACCAGCACCAGGATCGGCACCGGCAGGAACCAGAACAGGTTGGGCAGGCTGAACCAGCGCGTGGCGATGTCCGGATGCGCCAACGGCGTCCAGATACTCACCACACCGGTCACGGCCAGCAGCACGAAGGCCAGTGGGCGCGCCAGGTCATGCATCTTGCTCTGCAACGGGCCTTCGGTCTTCATGATCAGCCAGGTGCAGCCGAGCAAGGCATAGGCCACGATCAGCCCCACCCCGCAGAACAGGCTGAACGGCGTCAGCCAGTCCAGCGAGCCGCCTGCGTAGTTGCGTTCGACCACCTTGAAGCCTTCGATGAATGCGCCCAGTGCCACGCCCTGGAAGAAGGTCGCGGCCAGCGAGCCGCCGATGAACGCCTTGTCCCACAGGTGGCGCTTGTCGGCCTTGGCCTTGAAGCGGAACTCGAAGGCCACGCCACGGAAGATCAGCCCCATCAGCATCAGCATCAACGGCAGGTACAGCGCCGAGAGCACCACCGCATAGGCCAACGGGAAGGCGCCGAACAGCGCCGCCCCGCCCAGCACCAGCCAGGTCTCGTTGCCGTCCCAGACCGGGGCGACGGTGTTCATCATCACATCGCGGTCGCGCTCGCCCTTGACGAAGGGAAACAGGATGCCAATGCCCAGGTCGAAGCCGTCCATCACCACGTACATCATGATGCCGAAGATGATGATCACGGCCCAGATAAGCGGAAGATCAATACCCATGAGTCAGTTCCCCTTGCTCAGGCTGGCGTGGTCGTCGGCATGGTCGTCGTCGGCAGCCGACAACGGCCGCGCCGGGGTGCGTTGCTGGCCAGGCCCGCCATGGGTCGGCTCGTCGCCCTCGCCGGTTTCCGGCCCCTTGCGCACCAGACGCATCATGTAGCCGAGCCCCGCGCCGAACAGCGCGAAGTACACCACCACGAACATCACCAGGGTGATGCCCAGTTGCGCATAGCTGTGGTTGGACACGCCATCGGCGGTACGCATCAGCCCGTACACCACCCACGGCTGGCGACCGACCTCGGTGGTGAACCAGCCGGCCAGGATCGCGATCAGCCCGGACGGGCCCATCCACAGGGTCAGGTAGAGGAACGGGCGCGAGCTGTACAGGGTGCCGCGCTTGCGCAGCCACAGGCTCCACAGGCCCACGGCGATCATCAGCATGCCCAGCCCGACCATGATGCGGAACGACCAGAACACCACGGTGGAGTTGGGCCGGTCTTCAGGCGGGAACTCCTTCATCGCCGGCACCTGCTTGTCCAGGCTGTGGGTCAGGATCAGGCTGCCCAGCGCCGGGATCTCCAGCTTGAAGTGGGTGGTCTCGTTCTTCATATCGGGGATGCCGAACAGGATCAGCGGGGTCGGCTCGTCGCCGACGTTTTCCCAGTGGCCTTCGATGGCGGCGATCTTCACCGGCTGGTGCTTGAGGGTGTTGAGCCCGTGGAAGTCGCCGATCACCGCCTGCACCGGCGCCACGATCAGCGCCATCCACATGGCCATCGAGAGCATCTTGCGAATCGCCGGGTTGTCCTTGCCGCGCAGCAGGTGCCAGGCGGCCGAGGCGCCGACGAAGAAGGCCGTGGCCACGAATGCTGCCGTGGCCATGTGCGCCAGGCGGTAGGGGAAGGACGGGTTGAAGATCACCGCGAACCAGTCGACCGGGATCACCACGCCGTTGACGATTTCATAACCTTGCGGGGTCTGCATCCAGCTGTTGGACGCCAGGATCCAGAAGGTGGAGATCAGCGTGCCGACGGCGACCATGATGGTGGCGAAGAAGTGCAGGCCGCGCCCGACCTTGTTCCAGCCGAACAGCATGACCCCCAGAAAGCCCGCTTCGAGGAAGAACGCGGTGAGCACCTCATAGGTCAGCAACGGACCGGTGATCGAGCCGGCGAAGTCCGAGAAGCGGCTCCAGTTGGTGCCGAACTGGTACGCCATGACCAGGCCGGAGACCACGCCCATGCCGAAGTTGACGGCAAAGATCTTCGACCAGAAGTGGTACAGGTCGCGGTAGACGCTGTTGTGGGTCTTGAGCCACAGGCCTTCGAGCACCGCCAGGTAACTCGCCAGGCCGATGGTGATGGCCGGGAACAGGATGTGGAAAGAGATCGTAAACGCAAACTGGATTCGGGCGAGATCTAGAGCCTCTAATCCGAACATAGTGCTTCCTCTGTCAGGTTATCCGGCGTCAGGGTCACGGCCTTGGCGCCAACTGCCCCTACGTCATTGAGTGCGGCGAGTTGGAATTGTTCTGAAAACTTGCAATCGCAGGGAATTCGGCCCTCCGGCCACATCGTTGCATTTGAAACAGTTGCAAAAACAACAATTGATCCAGATCAACGATTGCCTGAAAGCATAGTCCTGAACGGGCCGCATGGTTGTGTGGTGGTTTGCCGCGTGACCGGTTGCCTCACCCCCTTTACGCACACACGAATCGGTGCGCCTACCGCACAGGGATGACGGCTTTCGCAACCTGCTGTTACAAACTGGTGATAATCTGCCCCGCCGCCCCCGCAAAGGCTCTGTATCGCACATGTCAGACCATGCCCCGCTCCTGCTGCGCCATCACCGCCCCTTCCTGGCGTTCTGGTGCGCGCGAATTTTCACTGCCAGCGGCTTCCAGATGCTCACCGTGGCCATCGGCTGGCACCTCTATCAGCTGACCGGCAACGTGCTCGACCTGGGCCTGGTGGGCCTGGTGGAATTCGCCCCGCGGGTGCTGTTCATGCTGCACACCGGGCATGTGGCCGACCGCTATGACCGGCGCCGGGTGGCAGCGCTGTGCCAGTTCGCCCAGGCGCTGATCGCCCTGGCGCTGGTGGTGGGCAGCAGCACCCACAGCGTGACCCGCGAACTGATCTTCGTGCTGGCGTTCCTGCTGGGCAGTGCGCGCTCTTTCGAGATGCCGGCCACCCAGGCGTTGCTGCCCAACGTGGTGCCCTCGGCGCTGTTCCCGCGGGCAGTGGCCGCGTCGGCCTCGGCCATGCAGTCGGCGACCATCGTCGCGCCGGCGCTGGGGGGCTTTCTGTATGCGTTTGGCAGCGTGTGGGTGTATGGCCCGACCGTGGTGCTGTACGTGATCGCCTGCGGCCTGACCTTGCGCCTGAGCGCCGCCCGCCAGCCGGCCAACCGGGGCCGGGCGAGCCTTGAATCGCTGCTGGCGGGCATTCGCTTCATTCGCAGCCGCCCGGACGTGCTCGGCGCGGTGTCGCTGGACCTGTTCGCGGTGCTGCTGGGCGGCGCCACGGCGTTGCTGCCGGTGTTCGCCAAGGACATCCTGCTGACCGGCCCGTGGGGCCTGGGCCTGTTGCGCTCGGCGCCGGCGGTGGGGGCGCTGCTGATGTCGGTGTGGCTGGCGCGCTTCCCCATCGAGCGCAAGGTCGGGCGGGTGATGTTCACGGCGGTGGGGGTCTTTGGCGTGGCGACCATTGCCTTCGGCCTGTCGACCTCGTTCTGGTTCTCGCTGGGCGTGCTGGCGGTGCTGGGCGCGGCGGACATGATCAGCATGGTGATCCGCAGCGCGTTCGTGCAACTGGAGACGCCGGACGAGATGCGTGGTCGGGTAAGCGCGGTGAACGGCTTGTTCATCGGCGCCTCGAACCAGCTGGGCGAGTTCGAGTCCGGGGTCACGGCGCACTGGTTCGGCACCGTGCCGGCGGTGGTGCTGGGCGGGGTGGGCACGCTGGTGGTGACGGGCGTGTGGATCAAGCTGTTCCCGACGCTGGCGGGGCGCGATCACATGCATACCCAGAAAAAGGGCTGACCGCGCGTACCCAATCGCGGGTCAAGCTTGCTCCCACAAGGGCCTCACTGAATCTGTGGGGGCGGGATTGACCCGCGATGAGGCCAGCCAGATCAAAGCATCAGGGTCATCTGCCGCTCATACCCCACCCGCCCGCGATACCCCTCGCCGCTGTCCACCCACCCCGCCGCGCGGTACAGCCTCAACGCCGCCTGATTGTCGGTATCCACCGACAGTTGCAGGCAACGCACCTGCGGCCACACTTCGCGCACCCGCGCCGGCAGCGCCGCCAGGCACCAGCGGCCAAGCCCCTGCCCCTGCGCCCGCCAGTCCACCTGCAGGGCATGCAAGGTGGCCGCATCATGGCGGGCCCACGGCGGCAGGTGTGCACCACGCTTGAGCAGCAGGAAGCCCTGCGGCACGCCCCCCACCAGCAGCGCCAGCCCGCGCACATCGTCGCCGGGCCGGTTCAGCAGGGTATGCAGCGCACCCTCGATGTCACCGCAAAACGCCCGCTGCGCCGCCAGCACCTCGATGCCGGGCAGGCCTGCGCGCTGGGCCGGGGTCAGCGCATCGTAGTGAATCAGCTGCACGGTCATGGTCCTGGTCCAAAAGTGGCGGTCTTGCTGATATGATGCGCGGCTTTTTTGCGGCCCATTCAAAAATCACTCAGTCCGGCACCCCGTGTCCGGTACAGTCTGTGCTTTGCTGATGGGGTCGAACATTCAAGGCGCCGCAGTGCGCCACGGGGAGCTGGCATGCTGGAAAGGCTGTTTCAACTGAAAGCGCACAATACCAACGTGCGCACCGAAATCCTGGCGGGGGTCACCACCTTCCTGGCCATGGCCTACATCCTGTTCGTCAACCCGAGCATCCTCGGCGAGACCGGCATGGACAAGGGCGCGATCTTCGTCGCCACGTGCCTGGCTGCCGCCATCGGTTCGGCGGTGATGGGGCTGATCGCCAACTACCCGATCGCGCTGGCGCCGGGCATGGGCCTGAACGCCTTCTTCACCTACACCGTGGTGCTGCACATGGGCCACACCTGGCAGGTGGCACTGGGGGCGGTATTCATTTCGGCAGTGCTGTTCTTCCTGCTGTCGATCTTTCGCATCCGCGAATGGATCGTCAACAGCATTCCGCTGCCGCTGCGTTCGGCAATTGCCGCCGGCATCGGCCTGTTCCTGGCGCTGATCGCCCTGCACAACGCCGGCATCGTGGTCGACAACCCGGCCACCCTGGTGGGCCTGGGCGACCTGCGCAACCCGGCACCGGTACTGGCCACCCTGGGCTTCTTCCTGATCGTCGCGCTCGAGGCGATGAAGGTACGCGGCGCCGTGCTGATCGGCATCCTGGCGGTCACCGTCGCCTCCATCGGCCTGGGCTACACCCCGTTCAACGGCATCGTGTCGATGCCGCCCTCGCTGGCCCCGACCTTCCTGCAGCTGGACATCAAGGGCGCACTGGATGTCGGCCTGATCAGCGTGATCTTCGCCTTCCTGTTCGTCGACCTGTTCGACAACTCCGGCACCCTGATCGGCGTGGCCAAGCGCGCCGGGCTGATGGGCAAAGACGGCCACATGCCGAAGATGGGCCGCGCCCTGATCGCCGACAGCACCGCGGCCATGGCCGGCTCGCTGCTGGGCACCTCGACCACCACCAGCTATATCGAATCGGCGGCCGGCGTGAGTGCCGGCGGACGCACCGGGCTGACCGCCATCGTGGTGGCTGGGCTGTTCCTGCTGGCACTGTTCTTCGCCCCGCTGGCCGGCAGCGTTCCGGCCTTCGCAACCGCGCCTGCACTGCTGTTCGTCGCCGTGCTGATGGCCTCGGGCCTGGCGGAAATCAACTGGGACGACGTGACCGAGGCCGCCCCGGTGGTGGTCACCGCGCTGGCCATGCCGCTGACCTATTCGATTGCCAACGGCATCGCCTTCGGCTTCATCTCCTGGACCGTGATCAAGCTGATCTCGGGCCGCCGGCATGAACTGAACTCGGCGCTGGTGGTGCTCTCCATCCTGTTCGTGATCAAGCTGGGCTGGTACGCCGCATGAGTTCCGTCTACGACCCGACTACCTACACCGCGCAGCTTGAGGCCAAGGTCGAGCGCCTGCGCGCACTGCTGGCGCCATTCGGCGCACCGGAGCCGGCGGTGTTCGACTCGCCGCGCGAGCATTACCGCCTGCGTGCCGAGTTTCGCCTGTGGCGCGAGAACGAGCAGCGTCACTACGCGATGTTCGCCCCGGGTGAAAAGCACCAGGCGATCCTGATCGACGACTTCCCCATCGCCAGCCAGCGCATCAACCAGTTGATGCCGCAGCTCAAGGCGGCGTGGCAGGCCAGTTCGGCGCTGAGCTTCAAGCTGTTCCAGGTGGAGTTCCTGACCACCCTGGCGGGCGACGCGATGATCACCCTGTGCTACCACCGTCCACTGGACGAGCATTGGGAAGCCGCTGCCCGGCAACTGGCGACCGACCTGGGCGTGAGCATCATCGGGCGCTCCAAGGGCAAGCGCGTGGTGATCGGCCGTGACTATGCGGTTGAAGAGCTGGCCGTGGGCGGGCGCACTTTCCGCTATCGCCAGCCTGAAGGCGCGTTCACCCAGCCCAACGGCACGGTGAACCAGAAGATGCTCAACTGGGCCTACGAGGCCCTGGGCGAGCGCGAGGACGACCTGCTGGAGCTGTACTGCGGCAACGGCAACTTCACCCTGCCGCTGGCCACGCGGGTGCGCAAGGTGCTGGCCACCGAGATCAGCAAGACCTCGGTCAACGCCGCGCTGCACAACCTGGACGACAACGGCGTGGATAACGTGCGCCTGGTGCGCCTGTCGGCCGAAGAGCTGACCGAGGCCCTGAACGAGGTGCGGCCGTTCCGGCGCCTGGAAGGCATCGACCTGAAAAGCTATGCCTTTGGCAGCGTGTTCGTCGACCCGCCGCGCGCGGGCATGGACCCGGACACCTGCGAGCTGACCCGGCGCTTCGATAACATCCTGTACATCTCGTGCAACCCCGAGACACTGGCGGCGAACATCGAGCAGTTGAGCGATACGCACCGTATCGAGCGGTGTGCGCTGTTTGACCAGTTCCCGTATACGCACCATATGGAAAGCGGGGTGCTGCTGGTTCGGCGCTAGGCCCGGATCGGCGGTGTTCTATCGCGGGTCAAGCCCGCTCCCACAGGAATGTCACGGCTCTGAAGGGCAGTGGGGTACCTGTGGGAGCGGGCTTGGCCCGCGATGGCCCTAACCTGAGTACATCAACAGCGGCACCACCTGGTCCGCGTCCGTCAACGCCCCATGGTGCCCGCGCCACTGGCTGGGGTGCTTCTCCTCCACGCTGCGAATGATCCCGCCGGCCCCGGTCGGAACCACGATCAGGTCCCCGATACGCCCTTCGGCCTGGCTCAGCATCACGTCCCCGAACAACCCCGCGCCAATCGCCTGCGCCTTGCTCAACACCCGGTATTCATCCCCCAGGCGGTTCTGCCAGCGCTCGTGCACGCGGTCCTGCTGATGCTCGTGGGTGTACAGGTAGCGCGCCCGGATGTCCCCCGCCATCGCCCGCACCCCGTCCTGCAAGGCACTGTCGGTATCGAAGTCATGCACCTGGGCGCGGTCCAGGTCGAGCATGCCGTGGTCGGCAATCACGAGCATGCGCGCCGAGCGCGGCAGGCGCCCGGCAATGTCGCGGGCCAGCTGATCGGCAATCTCCAGTTGCCTGCACCAGTCGGGCGAGCCCGGCCCATACAGGTGCCCGGCAAAGTCCAGGTCACCGAAATAGGCAAAGCAGAAGGCTGGCGCCTCCACCTCCAGTGCGCTACGCACCAGCTCGGGATAGGCATCGTAGGCCGGCGCGGCAAGGATGCCGCCGGCCTTGTAGATGGCACGGGTGAAGTCCGAGTCGGCAAAGCGCCCGAGCATGACCGTGCTGATCTGTACGCCCTGGGCGGCCGCGTCTTCCCAGGCGGTCTGCGGCACGATGAAGGAGGCCGCGACAGGCGCCGCGGTCGGCACGCTGCCCGTCTGCGCGGCCGCAGTGGTCCATGACAGCGGCGAGAACACCGAATGTGCATCCAGGGCGAAATCGCAGCCCACGATGCCATGCGCACCGCTGCCCATGCCGGAGGTCACCGTGGCCAGGCTGGCGGCAGTGGTGGCCGGGAAGCCGACCTTGAAGTGGCTGTCGGGCTGCATCAGCGCGGCCAGGAACGGTGCATGCTCGGCGTGCGCCTTGAGCAGGTTCCAGCCCAAGCCGTCGATCAACAGCAGGCAGGTGGCTGTAGAGCGCTCGAGCCGGAACGGATTCCTGAAGCCCCTGGCGCCCAACCCGGCGAAAACCGACTGGGTCAGGCTGGCCAGGCCCGGCCAGGTGTCGTGAACGTCCCGCATCTCTTCGAACTGCGCCGCCATGTCGCCCTCCGTGGTGCCGTGCAAAACAACAGGTTTAGCACAGCTTGTTCGATCAGCGAACAGAAACGATCAATGCACGGCCCGCCCCGATTGACCCTATTAACCAGTCAGTACATTTTAGTCGTGACGCTCCCTCCCCCTGCCAAGAACAACAATGGAGTTTTACCGATGAGTTTGGCCTCCCCTTCCGGCATTCTCGCCGGCCTGATCGGCGCCGGCATCCAGGCCTCGCGTACCCCGGCCCTGCACGAGCACGAAGGCGCCGCCCAGGGCATCAACTACCTGTACCGGCTGATCGACCTGGACCAGCTGAAGCTGGACAGCAGCGCCCTCGAAGAACTGCTGACCGCGGCCGAGTACATGGGCTTTACCGGGCTCAACATCACCTTCCCGTGCAAGCAGGCGATCGTGCCCCTGCTCGACGAGCTGTCGCCCGAGGCGCGTGGTATCGGCGCGGTGAACACCGTGGTGCTCAAGGACGGTCGACGCATCGGCCACAACACCGACTGCCTGGGGTTTGCCGAAGGTTTCAGGCGTGGCCTGGGTGATGTTTCACGCCGTCATGTGGTGCAGATGGGCGCAGGCGGTGCGGGTGCCGCGGTGGCCCATGCGCTGCTCAGCGAAGGGGTGGCCCAGCTGACGCTCTTCGATGTGGAGCCCGCCCGGGCCCAGGCACTGGCAGACAACCTCAACCAGCATTTCGAGGGCAGCCCGGCACGCTGCGGGCATGACCTGCAAGCGGCCATGGGCCAGGCCTGCGGGCTGGTCAACACCACCCCCATGGGCATGGCCAAGCTGCCGGGCATGCCGGTGCCCAGGGCGCTGCTGCGCGCCGAAATGTGGGTGGCCGAGATCGTGTACTTCCCGCTGGAGACCCTATTGCTGCGCGAGGCGCGGGCACTGGGATGCCGCACGCTCAACGGGGCCAACATGGCGGTGTTTCAGGCGGTGAAGGCCTTCGAGCTGTTCAGCGGCGTGGTGCCGGATGCACAGCGCATGATCGGGCACTTCAACAGCCTGGGGGATTGAACGCTTAGCCGGCACCTGTACAGGGTGGTCAACCCGCAGGTGCCGGCCCTGCCGGCGACTGGAGGCTCCCCGGCATCACGCCTGCAGGTAGCGCAGCACCGACTCGCAGATCATCTCGCGGTGCTTGTCCTTGAGCGCCTTGTCCTCGAAATCCACCTGGAAGATCTCGCCAAAGGTGTGCCGGTTGGACACGCGATAGAAGCAGAACGAGCTGATCAGCAGGTGTACGTCCAGCGCCGTCAGGCCCTGGCGGAACACCCCCTCGGCAGCCCCGCGCTGGAGTATCTCGTCCAGCGCGGTGAGCACCGTCTTGTTCATCGAGCGGATCGCGGCCGACTGCTTGACGTACTCGCCGTGATGCATGTTTTCGTTGCACACGATACGCACGAAGTCGACGTTGCGGTCATGGTGATCGAAGGTGAACTCGATCAGCCGGCGAATGCCCTGGCGCGGCTCCAGTTCAGCCAGGTGCAGGTTGCTTTCGGTGCTGCGGATATCGCCGTAAAGCTTCTCCAGCACCTCCACATACAGCTGCTCCTTGCTGTTGAAGTAGTAGTAGATCATGCGCTTGGAGGTCTGGGTGCGCTCGGCGATCGCATCGACCCGGGCACCGGCCAGGCCTTGCTGCACGAACTCGCTGATGGCCGCCTGCAGAATGTTCTCGCGGGTTTTCTCAGGATTGTTCTTGCGGCTCTTGCGCGGCGCCTCGGCAGGTGCCGCCAAGGGTGCTGGAGTTGTCGTCATACGGGGCTCTTGACCAGTCGGTTAACCGCGCGATTATGGCCCCGGGGTGCGCCAGAAGAAAGCCTGACGGGCGCTGACACGTTACAGCTTGGCATGCCGCAGCCCGCCGCTGCGCGCCTTGGCCATCGCTGCCAGGCGCACCGCGACGTTGGCCGCGCCGTAACCGCTGTAGCCATTGCGCCGCTGCAGCACCTCGAAGAAGAAGCGCTCCTCGAACGGCTCGGTGTATACGTGGAACAGCTCGCCGCCCTGGGCATCACGGTCGTACAGCACGTTGTAGTAGGCCAGCTCGCTCAGGAACTGATCGTCGAAGTCGAACCGGGCCGCCAGGTCGTCGTAGTAGTTGAGCGGGATATCGAGCAGCGCCACGCCGGCTTCCTTGGCGCGCTTGACGGCGGCGAAGATGTCCTGGCAGTCGAAGGCGATGTGATGCACGCCCGAGCCGCGGTAGTTGGACAGCGCGTGGGCAATCGCAGTGTTGCGGTTTTCGGAGATGTTCAACGGCAGCCGGATCGAACTGCACTGGCTGCGCAGGGCGCGGCTCTTGACCAGGCCATAGGGATCGGGAAGCACCACCTCGTCATCGGCGCTGAAGTCGAGCAGGCTTTTGTAGAACAGCACCCAGCTGTCCAGGCTGTCGGCCGGCAGGGCCAGTGCCATGTGGTCGATGCGGGTCAGGCCCAGGCCATGGGCGGGTTGCTCGCTGAGGCTGAAGTCGGTGTCGTAGATGGTGCGCCCATCCGCGCCCTGGTCCACCAGGTAGATCAGGCTGCCGTCGGGGGCGCGTACCGCTGCCAGCTCACGTTCGTTGGGCCCCACCAGGCCACGATAGGGCTGGCCGTGATAGGCCACCGCCCGGGCCAGCGCCTGGGCGCTGTGCCTGACCCGGATCGCCGTGGCGCACAGCGACGGGCCGTGGCTTTCGAAAAAATTGTGCGCGAACGAATAGGGTTCGGCGTTGAGGATCAGGTTGATCTCGCCCTGGCGCAGCAGGCTCACATTCTTCGAGCGATGCTTGCCGGCACGGGCAAAGCCCAGGCCTTCGAGCCAGTTGCCCAGCTTGGCGCCCGAGGCGTCGTCGACCGCAAACTCGAGAAACTCGATGCCATCGCAGCTGCTGGCCGGCGGCGGCGCGAACAGCAGCTCGGGGTCGGCCAGCGGTGCGGTGCGTTCAAGCAACTGACGGGTCTTTTCCTCCAGGTACAGCAGCGAACGCAGGCCGTCGGCGGCATTGGCCCGTGGCGGCGCGGCACGAAAACCGTCGTTGAAGATCTCCAGCGACAGCGGCCCGCGATAGCCGGCCTGCAGAATCGGCGCCAGAAACCCCGGCAGGTCGAACTCGCCCTGCCCCGGGAAGCAGCGAAAATGCCGGCTCCACTCCAGCACATCCATGGCCAGGATCGGCGCATCGGCCATCTGCACGAAGAAGATCTTGTCCCCCGGCACCTGCGCGATGGCGCTGGGGTCGCCCTTGAGCGACAGGGTGTGAAAGCTGTCAAGGATCATGCCCAGGTTGGCGTGATCGGCCTGGCGCACGATGTCCCACACCTGCTGCCAGGTGTTCACGTGCCGCCCCCAGGCCAGCGCCTCGTAGCCGATGCGCACACCGTGGGCGGCGGCCCGCTCGGCCAGCAGGCTCAGGTCGTCGACCAGCAGTTGCTGGCTGCCCAGCGCGTCGGCCGACACGTTGCTGCACACCAGCACCAGGTCGGTGCCCAGTTCCTGCATCAGTTCGAACTTGCGCTCGGCGCGCTCCAGGTTGCGCGCCAGGCGCCCGCGCGGGCAGCCCTCGAAATCGCGAAACGGCTGGAAAAGGGTGATGTCCAGCCCCAGGTCGGTGCAGCGCTGGCGAATCTCGCGGGGGCTGCCGTCGTAGTAGAGAAGGTCGTTTTCGAAGATCTCCACGCCGTCGAATCCGGCGGCGGCAATGGCTTCGAGTTTTTCCGGCAAGGTGCCGCTCAGGGACACGGTGGCAATCGAACGCTGCATCTTCAGGCTCCAACGGGCAGGCAGTGCCCAGCTGCACGAATTATTGGCTGGGGTTTATCCTAGCTCAATCAAAAGGTACGAACTGGTTAGTTTTGTGTGCGATTATCGCCCAGTACCCGCCCAGATCAATTGACCCTTTTTTGACCAATGCGCACCATTTCTTACCACCGGGCAGACGAGCATCTTGCCAAAAGCACCGACGAACCTGCCGTAGTCGACTGGTGTACCGCGTGTCATCCTGGCTTGACCCATAAACATAAAAATACGGGTAATCACCACATGATCCACAGCCAAAGCACTCCCCTGGCCCAGCCATCGGCCAGTACCCCGCACGCCGGCATCGGCGACAAGATCCGTGGCGCCATGGGCGTCGGCAAGACCCGCTGGGTGATGCTGGCGCTGGTGTTCTTCGCCACCACCCTGAACTACATCGACCGCGCCGCACTGGGCGTGATGCAGCCGATCCTGGCCAAGGAAATGAGCTGGACGGCGATGGACTACGCCAACATCAACTTCTGGTTCCAGGTGGGCTACGCCATCGGCTTCGTGCTGCAGGGCCGGCTGATCGACCGCATCGGCGTCAAGCGCGTGTTCTTCTGCGCGGTGCTGCTGTGGAGCCTGGCCACTGGCGCCCACGGCCTGGCCACCTCGGCGGTGGGCTTCATGGTCTGTCGCTTCATCCTCGGCCTGACCGAAGCGGCCAACTACCCGGCTTGCGTGAAGACCACCCGGCTGTGGTTCCCGGCGGGCGAGCGGGCGGTGGCCACCGGCATCTTCAACGCCGGCACCAACGTCGGCGCCATGTTCACCCCGATGCTGCTGCCGCTGATCCTCACTGTGTGGGGCTGGCAGGCGGCGTTCATGGCCATGGGCGCGCTGGGCCTGGTGTGGGCCACGTTCTGGGGCCTGAAGTACTTCAACCCGGAAAACCACCCGAGCGTGAGCAAGGCGGAACTGGCGTACATCCAGAGCGAGGTCGAGCCTGAACAGGCGGCCGTGCCGTTCACCCGTATCCTGCGCATGCGTGGCACCTGGGCCTTTGCCCTGGCCTACTCGATCACCGCGCCGGTGTTCTGGTTCTACCTGTACTGGCTGCCGCCGTTTCTGAACCAGCAGTACAACCTGGGCATCAGCGTCACGCAGATGGGCATCCCGCTGATCGTGATCTACCTCAGTGCCGACTTCGGCAGCGTGGGTGGCGGGATCCTGTCCTCGTTCATGATCGGCCGCGGCATGGCGCCGGTGAAGGCGCGGCTGCTGTCGATGCTGCTGTTCGCCACCACCATCGTCGGGGTGATCTTCGCCGCAGGCGCCAGCAGCCTGTGGGTGGCGGTACTGGCCATCTCCCTGGCGATTGCCGCGCACCAGGCCTGGACCGCCAACATCTGGAGCCTGGTGATGGACTACACGCCCAAGCACATGATGAGCACCGTGTTCGGCTTTGGCGGCATGTGCGCGGCCACCGGGGGGATGTTCATGACCCAGATCGTGGGGCATGTGCTGACCAGCACCAACAACAACTACACCGTGCTGTTCACCATGATTCCGGCGATGTATTTCATCGCGCTGCTGTGGATGTATTTCATGGCACCGCGCAAGATCCCGACAGTCGAGGCGTAAGCCCGGGCTGCAATGCAGCCCTTCACCAGCAACGCTGGCTCCTACAGGGAGCCGGCGTTCATTACCTTGCGGGCCTTCTCCAGCGCCCACTGCGCGCGCTGCAGCGCACTCACCCCCTGCTCCAGCAACTGGCGCGTGGGGATCTCCAGGCTCAGCGGCAGGTCGGCCGGCAAGCTGTGCAGCAACCCGCTCAGGTCGCACTCCCCATCCCCTGGAAAACGTCGCTCGTTACGCGCCTGACGCAGGATCTCGGCCATGTCGTCGGGGCGCGGGCCCGCCACGTCGCACAGTTGCGCGTAGCGGATGCGCGAGACCGGCAGGCGGCGCAGGTCTTCCAGGCGCGACGCCGAGCGATCGAAGTGGAAGGCATCGACCAGCACGCAGCCGTTGGCGCGCCCGGCGTTTTCGACGATGCGGGTGGCCTGGGTCAGGTCCTTGGCATCGGTCCACGGCATGAACTCCAGGTGCGGGTGCAGGCCATACGGCGCGGCCAGGTCGCACAGCGCCGCGAAGTTGTCGGTCAGGCGCTGTTCATCCGGGTCGTTGCCGGCAACCAGCAGCTCACTGGCACCGAAGTCGGCGCCCACCGCGAGCAGGGCCTCGAAGTTGGCGACCAGGGTGTCGGGCTTGAGCCGCAGAATCTCCACATCGAGCACCCGGATGCCGGTGTCGCGCAGGCGCTCGGCTGTCTGCCGGCGCAGGCCGGCGTCGCTTGCCAGCGGGAAGTGGTGTTCTTCGGGGGTGGCCGGCTCGAGGCGCAGGCCGACATGGCTGTAGCCGGCCCGGGCGGCGACTTCGACCATCCGGGGTGGGGACAGCTCAAGGACAGTGAGGGCGGCCAGGGACATGACACGTGGGTTCATGGAGGAGTCTCGGGTGCGTTGTTGTATTTGCATTATTTAGAACTTAGTTCCAATTTCAATGCAAGTACAAAAAAAACAGCTTTGCGCTCCACAAAACTGCCTTGGTTTACCTGAGGGCCGCTTCGCTGGCTTGCCAGCGAAGCGTCTAGACAAACAGCTCCGACGCCGGGCTGGCCGCCGACAGCTCGGCCGCCGCCGCCAGCAACGCCGGCGCCAGCTCGTGCAGGCGCGCCTCGTTCAGGCGCGCGGTCGGCCCGGCCACGCTCAACACCCCGACCACATGCCCATCCTGCGGGTGACGTACCACCGCCGCCAACGCCGACGTACCCAGCGCCGAACTCTCCACCACCCACGCATAGCCCAGTTCCCGCGCCATGCGCAGGCGTTCCAGCAGCTGGGCATTGGAAGCCGGCGCGTTCGGCCCGAAGTCCTCGCGCCGGCCCACGCCCTGGCGCTCCACCAGCAGCAACGCCTGGGCATCGCTCAGGCTGGCCAGCCAGGCATGCCCCGAGGCGCTGTAGAAAAGCGGCGCCTCACGCCCCATGTCCGGGTCGTAGCGCAGGCCGGAGCGGGCGCCCTGGGCCTTGGCGATCCACACCTGGCGCTCGCCGTCGATGATCCCCAGCCGCACCAGCTCGCCGGTCTGCGCGGCCAACTGGTCGAGAATCGGCTGGACGATGTCGGCACCGCTCTGGGCCAGGTAGCGAAAGCCCATGCCCACCAGCTTGGTGCTCAGCAGGTACCGGCTGTTTTCCGGGTTCTGGCGCACGTAGCCCAGGCGCATGAGCTCGGCGAGCATGCGATGGGTCGCGCTCTTGGGGATGTCCAGCTGCTCGGCCAGGGTCTGCATCGGCAGCCCGCGCGGCTCGCTGGTGAGGCTTTCGAGAAGGCTGAAAGCACGTTCGATCTGACTGCCGGCCATGGTCACGGTCCCTGAAAATTTCGCCGATTCTAAAGAGCGCCGGGCAAAGCGCAAACCACTGTTCGATCTTCGCCCAACTTTGCAGGCGACGACCTTGGCAGCCGACGTGCAATCATAGAATATGGAACTTCGTTCCAAAATAATAATTGCGCGCACTGCGAGGACCCAGCATGACTGCCCACACCCCTACCCCCCGCCCGGTGGACTGCGATGTCCTGGTCATCGGCTCCGGCGCTGCCGGCCTGAGCGCCGCGGTGACCGCCGCCTTTCACGGGCAGAAGGTCATCGTGGTCGAAAAGGACCCGGTGTTCGGCGGCGCCACGGCCTGGTCCGGCGGTTGGATGTGGGTACCGTGCAACCCGCTGGCACAGCGCGCCGGCATCGTCGAGGACCGTTCGCTGCCGCGCACCTACCTGCAACACGAACTGGGCGAACGCTTCGAACCGGCGATGATCGATGCGTTCCTGGAGGCGGCGCCCCACATGGTGTCGTTCTTCGAACGCCATACCGCCCTGCAGTTCGCCGACGGCAACGGCATTGCCGATATCCACGGCGACACGCCTGGGGCCGGCACGGGCGGGCGCTCGGTGATCGCCGCACCGTATGACGGGCGCAAGGTCGGCAAGCTGCTCAGGCAGCTGCGCCGCACGATGCGCGAAACCTCATTCATGGGCATGCCGATCATGGCCGGCAAGGACCTTACCGCCTTTCTCACCCTGACCCGTTCGTGGCGCTCGCTGCTGCATGTGGGCAAGCGCCTGGCACGCCATCTGCTCGACCTCGCACGCTACGGCCGGGCGATGCAGCTGGTCAACGGCGTGGCCCTGATAGCGCGCCTGGCCAAGTCGGCCGAAGACCTCGGCGTGCTGCTGTGGGCATCGGCCCCGGCGCAGCGCCTGCTGCACAACGCTGGCCGGGTGACGGGGGCGGTGGTGCAGACGGCCAACGGCGACGTGAGCATTCATGCGCGCAAGGCCGTGGTGCTGGCAGCCGGCGGCTTCCCCAACGATATCGAGCGGCGCAAGGCGCTGTTCCCGCGTACCCCCACCGGGCATGAGCACCTGGCCTTGCCGCCGCTGGGCGCCAGCGGCGATGGCCTGCGCCTGGGCGAGAGCGTGGGCGCACACGTGGTCGACGACCTGGCAAGCCCGGTGGCCTGGGCCCCGGTGTCGAAAGTGCCGTACAAGGACGGCACCTTCGGCCATTTCCCGCACATCATCGAACGTGCCAAGCCCGGCATCATCGGTGTGCTGGCCAACGGCAAGCGCTTCGTCAACGAAGCCAACGGCTACTACGACTACGTGAGCGCAATGGTCGCCAGCGCGCCCGGCGAGCAGGTGGCCTCGTGGCTGATCTGCAGCCACGCCTTTCAGCGCCGCTACGGCCTGGGCATCTCCCGGCCCTTCCCACTGCCGGTGGAGCCCTTCATTCGCAGCGGCTACCTCAAGTGCGGCGACAGCATCGAGGCGCTGGCCATCGCCTGCGGCATCGACCCCCAGGGCCTGAGTGCCACGCTCAGCGACTACAACCGCCATGCGCGCCACGGCGAAGACCCGCAGTTCGGCCGTGGCAGCACGCCCTACAACCGCAAGCAGGGCGATGCGCTGCACCGGCCCAACCCGTGCGTGGCGCCCATCGAGCAGGGGCCGTTCTATGCGGTGAAGGTGGAGCCGGGCTGCTTCGGCACCTTTGCCGGGCTCAGGACCAATGCCCACGCCCAGGTACTGGATGCACAGCAGCAGCCGATTGCCGGCCTGTATGCCGCCGGTAGCGACATGCTCAGCATCATGGGCGGGCATTACCCGGCGGGCGGGATCAATCTGGGGCCGGCGACCACCTTCGGCTACATCGCCGGGCGGCACATTGCGGGGGTCAGTGCCTACGAGTAGGCGCGCCGGCTGCTGCTAGACTGGCGACCCGACTCCTTCATGAAAGCCAGCCGACCATGGACCAGATCAGCGCGATGCAGGCGTTTCGCCGCGTGGTAGAGAGTGGTGGTTTCAGCGCCGCTGCCGCCCTGACCGGGCAATCGCACACCGTGCTGTCGCGCCAGGTCAAGAACCTGGAGCGCCACCTCGGCACCCAGTTGCTCAGCCGCACCACGCGGCGCCTGCACGTCACCGAAGCCGGCGCACTGTGCTACCGCCATTGCGTGCAGGTGCTGGAGCAGCTCGAAGCCATGAGCCTGGAGATTTCCGAACACCAGCAGCAACCCACAGGCACCCTGCGCCTGAGCGTGGCCACGGCATTCGGTGAACTGGAGCTGGGGCGCTGGCTACCGGACTTCGTCGAGCGCTTCGACCAGTTGCAGGTGGAGCTCATCTGCACCGACCGCTTTGTGGACATGCTCGAAGAAGGGGTCGATGTGTGCCTGCGGGTGACCACCCACCTGCCCGACTCCAACCTGGTGGCCCGGCAACTGGCCGTCAGCAAAGTCGTGCTGGTAGCCGCCCCCGCCTACCTGCAGCGCTGGCCGGCCCCCATCGAACCGCACACCCTGGGCGAGCATGCGTTGCTCGGCTACAACCGCCTGGCCCAGCCGCAACGGCTGAGCCTGCAGGGGCCCGACGGGCAGCGCCTGGACGTGGCAATGCCCGGCCGGCTGAGCGCCAACTCGCCGATGGCGTTGCGTGCGGCGGCCATTGCCGGCCTGGGTATCGCTAGCTTCGACCGCTTCATCGTGCATGACGCCCTGCTCGACGGGCGCCTGGTACAGGTGCTGCCCGAATGGCAGCAGCCCTCCCGGCACGTGTACGCGATGTTCCCCCAAAGCCGCTATCTGGCGCCCAAGGTTCGGGCATTGGTCGAGTATGCGCGGGCGTACTACGCTGAACCACGATGGGAAATCAAGATGTGATCTGTGCAAGAAGCACACAGGTTCTGGGCTGCTTCTGCCGTATTTGTGCGTTCGTTGTTTGATTAACCTTCTTTCGATTGTTCATCAGAGGGTTTCAACCATGAAAGCACTTCGAGTTACCGCCGCCGGCTTGCTGCTGGCAGCTTGCGCCACTACCGCCGTGGCTGCGGTCTGCTACTGCACCGCCCCACTCATCTCCCTGCCGAAAAATGCACTGACCTGGAAAGTGGTACCGGGCACCAACAACAACGTCACCTACGCCAACGTGCAGGGCGACATCCTGGGCAATGGTGCCTACGAGGCCTTCGTCAGTTTCCGTCCCGGTGTGGACAATGGCTACCACACCCACACCGAGACGTTGCCGACCGTGGTGCTGAGCGGCGTGTTCTACGCCCGCATCAAGGACAAGAACGGCAAGCTGGTCGAGACCGAGTACCCGGCCGGTTCGTACTACCAGTTGCCGGCCGGGCTGGAACATGAGAGCGGTTGCAAGATGACCGCCAAGAAGGAGCCTTGCCTGCTGTTCCAGTACCAGCGCAACCACTTCGACCTGAACCCGGTGCCCCGCTAGGCGGCCTCAGAAATCGAAGAACACCGTTTCGCCTTCACCCTGGATGCGGATATCGAAACGGTAGGCCAGCTTGCCATCCACTTCGCAGCGCCGCGCGACCAAGGTCTCGCGGCGTTGTGGCTGTTCGATCAGGTTGAGCACCGGGCACTTGGCATTGGCCTGGCCCTCGTCGTCGAAGTACAGCCGCGTGTGCAGGTGGATGTTGATGCCGCGTGCGAACAGGCTGACATTGATATGCGGTGCCATCGGCACGCCGGCGGCATTGGCGACCACACCGGGCTTGACCGTCTGCAGCGTCCACTCACCGGCATCGAAGGTGGTGGCGGTGCGTCCGAAGCTGTTGAACGGTTGTTCCAGGTTGAATTCGCTGTGGTACTGCCCGGCCGCATCGGCCTGCCAGAACTCCAGGAACGAGTCGCGCACCAGGTGGCCGTTGCCGTCGTAGACGTGACCGATCAGCAGGATGTGCTCGCCGGGCGCATCGCTGCGCGCCATGCGGTTCCAGATTTCCTGGTCACGGGTCGGGTTGCCGGCCGCTTCCAGGGCCAGGCCGATGTGCACGTAGGGGCCGGCGGTCTGCGATGGGGTTTCCGGCAGCAGTTCGATAGGCATGGCGGGGCTCCTCAGCGGTTTTCGAAGTGGGTCTTGCGCTGGCCGCGCAGAACGATGTCGAAGCGGTAGGCCAGGCAGTCCATGGGGTTGGCATTGGCCATGTCGAGCCGGGCGATCAGGCTCTGTACCGCGTCCGGGTTGGCGATCGACTTGACGATCGGGCACATCGGGATCAGCGGGTCGCCTTCGAAGTACAGCTGGGTGATCAGACGCGTGGCAATCGACGGGCCGCTGATCGACACGTGGATATGCGCCGGGCGCCAGTCGTTGGGGCCGTTGCGCCACGGGTACGGGCCCGGCTTGATGGTACGGAAACTGTAGTAGCCCTCGCTGTCGGTCAGCGCGCGCCCCACACCCCCGAAGTTGGGGTCCAGCGGCGCCAGATAGCGATCGTTCTTGTGGCGATAGCGGCCGCCGGCATTGGCCTGCCACATTTCGACCAGGGTGTGCGGGATCGGCTTGCCATACTGGTCGCACACGCGCCCGGCCACAATGATGCGCTCGCCGATGGGCAGGCCGCCGTGGTTGAAGTTCAGCAGCAGGTCATTGTCGTGCTCGGCAAATTTCAGGTGGGAGAAATCCGGCCCAGTGCTTTCGCTGACGGACTGTGGAATGCTCACCAGCGCCTGGCGAGGCGAGCGCGCGACGGAGGTCTTGTAGTCGGGGGTAAGGGCTTTCGGATGCCAGTTCCGATCACGGATAACGAAACGACTGGTGTCTTGTGCAGACATGCCGTTCTCCTCTTATTGGATTTTTGGAGGCCTGTACGGGCAGGAGTGATGGGCAGTGTGGCCGAGGCATGCACCGGCGAACATTGAAAAGAATCCTTGAACCCATAACCGTATGGTTATGTCCAAAGCGCTGACGCCGCCGGGCCGGGTGGACTAATCTTTATCTTCATATTTCAAGCTTGGGAGAACGCTCATGCTCTGGCGAAAAGGCAGGCGCAGCGACAACGTGGTCGACGCTCGCGGTGAAGGCGGCGGTGGTGGTGGCATGCGCCTGGGCGGCAAGGGCCTGAGCCTGACGGCGGTGGTACTGATCGTGGGGATCGGCCTGCTGACCGGGCAGGACCCGATGCAGATCCTTGGCCAGCTGAGCGGGCAGATGAGCGAACAGAGCGCGCCGGCAAGCACCGGCGAGCGCAAGGCACCACCGGCCGGCGACGAACAGGCCGAGTTCGTCGCCAGCATCCTGGGCGACACCGAAGACACCTGGCGCGCCCTGTTTGCCCAGGCCGGGCGCCAGTACAAGGACCCGACCCTCAAGCTGTTCAGCGGTCAGGTCAACTCCGCCTGTGGCTTTGCCTCGTCGGCGACCGGCCCGTTCTATTGCCCGGCCGACCAGCAGGTGTACCTGGACATGAGCTTCTTCAAGGAGATGGAAACCCGCTTCGCGGCAGCGGGCGACTTTGCCCAGGCCTACGTGATCGCCCACGAGGTCGGCCACCATGTGCAGACCCTGCTGGGGGTGTCAGCCAGAATCGACCAGGCCCGTCGCAGCGGCCAGCGCCTGCAGGGCGACAACGGCCTGCTGGTACGTCAGGAACTGCAGGCCGACTGCCTGGCCGGCGTGTGGGCCTACCAGGCACAGCAACGCCATAACTGGCTGGAGCCGGGCGATATCGAAGAGGCCCTGAACGCCGCCAACGCGATCGGCGATGACCGCCTGCAGCAGCAGAGCAAAGGCCGCGTGGTGCCCGACTCGTTCACCCACGGCACTTCCGCGCAGCGCGTGCGCTGGTTCAAGACCGGCTTCGCCAAGGGCGACCTCAACCAGTGCGACACCTTTGGCGCCAGCAGACTCTGACGCCTGTAATCGGGTGTTTGCGGCCTGGCGCAAACACCCTAAACATTTTGTTGATGGTTTTCGTCGGAATTGGAGAAAAAGCGTTTCAGCTCTGCAACATCCCGCCGATAAAGGCAGCTCACGTCAGCTGGCCTCCAAGAAAAACAACCTCCAGCGATTTAGATCAAAGAGCGCACAGAATCCTGGAGGGATCGCATGAACAGCTGGTTTGCCAATATCAGCGTCAACCTGAAACTCGCCCTGGGCTTCGGCCTGGTGCTGCTGCTGACCGGCCTGTTGGCCCTGACCGGCTGGACCAGCCTGGGCGGTCTGATCGACCGCAGCAACTGGATGAGCGACATCACCCAGCTCAACAACGAGCTCACCGAACTGCGCATTGCCCGCCTGCAGTACATGATTGCCGACGGTGACGACAAGCTCGCGCAGAATGTCCAGACCAAGCTGGATACCTTCAAGGCCCGCCAGCAGAACCTGCTGAACACCTTCAAGAGCCCGGAGAACGTCAAGCTGCTGCGCGAACAGGCGCAGGTGGTCGCCGCCTACGAGGTGTCCCTGGCCAAGATGCGCAGCGCCTACAAACAGGGTGGCGAAGCGCGCCGCAGCATGGGCGTTACCGCCAATGAGGCCGGTGCCCTGATGGAAACCCTGCTGGCCGACAGCCTGTCCTCTGGCCAGAGTGACAGCGAGCGCCTGGAACATCTCAAGCGCCTGACCACCGTGCGCCAGCACCTGCTGCTGGCCCGCTTCGAGGTGCGCGGCTACATCGCCGACCTCACCCCGGAAACCGAACAGGTCGCCGCCCGCCAGCTCGACGCCACCCTGGCCGAAACCCGCCAGCTGGCCGCCACCGATGCTCGTGCCCGACCGCTCGAGGCCGCCACCCTGCACTACGCCGAAGCGGTGCGCAGCTTCAAGGCCGCCAACACGGCGATCGGCGAGGCGCGCAAGGAAATGACCACCCAGGGCTACGACATCGTGCGCCTGAGCGATGAGCTGTACGCCATCCAGCTGCAACGTCGCGACCTCGAAAGTGCCCAGGCGCGTACCTGGCAACTGGCAAGCACCCTGGCGGCGCTGCTGTTCGGCGTGCTGGCGGCGATCATCATCACCCGCCAGATCACCCGCCCGCTGCGCGAAACCCTGGAAGTGGTGGAGAAGATCGCCACCGGCGACCTGACCCACACCCTGCGCGTCACCCGCCGTGACGAACTGGGCGTGCTGCAACAAGGCATCCAGCGCATGGGCGAAACCCTGCGCGACCTGATCGGCGGCATCCGTGACGGCGTGACCCAGATCGCCAGTGCGGCCGAAGAGCTGTCGGCGGTCACCGAGCAGACCAACGCCGGGGTCAACAGCCAGAAGGTCGAGACCGACCAGGTGGCCACCGCCATGCACGAAATGGCGGCCACCGTGCAGGAAGTGGCGCGCAATGCCGAGCAGGCGTCCGAGGCCGCCACCGACGCCGACGGCCAGGCCCGCGCCGGTGACCAGGTGGTGGCCCAGGCCATCGCGCAGATCGAGCGCCTGGCGGTCGAGGTCAACCGTTCCACCGAGGCCATGGGCCAGTTGCAGCAGGAAAGCCAGAAGATCGGCAGCGTGATGGACGTGATCAAGTCGGTGGCCGAACAGACCAACCTGCTGGCGCTCAACGCCGCGATCGAAGCGGCACGGGCGGGTGAAGCCGGGCGTGGTTTTGCCGTGGTGGCCGATGAAGTGCGCGGCCTGGCGCAGCGCACCCAGAAGTCCACCGAGGAAATCGAGGTGCTGGTGGCGGGCCTGCAAAGCGGCACCCAGCAGGTGGCCAACGTGATGCATGGCAGCCGCAGCCTGACCGACAGCAGCGTGGAGCTGACGCGCAAGGCGGGTGCCTCGCTGGAGAACATCACCCGCGTGGTGTCGAACATCCAGTCGATGAACCAGCAGATCGCCGCGGCGGCCGAGCAGCAGAGCGCGGTGGCCGAAGAGATCAGCCGCAGCATCCTGAACGTGCGTGATGTGTCGGAGCAGACGGCGGCGGCGAGCCAGGAGACGGCGGCATCCAGCGTCGAGCTGGCGCGCCTGGGCAATCAGTTGCAGATGCTGGTCAGCCACTTCCGCGTCTGACCGAATAGGACAGCGTAGCCATCGCGGGTCAAGCCCGCTCCCACCAGGTTCAGCGAAACCTTGTGGGAGCGGACTTGGCCCGCGATGCTGTCAGCCCTTACTTGACGACCTGCCCCACCCCGCGTCCACGCGGGTCAGACGCGGTTTCCAGCGCCGAACCCGTCACCCGGATCGCCTGGATATCGCCCATCTCCCAGCCCTGGTCCTCCAGGGTGTAGCCCATCTTCTTCAGTTCCTCGGCCACCTTGCCATCGAGCGGCGCATAGGCGTCGTAGTAGATAGTGTCCTTGGGCAGCAACTGGTGGTGCACACGCTGCGCCGCCACCGCCTTCTCCAGCGGCAGGTTGTAGTCGTACAGGTTGTTGAGCACCTGGAAGATCGAGGTGAAGATCCGCGAGCCACCCGGCGTACCCAGCACCAGCGTGACCTTGCCATCGCGGGTCACCAGGCTCGGAGCCATCGACGACAGCATGCGCTTGCCCGGCTCGATGGCATTGGCATCGCCACCGACCACACCGAAGGCGTTCGCCACACCCGGCTTGGCACTGAAGTCGTCCATCTCGTCATTGAGCAGGAAGCCCGCGCCCTTCACCACCACGCCACTGCCGTAGTCCCAGTTCAGGGTGTAGGTGTTGCTGACCGCGTTGCCCTGCTTGTCGACGATGGAGAAGTGCGTGGTCTGGTGCGGCTCCAGCCCCGGGCGCACCTTGGCGGTGTCGGAGATGGCGGTCGGGTTGACCTCTTGCGCGCGCTTGGCCAGGTAGTCCTTGGCAATCAGCTGCGCCACCGGCACCTTGGAAAACGCCGGGTCGCCCAGGTAGTCGGCACGGTCGGCGAACACACGCTTCTCGATTTCCGAAAGCAGGTGGATGTAGCGTGCCGAGTTCAGCTCGACACCCTTGAAGTCGGCTGCGCGGTTTTCCTTGATGCCCAGCAACTGCGCCAGCGCGATGCCGCCCGAGCTGGGCAGCGGCGCGGTGTAGACCACGTTGCCACGCCATTCGATGCCCATCGGCTCACGCCACACGGCCTTGTAGTCCTTGAGGTCTTCCTTGCTGACCAGGCCCTTGTCGGCCTGCATCTGCGCCACCAGCAGGTCGGCGGTCTTGCCCTGGTAGAACTCGCTCACACCCTTGTCGGCAATGCGCTCCAGGGTCTGCGCCAGCTCGGGCTGCCTGAAGGTCTCGCCCACCTTCATGCTGCCGAAATAGTCGTTGAAGTTGGTGCTGTCCTTGAACAGCCCCTGGGCATCTTCGCGGTACTGGTACTGCTTGGCGGCGATCTTGAAGCCGTTCTTCGCGTAGCCCACCGCCGGTGTCAGCAGCTCGGCCCAGGGCAGCTTGCCGAACTTCTGGTGCGCCTCCCACAGGCCCATCACCGTGCCCGGCACCCCGGCGGCCCGGGCGCCCACCAGGCTGAGGTTCTCGATGATCTCGCCTTTGTCGTCCAGGTACATGTTGCGGCTGGCCGCCTTGGGCGCCACTTCACGGTAGTCGAGGAAGTAGGGTTTGCCATCCATGTACAGGGTCATGAAACCGCCGCCGCCGATGTTGCCGGCCTCGGGGTAGGTAACGGCCAGGGTGAAGGCAGTGGCCACCGCGGCGTCCACTGCGTTGCCGCCCTTCTTGAGGATGTCGGCGGCGACCTGTGCACCATATTGATCGGGCGCGGCCACCGCGCCGCCGTCCAGCGTCACGGCATAGGCTGATGAGCTGGCGACGATCGCAGCGCTCAAGGTCAGCGTTCGAAACATCAGAGTGCGCATGCGGGTTTCCTTGGTGTTGTTTTTATCGAACAACCATTAAGGCGCATGCCCAGGGATTTTTCAAATGCCGCCTGCGGTTTTCAGCAGGCGTAGATCGACAGCTTGTGCTGGATGAAATCCAGAAAGCACTGGATACGCAGGGCCAGTTGCGAGTTGCGGTAGTACACCGCGTTGATTGGCTGGCGATAGCCGCTGTTGGCCTCGGCCAGCACCAGTTGCAGGCGGCCGGCCTGGAGGTCTTCGTGGGTCATGAAGTGCGACAGGCAGGCGATGCCTTCGCCGGCCAGCGCCAGGTGGCGCAGGGTTTCGCCGCTGGAGGCGCACAGGTCGGGGCGGATCGCCAGGCGGTCGCCTTCGGTGTGGCGCAGCGGCCAGTGATTGAGGGTTTCGGTCTGGGTGAAGCCCAGCAGCGAATGCCCGGCCAGTTCCTCCACATGCCGTGGCGTACCGCGCCGCGCAAGGTACGCGGGGCTGGCCAGCACATGCAGCGGGCTGCACCCCAGCGAGCGGGCGTGCAGGCTGGAGTCGGCCAGCTCGCCGATGCGAATGGCGATATCGGTGCTCTGTTCGAGCAGGTCGATGATCAGGTCGTCGGTGTTGAGCTCCAGCTGGATATCCGGGTACAGCTGGCGGAACTCCCCCACCCAGGGCACGATGGCATGCAGCATGAACGGCGCCGCCGCATTGATGCGCAGGCGCCCGGACGGGGTCTGGCGGTGCAGGCTCAGACGCTCTTCGAGTTCGTCCATCTGTTGCAGGATGGCCTTGGCACGCTCGAAGAAAAACCGCCCCTCTTCGGTGAGGTCCATGCGCCGCGTGGTGCGGTTGATCAGCGTGGTGCCCAGCTTGGCCTCCAGCCGCGACAGGCTGCGGCTGATGGCCGACGGGGTCTGCCCGCCCTGTTCGGCGGCGGCGGAAATAGAGCCGCACTCGATGACCGAGACGAACATCTGCAATTCATCGGACCTGGCTTTCACGGCTGTTCCCTGGTGTGGCGTTCAGCCGTGATAGATAGCCGCTTGGCGTTGCCCGCGCAACCCTTCATCAGGCGCCAGTGTGGAAAACCCGGGCCAGGTGCTGCTCGTAGCCGGCCACGGCAGCCTCGACGTTGGGGTTCTTCATCACGTCGGTGGCCAGGTAGGTCGGCAGACCGCTCATGCCCAGGAACTGGTTGGCCTTGTGGAACGGGAAGTACACCGCGTCCACGCCCTTGCCTTCGAAAAACTGCGCCGGATCGTCGAACGCTTCCTGCGGTGCGTTCCAGGTCAGCGACAGCATGTACTGCTTGCCCTGGATCAGGCCGCCGCTGCCGTACTTGCTCGACGCATCGGAGCGGGTGCGCCCGTCGCTGGCGTAGAGGCTGCCGTGGCCGGCGGTGAACACTTCGTCCAGGTACTGCTTGACGGTCCACGGCGCGCCCATCCACCAACCGGGCATCTGGTAGATGACCACGTCGGCCCAGAGGTACTTCTGCACTTCTTCGGCAACGTCGTAGCCGCCATCGATGTAGGTGCTCCTGACGTCGAAACCGGCGCGGTCGAGAAACGCCAGCGCGGCCTCGTGCAGGGTCTCGTTCAGGCGGCCATCGGAGTGGGCGAACTGCTTGCCGCCGTTGAGCAACAGGATCTTCTTCATCATCTGCCTCATGTGTGTTCGGGGCAGCCAACAGAAGGGCGGCCCGGTGAATGTGATGGCGGCAGATTAATCAGTTCAGCGCAGCGCAAATACCCTCGCGCGGGCAAAACGCTTTTGACCAAAAAGCACGAATTCAGCGCTTATTGTTGAAATAAGATTGGCTCACTTTTTACAGGAGCCTCCCCATGAGCGAACCCTACGGTTTCATCCTCAAAGCCAAGACCCGCCCCGAAAAGGCCGAGGAGTTCGAGGCGCTGTTTCGCAGCTATGTAGAACCCAGCCGTGCCGAGCCCGGCTGCATCGAGTACCACATGCTGCGCGACCGGCAGGACCCAAGCCTGTTCGTGTTCTACGAAATCTGGGCCAGCAAGGCCGCACTGGATGTGCATTCGGCGCTGCCGCACATGCAGCAGTTTGCCGAGCGGCGCATGGAATACCTTGAGCGTGACTTCGACATCCAGTTGATCGAGATGCTCAGCCCGTCCTCGGCTAGCCGTTGAGCGCCAGATGGGCGCCCAGCAGCGCCAGGCCGATGAAAAAGCAGCGTTTGAACAGCACGGCACTGATGCGCTGACGCAGGCACTGGCCCAGCCACATGCCCAGCAATGCCGGTATCAGCACCACCAGCGAGGCCCCCAGCGCCTCGCCGCCCAGTGCGCCCTGCCCGGCAAGGCCCACGGCCAGCGCCAGGGTCGAGACGGTGAACGACAGGCCCAGCGCCTGCACCATCTGTTCACGGTGCAGGCCCAGGGCCTGCAGGTACGGTACGGCCGGTATCACGAACACCCCGGTGGCGGCGGTGATGATGCCCGTCACCAACCCGCACAGCGGGCCCAGCCAGCGCTCGTGACGGGGGGCCAGGTGCAGGCCTGGGTGGCACAGGCCGTACAGTGCATACACCAGCAACGCCACGCCCAATGCGTGCGCCGCCCACGCGCCACTGTCGATGCCCAGCCAGACACTGCCCAGCAAGGTGCCGATGAAGATCATCAGTTGCATCGGCCAGAGCCTGCGCAGCAACGCACGCAAGTAGCCACCCGCCGCCAGCTGCCAAAGGTTGGTGACCGTCGACGGCACGATCAGCAGCGCGGCAGCCTGCGCCGGTGACATAGCCAGACCCAGCAACCCCATGGCTACGGTGGGCAGGCCCAGGCCGATCACGCCCTTGACCGTGCCTGCCAGCACGAAGGTAAGCACAACCAGCAGCGACAGCGCCGGGCCGATAGCCTGATAGAAGCCGAATAAAGTCGTCATGGGCCCATGCTGCCCTGCCCGCACGCCCCTGAACAGTTGCCATATACTGAGCCAGACTATTGCCCAGGCAGAGGCTCATGCATTTCGATCTGATTGACCTACGACTGTTTCTGCACACCGTGGAGTGCGGCAACATCACCGCCGGCGCCCAGCGCAGCCACCTGTCGCTGCCGGCGGCCAGCGCGCGCATTCGCGCCATGGAAAGCTCGCTGGGCGTACCGCTGCTGCAGCGCAACCGGCGCGGCGTGCACCCCACGGCCGCCGGCCAGGCCCTGGTCAACCATGCGCGCCAGATCGGCCAGCAGGTGCAGCGGCTGCAATTCGACCTGGGCCAGTATGCCCAGGGGTTGCAGGGCCAGGTGCGGCTGCTGTGCAACACCGCGGCGCTGACCGAGTACCTGCCCGAACTGCTGGCGACGTTTCTGGCCCACCACCCGGCCATCGACGTGGACGTGGTCGAATTGCCCAGCCTGCGTATCGTGCAGGCGATCACCCAGGGCGAGGCCGACCTGGGCATCATCTCCAATGCCGTGGCCAGCGAGCACCTGCAGAGCGTGGCGTTTCGCGACGACCCGCTGGTGCTGATCATGGCGCCGGATCACCCGCTGGCCAGCCACCCGCACCTGCGCTTTGCCGACACCCTTGAACATGGCCATGTCGGCCTGCAGGCAGACAGCGCCCTGGCCCTGTACCTGGAGGAACAGGCCCTGCACCTGGGGCGCCGGCTGCAGGTGCGGGTACGTGCCGAAGGCTTCGACGGGGTGATCCGCATGGTGGCCCATGGCGCAGGCCTGGGCATCGTGCCGCAGGCTGCCGTGCAACGCTGGCAAGGGGTACTGGCGCTGCACAGCCTGGCGCTGGACGAACCCTGGGCACAACGCCAGCTGCGCCTGTGCAGCCGCAATTTTTCGGCGCTTCCCGGGCACACGCGCACACTTCTGCAAAGCTTGTCGGCAGGCGCTATTGCCCCGGCAGGGACAATCCACCCACAATCGCCTTCGCGCACCGCTATGTAACAAGACAATGCCGTGCCTACGAGCCGTAAAGGGAGTTTTCCGTGCCGTCGATCTACCAGTTGAAACCGCGCTTCCAGGCGCTGCTGCGCCCTATGGTCAAGCGTCTGTACGAGCGCGGCATAACTGCCAACCAGGTGACGGTCGCCGCCGCGGCGGTCAGCGTGGCGCTCGGCCTGCTGCTAGCCGCCGTACCGCACATCACCTGGCTGTTCGCCCTGGTGCCGGCCTGGATGCTGCTGCGCATGGCGCTCAATGCCATCGACGGCATGCTCGCCCGGGAATTCGGCCAGCAGTCACGCTTGGGTGCCTACCTCAACGAGCTGTGCGACGTGGTCGCCGACAGCGCACTGTACCTGCCCTTCGCCCTGCTGCCGGGCGTGTCGCCGGCGCTGGTGGTGATCGTGGTGCTGGCCGCGCTGGTGAGCGAATACGCCGGGGTGATGGGCCCCCTGGTAGGCGCCGAACGCCGTTATGACGGCCCGATGGGCAAGAGCGACCGTGCCTTCGTGTTCGGTGTGCTCGGTGCCGGCGTGGCCACCGGCCTGCTGAGCGCAGCGTGGCTCAACGGCGTATTGCTGGTGGTGCTGCTGCTGTCGCTTCATACCCTCTACAACCGGGTGAGCCGAGGCCTGGCGCAACCCCGCTGAAGCCCTCCGAGCCAGATAAGGATATTTGCCATGCGCACCGCGCAATCCCTGCATTTCACCACCCATGACGGCGTAGAACTGCATTACCGCCACTGGCCGGCCAACCGCCAGCCCGGCCAACCGCGCCGCGCCGTGGTGCTGTTCCACCGTGGCCACGAACACGGCGGGCGCATGGCCCACCTGGTGGATGAACTCGACCTGCCCGGCCATGACTTCTTCGCCTGGGACGCCCGTGGCCATGGCAAGTCGCCCGGGGCCCGTGGCGACAGCCCGAGCTTCGCGTGCAGCGTGCGCGATGTGCAGACCTTCATCGAGCACATCGCCCGCGAGCACGCCATCGACGAACAGGACATGGCGGTGCTGGCGCAAAGCGTCGGCGCCGTGCTGATCGCAACCTGGGCGCATGACTATGCGCCGAAGGTACGCTGCCTGGTGCTCGCCTCGCCGGCCTTCAAGGTCAAGCTGTACGTGCCGTTCGCCCGCCCGGGGCTCAAGCTGATGCGCGCCTGGCGCGGCAACTTCTTCGTCAACAGCTACGTCAAGCCGCGCCTGCTCAGCCACGACCCCGAGCGCATCGCCTCGTATGAAAACGACCCGCTGATCAGCCGGCCGATTTCGGTGAACATGCTGCTGGGGCTGTACGAAGCTGCCGATCGCGTGGTGGCCGATGCCCAGGCGATCCAGGTGCCGACCCAATTGCTGATTTCCGGCGCCGACTTCGTGGTCAAGCGCCAGCCGCAGGAGCAGTTCTTCGAGCGCCTGGGCAGCGTACACAAGGAAAAGCACGTGCTGCCCGGCTTCTTCCACGACACCCTCGGCGAGCGTGATCGCGGGCATGCGCTGGCGCGTATCCGGCGCTTCGTGGAGCACTGCTTCAGTGTGGCGCCCCAGCGCCCGTCGCTGCTCGATGCCGACCAGCTCGGCGCCAGCTGCGCCGAGGCCGAAAGCCTGGCCGCGCCGCTGCCACGCAACTCGCCGGCCGACCTGTACTGGCGCGCAACCCGCGCCGGCCTGCGCCTGGGCAAGGGCCTGTCGAGCGGGGTCAAGCTGGGCTTCGACACCGGTTTCGATTCGGGCAGCACGCTGGACTACGTCTACCGCAACCAGGCCACCGGCAAGGGCAAGCTGGGCCGCATGATCGACCGCAACTACCTCGACGCCATCGGCTGGAAGGGCATCCGCCAGCGCAAGCTGCATGTGGAAGAGCTGTTGCGCCTGGCCATCGAGCGCCTGCGCGAACAAGGCGCACCGGTGCATATCGTCGACATCGCCGCCGGCCATGGCCGCTACATTCTCGAAGCCCTGCAGGGCCTGGAGCAGCGCCCGGATTCGATCCTGCTGCGCGACTACAGCGAGCTCAACGTGCGCGAAGGCACGGCGCTGATCGAACACAAAGGCCTGGCCGACATCGCCCGCTTCGTGCAGGGCGATGCCTTCGATGCGCAGAGCCTGGCCACCCTTGAACCGCGTCCGAGCCTGGCGGTGGTATCGGGGCTGTATGAACTGTTCGCCAGCAACCAGATGGTCGGCGACTCGCTGGGTGGCCTGGCCCAGGCCGTGGCGCCGGGCGGCTACCTGGTGTACACCGGCCAGCCGTGGCACCCGCAGCTGGAGATGATCGCCCGCGCCCTGACCAGCCACCGCGCCGGTCAGGCCTGGGTGATGCGTCGGCGCAGCCAGGTGGAGATGGACCAGCTGGTGGAAGCGGCAGGCTTTCGCAAGGTGTGCCAGCGCATCGACGAGTGGGGCATCTTCAGCGTCAGCCTGGCCCAGCGAGTTGCTGAATGAGCACAGTGCGCGAGCCGGGCCTGATCCGGCGCGGCGTGCTATGGCTGCTGTTGCTCGGGCCGCTGTTCTTCTTGAGCTATGGCCTGAGCAACACCTTCACCGCCGGGCGCAGCGACGTCGGCAGCCTGGTGTTCGCCTGGGAAAGCAGCATCCCGCTGTGGCCGTGGACCATCCTGCCGTACTGGTCCATCGACCTGCTGTACGGGTTGTCCTTCCTGCTGCCGCTCAGCCGCCTGGAGATGGACCGGCATGCCTTGCGCCTGCTGAGCGCACAGTTGATCTGCATCGCCGGCTTTCTGCTGTGGCCGCTGCGCTTCACCTTCGAGCGCCCTGAACTGCAGGGCGTGTTCGGCTGGCTGTTCGATGTGCTGATGGGCTTCGACAAGCCGTTCAACCAGGCCCCTTCGCTGCACATCGCGCTGCTGGTGATCATCTGGGCGATGTTCGCCCGGCACACCCGTGGGCGGCTGATGCGCTGGCTGCTGCATGGCTGGATGGGGTTGATCGGTTTGTCGGTGCTGACCACCTGGCAGCACCACTTCATCGACGTGCCCAGTGGCGCAGTGGCAGGCGCGCTGTGTGTATGGCTGTGGCCCGTGGAGGGCCGGCCGGTACTGGGCAGCCTGCAGCCGACCCGTGACCGCCGGCGCTGGCGCCTGGCCGCGTACTACGCGCTGGGCAGCGCCGTGCTGGGTGGGCTGGCGCTGTATGCCGGCGGTATCGCCCTGTTGCTGCTGTGGCCCGCCCTCGCACTGCTGATGGTGGCGCTCAACTATGCCGTGTTGGGCGCCGAGGGCTTTCAAAAAGGCCCGAGCGGCCAGTTGTCGTATGCCGCGCGCTGGCTGCTGGCGCCGTACCTGATCGGCGCCTGGCTCAATTCGCGTTGGTGGACGCGCCGCCATCCACAGGCCGACGAGGTGTGCGAGGGGGTGTACCTGGGGCGGGTGCCTGCACGAGGTCAGGCGGCATCGTTTGCCGCGGTGGTCGACCTGTGTGCAGAACTGCCGGCGGCACACACGCCGGGCCAGGCCTATTGCAGCCTGCCCTGCCTGGACCTGGTGGTGCCCAGTGCCGAACGTTGCCGCGAGGCGGCCCAGGCCATCGAGCGACTGCGCCAGCAGGGCCCGCTACTGGTGTGCTGCGCCTTGGGTTACTCGCGCAGTGCCTGCGCCGTGGCCGCCTGGCTGGTACTCGGCGGGCGCTGCCAGAACGCGCAGCAGGCCCAGCAACTGATCGCCCAGGCCCGCCCCGGGGTCGTGCTGCACCCGGCGCACCGCCAGGTGATCGACAGCCTGCCGGCGGGGGGCGGCCTGTGAGTAGCCAGACCCACCTGGCGCTGGTGGCCAGCCTGTTGCGGCGCGGGCGCCAGGTGGAACGCCTGTCGGACGGCATCAGCCTGCTGGCGCTGGCCTATGGCCTGGCGCCACTTGCCGGCGCGCCGGCCCCTGTGATTGGCGCCCTGTTGTGCGTACTGCTGCTGGCAGCCGGCCTGCTGCAAAAATACTGGGGCATGCGTGTTGCGCTGGACGCCGAGCTGTTCGCGCACCTGGCCACCCAGGCCGCAACCTTGTCGCCAACTACCCGCGTGCTGGACCAGGCGCTGTTCGACCTGGGCCTCAAGCCCGCCCCGGTCGACGACCGCGACTGGCAGGCGCGCAGCCGGGCCGCACTGCGCCTGATGCGCCAGCAACTGCTGTGCCTTGGCGTGCAGGTACTGCTGGCGATTGCCGGCATACTGTGCCTGCCCTGGCTTTCTCTCGTCGGATAAGGACCTCGTCATGCTAGCCGCCCTCACCGCCTTCGGCATCACCTCGGTGGCCCGCCTGATCACGGGCGCCCGCGCCCTGTGGCTGGGCTGTACACCGCAGCCGGTGCAACGCCTGTACTACGCCAACCACAGCAGCCACGGGGACTTCGTGCTGATCTGGGCCTCGCTGCCCCAGGAACTGCGCCGGCACACCCGCCCGGTGGCCGGGGCCGATTACTGGCAAAAACCGGGCATTCGCCAATTTCTGATCAACCGGGTGTTCAACGGCGTGCTGATCGACCGCCAGCACAGCGAGGCTCAGAGCGACCCCTTGCAGCCGATCCATGCGGCGCTGGAGCAGGGCGACTCGCTGATCTTCTTCCCCGAAGGCACGCGCAACCTGGGCGACGAGCCCTTGCTGGCGTTCAAGAGCGGGCTGTTCCACTTGGCCAGTGCCCACCCCGAGGTGGAGCTGATCCCGGTGTGGATCGCCAACCTCAACCGGGTGATGCCCAAGGGCCGTGCCCTGCCCCTGCCGCTGCTGTGCACCCTGAGCTTCGGCGAGCCGCTGCAACGCTTGCCCGATGACAGCAAGCACGCGTTTCTGGAACGGGCACGCCTTGCCCTGCTGGCCCTGGCCCCCAAGGAATCCTGAGATGGACCACAACACACTTCTGCTGTTTGCCGGTATCGGTGGCCTGCTGCTGCTCGCCAGCCTGATCGGGCGCCTGCTCAAATGGCGCGCGGGCCCGGCCCCGCACGCGGTCATCGACAACCTCAATGCGCGCATCAATGCCTGGTGGGTGATGGTGCTGGTGATCGGCCTGGCCTTCGTGTTCGGCAAGCTGGGGGTCATCCTGCTGTTCTATTGCGTGTCGTTCTATGCGCTGCGCGAGTTCCTCACCCTCACGCCCACCCGGCGTGGCGACTACCCGGCACTGGTGGCGGCGTTCTATGTGGCGCTGCCGGTGCAGTACCTGCTGATCGCGATGGACTGGTACGGGTTGTTCAGTATCTTCATCCCGGTGTACCTGTTCTTGCTGCTGCCGATCCTGGCCAGTTTCGGCGGCGATACCACGCGCTTTCTGGAGCGGGCCTCGAAGGTGCAGTGGGGGCTGATGATCGCGGTGTACTGCCTGTCGTCGGTACCGGCCCTGATGACGCTGGATATCCCCGGGTTCGAGGGGCGCAACCTGCTGTTGATCGCCTGGCTGATTCTGGTGGTGCAGATTTCCGATGTACTGCAGTACGTGTGCGGCAAGCTGTTCGGCAAGCGCAAGGTGGCGCCGCGGCTGTCGCCGTCCAAGACGCTGGAGGGGTTGCTGGGCGGTGTGGCACTGGCCACGCTGATCGGCGCGACACTGTTCTGGATCACCCCGTTCACCTTCTGGCAGGCGGCGCTGATGGCGCTGACCGTGAACGTCATGGGCTTCTTTGGCGGGCTGGTGATGTCGGCGATCAAGCGTGACCGCGGGGTGAAGGACTGGGGGCACATGATCGAGGGGCACGGCGGCATGCTGGACCGCATGGATTCGGTATGTTTCGCGGCGCCGGTGTTCTTTCACTTTGTACGGTACTGGTGGGCTTGAGGGCCAGGCGAGTGCTGCGCACTCGATCGCGGGTCAAGCCCGCTCCCACAGGTACAGCACAGTCCCTGTGGGAGCGGGCTTGACCCGCGATGCTTTCTACTCGGGCTTGCGATAGCCCTCGATGATCGCCGAGAAGTCCTTGCCACCCTCCCCGCGCAGGCTCATCGCCTGGTACAGCTGCTGCGCCACCGCGCCCAGAATCACCGGCTGGTGCGCCTGACGCGCCGCCTCGGTAGCCAGCCCCAGGTCCTTGAGCATCAGCTCCGCACCAAAGCCACCGGTGTACCCGCGTGATGCCGGCGCCGTCTCGACGATACCCGGCCACGGGTTGTAGGTGTCCGAACTCCAGCAACGCCCGGTGGAGCTGTTGATGATGCCGGCCAGCACCTTGGTGTCGATGCCCAGGGCATTGCCCAGGGCCATGGCCTCGGACACGCCGATCATCGAGATGCCCAGCAGCAGGTTGTTGCAGATCTTGGCGATCTGCCCGGTACCCACCTCGCCGCAGTGCACGATGTTGCGCCCCATCTGCGCCAGCACCGGCTGCAGGGTGGCGAACAGCGCCTCACTGGCGCCGACCATGAAGGTCAGGGTACCCGCCGCCGCGCCGCCGGTGCCGCCCGACACCGGTGCATCGGCCAGGTCCACACCCTGCCTGGCCGCCGCTGCATGCACCGCACGCACGGTCTGCGGGTCGATGGTGCTGCAGTCCACTACCGGGGTACCGGCGCGCACGCCGGCCAGCACGCCGTCTTCGTTGAGGTACACGCTGCGCACATGGGCAGCGGCCGGCAGCATGGTGATGACCAGCTCGCTGGCGCTGGCCGCGTCCTTGGGCGAGGCACTGATCTGCCCGCCGAGTTCGGCCAGTTCTGCCAGTACCTCCTTGTTCAGGTCGAACAGACTGAGCTGATGGCCGGCCTTGATCAGGTTGCGCGCCATCGGCGCGCCCATGTTGCCCAGCCCGATGAATGCAATACGCATGGTCGACTCCTTAACGCAGGCTGATGGTGGTGTTCACGCCATCGTTGACGCTGTCGTCGTCGAACCAGCGCGCGGTGACGGTCTTGGTCTGGGTGTAGAACTGCACCACTTGCTTGCCGTAGGGGCCCAGGTCACCCAGCTTGGAGCCGCGCGAACCGGTGAAACTGAAGAACGGTACCGGCACCGGGATCGGAATGTTGATGCCCACCTGGCCCACGTCGATCTCGCTCTGGAACTTGCGCGCCGCGGCGCCGCTCTGGGTGAACAGGCCGGTGCCGTTGCCGAACGGGTTGCGGTTGACCAGCGCGATGGCCTCGTCGAGGGTGTCGACCTCCAGCACCACAAGCACCGGGCCGAAGATTTCCTGGGTGTAGATCTGCATGTCGGTGGTCACGCCGGAGAACAGCGTGGGGCCGACGAAGTTGCCCTGCTCGTAGCCGGGCACCTGCACGTCGCGGCCATCGAGTTCGAGGGTGGCGCCTTCCTTGATGCCGCTTTCGATCAGGCCCAGCACACGTTCCTTGGCGCGCTTGGAGATCAGCGGGCCCACATCGGTGCCAGGCTCGCTGCCGGCGTTGACCTTGAGCTTGGCGGCCAGGGCCTTGAGCTCCGGCAGCCATTCGCGGGCCTTGCCCACCAGCACCGCCACCGAGGTGGCCATGCAGCGTTGGCCGGCAGCGCCGAAACCGGCACCTACCAGGGCATTGAGGGTTTGCGTGCGGTTGGCGTCGGGCAGCACCACGGCGTGGTTCTTGGCGCCCATCATCGACTGCACGCGCTTGCCGTGCTGGCCGGCCAGGTTGTACACGTGGGTACCGACCTCGGTGGAGCCGACGAACGAGATCGCCTTGATGTCGGTATGGGTGCACAGCGCATCCACCACCTGCTTGCCGCCGTGCACCACGTTGAGCACGCCGGCCGGCACACCGGCTTCCAGCGCCAGCTCCACCAGCATCATGGTCGACAGCGGGTCCTGCTCGGACGGCTTGAGCACGAAGGTGTTGCCGCACACGATGGCCATCGGGAACATCCACAGCGGAATCATTGCCGGGAAGTTGAACGGGGTTATGCCGGCGCACACGCCGATGGGCTGGCGCAGGGTGTAGGTATCGACGCCGCCGGCCACGTTCTCGGCGAACTCGCCCATCTGCAGAGTGCCAATGGAGCAGGCATGCTCGACCACTTCAAGGCCGCGGAAGATGTCGCCTTCGGCGTCGGCGATGGTCTTGCCCTGCTCGGCGCTCAGGGTCACGGCGATGCGCTTGGAGTGTTCGCGGATCAGCGCCTGCAGCTTGAGCATGATGCGCATGCGCGCGCCGATCGGGGTGTCGCGCCAGGTCTTGAACGCACGCTGGCCGGCAGCGATGGCGGCATCGACTTCTTCGGCGGTGGCAAAGGGTACGCGGGCCAGCACCTGCTGGGTGGCCGGGTTGACCACGTCGCGCCATTCGGTGGTTTTCGACTCGACCCACTGGCCGTCGATCAGCAGCTTGACGCTGTCGACCTTGGTCTGGCCGGGCGTGAGGGATGCGTTCATGAGGGGTTCTCCTGGATTTATTGTTAGGGAGAGAAACGCCGACGCGGCAGCCGCGACGGTGCTTGGGTCCTGGGCTGAATTGGAGTATAGATGTGCAAACTTCTAATAAGAACGCACATAAAAGCCGGACCAACATGCAAAAAAACATCACATCCCTGGGGTCGCTGAACTGGGACGACCTCAAGTTCTTCCTCGAAGTGGCGCGCACGCGCAAGGCCAGCAGCGCCGCCAAGCGCCTGGGCGTGGACTACACCACGGTGTCGCGGCGCATCAGTTCGCTGGAGGTGGCGCTGGGCACGTTGCTGTTCGAAAAGTCGCGCACCAGCGGCTTCGTGCTCACCGCCGAGGGGCAGCGCCTGCTCAGCTATGCCGAGGCCATCGAGAGCACCCTGCACATGGCCTGCGAGCAGGTGTCCGGCTCGGGCGTGGCGCTGTCGGGGCATGTGCGCATGGGCTGCACCGAAGGCTTTGGCAGCTTCTTCATCACCCCGCAGTTGAGCCACTTCGTCGATGCCTACCCGGCGATCTCGGTGGATATCCTGCCGCTGCCGCACTTCATCAGCCTGTCCAAACGCGAGGCCGACATCGTGATCGCGCTGGAGCGCCCGGAACACGGGCCCTATGTGTGCTGCAAGCTGTGCGACTACCGCCTGCGCCTGTACGCCACCCGCGACTACCTGGACAACCACGAGCCGATCCTGCGCAGCAGCGACCTGGCCCGGCACCCGTTCATCAGCTACGTGGACGACCTGGCATTCAGCTCCGAGCTGCTGTACCTGGCCAACCTGCTGCCCACCGCTACCGCACACCTGCGCAGCACCAGCGTGATCGCCCAGTACGTGGCGGCCCAGCAGGGTCGCGGGCTGGCCATCCTGCCGTGTTTTCTGGCCGCACAGGACCCGCGGCTGGTGCCGGTGCTGCCGGGGGAAGTGGAGATTACCCGGCAGTTCTGGATGTACTGCCGGGAAGACTTGCGCAAGCTCAAGCGCATCACGCTGCTGTGGGACTACATCCGCGACGTGACCGAGCGCAACGCGCCCCTGCTGATGGGCGAGTCGCACACGATGAGTTTTGCCGACTAGTCGGAGGCGACCACGATCGCCACGCGGCGGTTTTCGGTGCGGCCGGCGGCGGTGTCGTTGCTGGCCACCGGCTCGCGGCTGCCAAGGCCGCGGGTCTCGACGTTCTCCGGGCGCATGCCCACGCCCACCAGCACCCTGGCCACGCTGGCCGCCCTGCGCGCCGACAGCTGTTCGTTGTAGCTGGCCTTGCCGGATGAATCGGTATGGCCATCCACCCGCACCCGCTCGATGTGCACCGACAGCAGCGCCTTGCCGATACGCTCGACGATCTCGCGGCTCTGGGTGTTGAGTGCATCCAGGTCGCTGCCGAACAGCACCTTGCCGGACAGGCCGAAGGTCCAGCCCTCGTCGGTGGGGGTGAACCCCTCCTGTTTGAGCACGGCTATCTGCTCGGGGGTCAGGCCCTTGGGCGGCGGGGTCTGGCAGCCGCCGAGGGCGAAAAGGGCCAGGGCCAGAAAGGCCAGGTGCAAGCGAAGGTATCGAGTCAGGTGAATCACGGTTCAGCTCCTGTTTTTGCGCTGGACGCAGAGAACTCCGCCTCTGCCGACTGGGGCCCGTCACGGGTGTGACGCTTGGCCTGGTACATCGCCGCATCGGCGGCATTGAGCAACTCGGCCGGGGTACGGCCGTCATCGGGAAACACTGCGATGCCAACGCTCAACGAGGTAACGACGCACTGGCCGTCCGGCAGGCGGATAGGCAGGCTCATGCTGGCGGCTATCTTGTCGGCGATACGCTGGGCGTCCTCGAAGCGATGCAGAGGGGTAAGCAGCACCGCAAATTCGTCCCCCCCCAGACGCGCCACCAGGTCGTGCTCGCGCAGCTGCGCACGCACCCGGCTGGCCACGGCGACCAGCACCTCGTCGCCTGCGGCATGGCCGTAGCTGTCGTTGATTTCCTTGAAGCGGTCGCTGTCCAGAAACAGCAGCGCCAGCCCGTCGCCATGCTTGATCGCGTTGCGCAGGCTGCGGCTCAGGCGGCCCTCGAAGAACGCCCGGTTGGGCAGGCCGGTCAGGCTGTCGTGGCTGGCCTGGTGGGCCAGGGTCTCGTTCTCGCTCTGCAGGTGGTTTTGCCAGGCTTCCATTTCGTCGAGCAGGGCATTGAAGTCGTTGCCCAGCTCGTTGAGTTCGGCGATCTGGGTGGAGGGCACGCGCCGGTCGAAGCTGCGTTCGCGCCGCGCCGCATGGGCCACGCTGGCCAGCCCGCGCAGGGGCCCCACGATATCGGCGAACAGCCGGCGCGACAGGTACAGGGCACTCACCGCGCTGAGCGCCGTGCACAGCAGAATGCCCGCCAGACCACTGAGCAGAAAGCGCATCAGGCTGCCGCCCTGGCCAACCAGCTCGATGCGCCCCACCTGCTGGCCCTGGTGCACCACCGGCAGCCGGATCGGCTCTTCGAGCAGGGTCCGGGCGATCTTGAGCTCCAGCTGGTCGAGCATGCCGCCTTCACTGCGCTCCCAACTGGCCAGCAACTGGTCCGCATCGTCGAAGACCTTGACGTTGGCCACTTCCTCGGCCGCAGCAATCAGCGCCAGGGCTTCGTTGGCGGCGCTGCTGTCGTTGAACACCACCGCGGCCTCGACGGTGTAGTTGATCGAACGGGCAATCAGGTGAAGGTTGTGGTTGGCATAGACGCGCAATGCCAGCACCCCCAACACGGTCAGCGAGATGCCGGCCAGCCCGATGGCCAGCAACGCCACGCCCAGGTGCCCGCGGCTGAGCACCGCGCGCAACGTGGTCCGTTCGCGTGTCTTGAGCCAGCCGATCATGGCTGCAGCGCTCGGCGCCGCGACAATTGCAGCACGCTGGGATGGATGCGCACGCCGCTGCGCGCCACCGAGTCGAGGTTCACGTCAAAGGCCACCTGGGTGTCCTTGACCCGCAGGCAGAACAGGCTGCCGACCGTACAGGGGTCATCCGCTTCGCTGATGCTCAGCACCGGCTTGCCGTTGATCGCGCTGATGAGCTGGCTGCGCGCCTCGCCACTGAGCTTGCCGATGTACACCGCGTCGCACTGGGTGAGGATACGCGGATCCCCCGCCAGCAGGCGACGTACGGTCAGCGGCCGGCCGGTGGCCTGGGTGGTCCCCTTGACCAAGTCGTCGGCATATTCGGTAGGGCCGATCAGGCACAGGCGCAGTTGTTCGGGTTCCACCGGCCAGCGCGCGTAACTGAGGATACCCAGTACCACCTGGGTCACGGCCTTGGCCCGCTGCTCGGCCAGTGTGGCGGCCGCGGCGCCCTGGGCCATGCCGTGCAGCGGAAGTACCAGCACCAACGCCGCCAGCAGCATGAGCCTCCAGCGTTTTACACGTCCCGGTGTAAGGGCGGCGACCTTCATATAGGAAATCTCTTAAGACCATGCCTTGCGTGGGGGCAAGATAGCATAACGCCTGCTTTTCCCGCGAGGTCGCCTCCAAGGGCGGATCAGCCGAATCGTCGGCTGCGCCGGCGTCTTACACCTGTTCCAGCATCAGCCCGGAAATACGCTTGACCTTGCGTCGCACCGCTCCCTCGAAAATGCCCTGGCGCGGCTCTATCAGGCTGAAGCAGTCCTTGGCGCGGGTGATGCCGGTGTAGATCAGTTCCTTGGTCAACACCGGGTTCAAGGCGTCGGGAAGTACCAGAACCGTGTGGGAGAACTCCGAGCCCTGGGACTTGTGCACCGTCATGGCGTACACGGTTTCAACCTCACTTAACCGGCTGGGCAGGACGAATCTGACGCCGCCCTGGCCATCGTTCCGAGGAAACGCCACCCGCAGCAACGGTGTGGAGGCCTGGGCGTCCGGCAGGCGCAAGGCAATGCCGATATCGCCGTTCATCAGGCCCAGACCATAGTCGTTGCGCGTCATCAGCACCGGGCGGCCTTCGTACCAGGGCTGTTCGCCATCGATCAGACCGGCCGCCGTCAGCACCTTGCCGACCCGCTGGTTCAGGCCCTCGACACCCCAGGGGCCCTTGCGCACCGCGCACAGCAGCTGGAAGCGCTCGAAGGCGCGCAGCACCTTCAGTGCCCACGCCTCCCAGCGTGGATCGTCAGCGGCGGTATCCGGCGCCGGGCGGGTCTGGCGAATCAGGTGCAGGTACTCACGATAGCCCTGCGGGCTGTCGCCACCGCGGCCCAGCCCCTGCAGCAGCAGGGTATCGAGCTTGCGGTCGTGCTCGCCACTCAGGCGCAGGCTGTGCACGTCGGCAAGACCTTGCTCGAGCAGCGCACGGGCCTGCTCCGGCTGCTGGCCGTTGACCTGGCGCGCCAGCTGGCCGATACCGCTGCCCTCACCAAAGCGGCGCGAATGGCGCAACATCACCACTTGCTGGGGCAAGGGGTCGCGCTGGGCATCGCCCTCGACCAGGCCGCTGCCGGCCAGCGACTCGCCACTGACCTGCTCCAGCCAGCTGCGGGTGGCAGCGCTGTAGCGCCCGGCCTCGGCATCGCGGCACAGGTCGCCCAGCACTGCGCCGGCCTCGACCGACGCCAGCTGGTCCTTGTCCCCGAGCAGAATCAGGCGCGCATGCCCCGGCATCGCCGCCAGCAGGTTGGCCATCATTTCCAGGTCGATCATCGAGGCCTCGTCGACCACCAGCACGTCCAGTGGCAACGGGTTGCCGGCATGGTGACGAAAATGTCGCGAGCCCGGGCGGCTGCCCAGCAGGCGGTGCACGGTGGAGACATCGCTGGGGATGTTGCTGCGCACGGCGTCACTGACGGCCAGCCGCTCCACCTGCTGGCCGATGGATTCGGTAAGACGCGCCGCTGCCTTGCCGGTCGGTGCGGCCAGGCGGATACGCAACGGGCGCCCGACCTCCACGGCCGGGGCCTGCAACAGGGCCAGCAGACGCACCACGGTGGTGGTCTTGCCGGTGCCGGGGCCGCCGGTGATGATGCTGAACGCACTGCGGGTGGCCAGCGCGCAGGCGAGCTTCTGCCAGTCGACCTGACCGGCCAGCGCCGAGCCTTCGAACAGCGCATCCAGGCGGGCGCGCAAATCGGCGGGCGTGGGTTCGGCCTGTTCCAGGCGTTCGCGCAGGGCACTGTCGATGCGCCGTTCATAGGCCCAGTAGCGGCGCAGGTACAGGCGCTGCCCACTCAACACCAGGGGGCGCGAGGCCTGCGCTTCACTGCTGCCCAGGGCAACCAGCGCGCTGCCTTGCAGGCGCTGGCACCAGGTGGCCAGATCGAGGCGCTCCAGCAGTTGCGAAGGCAGCAGCAAGGGGCCGGCCAGGGCATCGCCCTCGGGTGGCAACGACAGGGCAAAGTCAGGCTCGGCCAGGGTTTCGGCCAGGTCCAGGCACACGTGCCCGTGCCCCAACTGGTGGCTGGCCAGTGCGGCGGCCAACAGCACCAGCGGGTCGGCCTGCGGGTCGCGTTCGCCGAGGAAAGCCACGAAGGCGCGGTCCAGTGCTCGCAGCCAGCCGCGCTCGACCCATCGATCGAGCAGCGCCAGCAGGTCGGCGCCCACCGTCAACGGCGCCAGGGCCGCCAGATGCCCGGCATCCAGAGGGGTGGGCAACAGGTCGTCGAACGTGCGGCTCATGCGCTGTCTCCGGAAAACAGATCAGGTTGCTGCGGTGCGCTTGCGCCGCTGAACAGGGCATCGAGCCGCTCGATCAGCACGCGCGGCGGCTTGATGAAGTACGAGCCCTGGCTGGCCGCGTGCACCCCACGCAGGAACAGGAACACCGCGCCGCCCACATGCCGGTCGTAGTCGTAGTCGGGCAGGCGGGCACGCAGCTGACGGTGCAGGGCCAGCAGGTACAGCACGTACTGCAGGTCGTAGCGATGCTCGAGGATCGCGCCCTCCATCGCCAGCTCGCTGTAGGCCTGGTCGTCGGTGCCCAGCCAGTTGGACTTGTAGTCGGCCACGTAGTAGCGCCCGTCGTGCTCGAATGCCAGGTCGATGAAGCCCTTGAACATGCCATTGAGCAGCGCCGACTGCGCGGCCGGTCGGGCTGCGCCGTCGTGGGTGTGGGTGCATACCAGGCGGTCGAGGGCCAGCACGTCGACCTGATGGCTGGCGAACCAGAACTCCATCTCGATCTGGTACTGGCTCAACTGGCCCAGGGCAACCGGCGCACTGTCCGGTGCCAGGTGCAGCGGTGCGTTCAGCAGGTGTTCGAGCCAGTTGCCGAGGGTGTTGATCCAGCCGGTCCAGTCGCGCCGGTTGCAGCGCTGGGCCACGGTCTTGTGCAGTTGCTCGGGCGCCGCGACCACCTGGCCGAAGCCTTCGTGACCGGCCCATTCGAGCAGCCCGTGGAGGAAGGTGCCGGGGTTGGGGCCACGCGGGAAGCGGTGGATGTCGCCGCCCGTCGCCACGACTTCGCGCAGGGCCTGCGGATCGGCCGGTTCATCATCGAGCAGTTGCTGGGCCTGGGAGCTGTCGGCGGTGAGCAGCTCCTCGCCGATGCGCAGTGCACTGTAGGAGGCGATCCACCAGTTCTCTGCGGCGCGGCGGCGCGGCTGGCGGGCCGGCAGCAGCTCGGCGGTGTTGCGCGGGGCCTGGTAGCGCTGGGTGTCGGCAATCGGCAATACCTGGCTGTGGATGGTCGCGCAACCTTCCTGCAATGCCTGCAGCCAGCCCTCAAGGGCGGTGGAAGCCGGCAGTACAGCGCCGCCGCCCAGCAGGTAGCCGAGCGCGCAGCGGTGCAGCAGCGACTCCTTGCCGGTGCCGCGCTTGAGGTCCGCCACCCCCAGCCAGCACGCGTGCTGGGCACGGGTCAGGGCCACGTAGAGCAGACGCAGGTCTTCGGCCAGGCGCTCGTCATCGGCCAGGGCGATCTGCTCGGCATCAGGGGTCAGGGTCAGCTGGGCATTGCCCTGGGCGTCGTGCCAGCCCAGGGGCAGGCGCTTTCCGTCCACCGGCTTGGCGGTGCTGATGAAGGGCAGGAACACCAGCGGGTATTCCAGCCCCTTGGATTTGTGGATGGTCACCACCTTGACCAGTTGCTCGTCGCTTTCCAGGCGCAGGATCTGTTCTTCACCGGCCTGGCCGGAGCTGGCCAGGTGTTCGCTCAGGTGGCGGATCAGCGCCTGCTCGCCGTCCAGCTCGGTGGCCGCCTGCTGCAGCAGCTCGGCCAGGTGCAGCAGGTTGGTCAGCACCCGTTCGCCATCGCTGCGGCGCATCAGTACCTGGGGCAGGTCGAAGTCGTGCAGCAGGTGACGCAGCATCGGCAGCACGCCCTGGGTGCGCCAGAGGTGGCGATAGTCGCGGAACTTCATGACCCAGTGTTCCCACACCCGCTCGTCCTGGTTGAGCTGGGCCAGCCGGGTCAGCGGCAGGTCGAGGGTGACGCTGGCCAGCGCCGCCTTGAGCAGGCGCTCGCTGTCGGGTTCGGCGCAGGCCTTGAGCCACGCCAGCAGGTCGTGTGCCTCCTGGGCGGCGAACACCGAGTCCTTGTCCGACAGGTAGACGCTGCGTACGTCGCGGGCGGCCAGTTCGGCGCGGATCAGCTGGGCCTCGCGACCGTCGCGAACCAGGATCGCAATGTCCGATGGCAAACAGCCACGCAACGCCTGGCCTGGCTGGACAAAGCCGCTGGTGCCCAGTTGGCCGCCATTGAGCAGGCTGACGATCTGGGTGGCGCAGCTGGCGGCTACCTGTTGGCGATAGACCGCGCCGGACAGCGGCTCGTCGCTTGCCAGGTGCCACAGGTTGAGCGCTGCCAGGGGCTGCCCGTCGACCTGCAGGTGCTCCTTGCGCCCCTGCGCCCTGACCGCCACGAAGGGGACGGGGTTCTCGGCGCCGTCGCGGAACAGGAACGCCCCGCGACCGGCCTCGCGCTGTTCGGCGCGCATGAATACATGGTTGACCGCATCGACCATCGGCTGGCTTGAGCGGTAGTTGGTATCCAGGCTGTGCAGCCGTCCGTGGGTGGCGCGTCGGGCGCCCAGGTAGGTGAAGATGTCGGCGCCGCGGAAGGCATAGATGGCCTGCTTGGGGTCGCCGATCATGAACAGCCCGGTTTCGCGCACGTCCTCCTCGATACGATAGATACGCTGGAAGATGCGGTACTGCACCGGGTCGGTGTCCTGGAATTCATCGATCAGGGCCACCGGGAACTGTTCGCGGATCAGCCCGGCCAGGCGCTCGCCGGCCGTCCCGCCCAAGGCCGAGTCGAGACGCAGCAGCATGTCGTCGAAGCCCATTTCGGCGCGGCGGCGCTTTTCCTGCTCGAAGCGTTTCGACACCCAGTTGGCGGCGTGTTCGAGCAGGCGGGCGTCCGGGGTCGGTAACGCCTGCAGCTCCAGGCGCAGGCCGGGCATGGCATCCAGCGCCGGGTGGCTGGGCGGCTCGCCCTTCCAGGCTTCGGCCATGCCTTGCGGGGTGAAGCGGGTGAACCCGGTGCCAATATCCAGCTCCACCGCCTGCTCGTCCTGGGCCCAGGCCGCGATCTTCTCGCACCAGGGTTCGAAATAGCGCGGCTGCATCTTGCGCCCGTCCACCTGCTTGGCGGCATGTGCGGCATGGCACAGTTGCAGCAGTTCCTGGGCCCACTGTGCCCAGGGCGCCTTGAGCTGGCGCAGCCGTTCGGCACGTTGTTGCACCACCGCTTCGATCAGCGCCTGTGGGTCGGCGCTGTCTTCCTCGCTCCGCGTGCGGCCGAACAGCGCGCGCACCCTGGGCAGCAATGCCTCGGGGCTGCTCCAGTGGCTGCGCACCCAGGCCAGGGCCTCGCCGTGCATGGGGTAGCAGAAGCGCCGCCAGTAGTCGCGCATGACCTGGCCGAGCAGCTCGCTGTGGTCGGTCTCCAGGGTCTGGGTGAACAGGCTGCCGCTGTCGAACGCGTGCTCGCGCAGCATCCGCTGGCACCAGCTGTGGATGGTCGAGACGGCGGCTTCGTCCATCCACTGCGCGGCAACGTCCAGGCGGTTGGCGCAGGCGGGCCAGGTGTCCGGGGCGTAGTGCTCGCGCAGTTGCACCAGCAAGGGGTCGGCTTCGGGCAGTTCGCCACGGAAGAACCGCGCCGCTTCGGCCAGGCGGGTGCGAATGCGCTCGCGCAGCTCTTTGGTGGCCGCATCGGTGAAGGTCACCACCAGGATCTGTGGCGGCAGCAGCTCGCGCCCGAAGCCCTGCTCGCCGCCATGGCCGAGCACCAGGCGCAGGTACAAGGCAGAGATGGTGAAGGTCTTGCCGGTACCGGCACTGGCTTCGATCAGTTGGCTGCCGTGCAGCGGGAAGGTCAGTGCCAGCGGCGGCTGGTGTGCGTGGACAGTCATGGATGCGCCTCTTCACTGCCCAGGCGTTGCCAGGCGGCTTCGAACATCGGCCGGTACAGTGCCTCGCACCAGCCCTCGAATTCTTCACTCGCGGTCAGCGCCGCGAAATCACTGAACTGTCGGGCCAGTGCGGTGCTCTCGCTGCGCTCGCCGCGGGTGTTCTGGCCGTCGCCGTCGTAGGCCTTGGCTGCGGCCGCCAGGGCTTTTTCAGGGTCACTCTGGCCGAGCCAGGTGAAGGCGGTCTTGATCGCCACCGGCAGCGGCGCATTCATGCCGGCCTGCCGGGCCACCAGCAGATCGCCGAGCAGTTCCGCGGCACGCGGTTGCTCCAGCGGGTCGAGCAACAGGGTCACGTCGGTGGCGACCACTGCGCTGCTCAACCGGTGCCCCACGGCACACGCTGCCAGGTGCATGACCCAGGTCGCCACCAGTCGGTGCCACTTGAGCGATTTGCCGCTGCTGATGCCGTTGGGCAAGGTGGTGATGCTCAGCAGCGCCTGGTCGTCACGCTGGTACACCCGCCCCAGCCAGCCTTCGAGCCGCAGCTGGCGATACTCGAAGCTGATCGGCAGCGCACTGTCGATCAGAGTTGGCCATTGGCCGAGCAGTTGAGCGTGTCGCAACAGCAGGTCGGGCAATGGCTCGATCAGTTCGGCCTGCAGGCATTCACCGAAGCCGGCCAGCGGCAGCATGCCGCTGCGTTGCAGGCGACGGGCCTGGGCCTGCAGGGCGTCGGTGCTGTTGGTGGGGTCGGCCAGGGCTGCGCCCAGCAAGCTTTCGCTCAGGCTGTAGCGCTGCAGGGCGTCGAGCACGAAGGGCTCTTCGTCGGCCAGGGGGGCTTCGGCGGCTTCGAAGAACACCTTCAGGCGCTGGCTGAAGAAGTGCCGAACGGGGTGGCGCATGAAGTCCTGGAGCAAGGTCAGGCTCAGGGGTTCTTCGGGCACGAAAGGCTCCAGTTGGTCGGCCTCGGTCGGCAGCTGCGTTGGCGGCAGGTGCAGGGCGCGCCATTCGCTGGCATAGCTGAACAGGTTGCTGTGCTTGTGGAAGTAGCGGGCGCTGAACGGTTGCAGGGGGTGTTCCTGCGTCAAGGCGTGCAACAGTTGCAGACCGCCCTCCACAGGGTCGTCGGCCTTGGCCTTGGGGCTGCGCCAGCCGGCGGCGAGGTGATCGCGCAACTGGCCGATTAGCACCGACGCCGGCCGCTCGCTGTTATCGCGAATGCTGCGGCCCACCCAGCTGACGTACAACTGCTCACGCGCCGAAAGCAACGCTTCGAGCAGCAGGTAACGGTCGTCCTCGCGTCGAGAGCGGTCGCCGGGGCGGTAGTCGCTGCCCATCAGGTCGAAGTCCAGCGGCGGCTGCGCACGCGGGTAGTCACCATCGTTCATGCCCAGCAGGCACACCACCTTGAAGGGGATGGCACGCATGGGCATCAGGGTGCAGAAGTTCACCGAGCCGGCCAGAAAGCGCTGGGACAAGCGCCCCTGGTCCAGGCCGGCGAGCCAGGCTTCGCGCACCACCGTCAACGGCAAGGCGTCCTCGAGCCCGACCGACTCGCAGGTTTGCAGCCAGGTTTCGCACAGGCCCTGCAGTTGCACCAGCAGGTAGTCATCGTGTTCGGTTTCGGCCAGGAAGAACACCTGCAGCAGGGCATGCAGGCGCGTGCCCCATTGCGCCGCCGGTGCTGGCTGCGAGAGCTCGGCATGGGCCACCTCGAGCGCATCGAGCAGGGCCACCAGCGGGCCGATCAGGGCAGCATCGAGGCCGCCGATTTCATCATAGGGTTCGATGTCGTCGCAGCTGTCGCCCGTGCCCACCGCATAGCCCAGCAGCATGCGGCGCAGGCCGAATCGCCAGCTATTCTGCTCGAGGTCATCGGGCAGGCCCAGGCCGGCACGCTGCTGTGCATTGAGGCCCCAGCGCACGCCGGCCCCTTCGATCCAGCGGTGCAGCGTGGGCAGGTCGCTTTCCTTGATCGCGAAGCGGGCACGCAGGGCGGGAACATCCAGCAGATCGAGAATCTCGCTCACCGGGAAGCGGCTGTCCGGCAACTTGAGCAGGTGCTCCAGGGCAATCAGCAGCGGGTCGCGGCCGCGCTGGCCCTGGTCGGTCAGGGTGAAGGGAATGTAGCGCGGGTCGTTGCGCCCAAGCTGGCCGAACACGGCGCGGATGTGGGGCGCATAGGTGTTGATGTCCGGCAGCATCACGATCACGTCGCGCGGGCGCAGACCGGGGTCGGCGCTGAAGCGGGCGAGCAACTGGTCGTGCAGGATCTCGACCTCGCGCTGCGCGCTGTGGGCCACATGAAAACGCACCGAGCGGTCCTTGGCCGGGTCGACGGCGGGCCACAAGGCGCGGGTCTCGGCCAATGGGCGCAGTTCGAGAATGTCGTCCTGCAACTGGTTGAGCAGAGTGGCCTGCCCGTTTTCGGTGAACAGGTCGATGCGCCCGTCACTGAACACATTGCGATAGCTGCCCGGGTCATCGTAGCTGTCGAGCAGGTTGATGTAGTCCCGGCCCTGCTTGCCCCAGGCCGCAAGCAGCGGATGGGCATGCTGGTGCAGGGTGTCGGCGTCGATCAGGCTGGGCATGCCTTGCTTGCGCTGCTGGCGCTTGTACTGATGGCGCAGCAGGTCCTTGTCGGCGACGATATCGGCCCAGTGGTGACGGCAGGGGTTGTGCACGCATAGCAGCACCTGGCTGAAACGTGCCAGGCCTGCCAGCGCTTCAAGGGCCTGGGCCGGCAACGAAGAAATGCCGAACACGATGACACGCGATGGCAGGCCCTTGGGGGCTTGTTCCAGTGCATTGATGCGCTCGACGAAACGCTGGTGCACGCCGGCACGGCTCTGGGCCATGCCTTCCTCTCCCACATCGAGCAGCAAGGCACGCCACAGCTCTGCCTGCCAGCAGTTGGCGGGGGCCAGCGCACGGGAGTCGCCACGAGCGTTGCTCAGCACGTGACGTCCGGCTGCCCAGTCCTTCAGCCAATCGGCACGGTACACCTGGTATTGGTCGAACAGGTCGGCAAGGCGCTCGGCCAGCTGGTAGCGCTTGCGCAGGTCGCTGTCATCGGTAAGAAAGCGCTGCAACGGCTCGAAATGCGGCTGATTGATCACTTCCGGCAGCAGGCGCATCAGGCGCCAGGTCAAGGGCGCCTTGTCGAGCGGGGAGGTTTCAGGAATCTCTTCGCGGCCAAGTACCCGGCGGTACAGCTGCCACATGAAGCTACCAGGCAATTGCACATCGATGGCGGCCGCGATGCCGCAACCGCCCTGGTCATCGTCCTGCGGGTCTTCGGCCAGGGCCAGCTTGAGCCACTGGGCGATACCGTTGCTCTGCACCAGCACCATCTCGTTTTCCAGGGGTGCCAGCGGATAACGCCGCATCAGGCTCACCACCAGGCCACGCAGTTCATCCAGGTGGTTGCCGTGAACGACCATGAATCCCGGTTGAAGCGTGCTTGCATGCGGCATGGGGCATCCCTTGGGCTGTGCGGATTTTGGGGGGAACCTTATCACGGTCTGCGTACAGACCGAGGGCCTGCAGCTTTTCGGCCCACAAAGACAAAACCCCTACCTGCAA
>NZ_VXCV01000018.1:0-71254 GCF_052850635.1 Pseudomonas sp. 1176_21
GGATCGATTTTTCCCGTTCCAGCCGATTGATTCGGGCTTCTAATTCCTGGATTTTTCGCTGCTCGGGCGTCAGCGCCTTGCTGGTCGGAGTGACACCGCCTCGCTCTTGCTGGAGCTGGTTGACCCATCGACGCAGGGCCGACTCCACCAAGCCGAGCGAACGGGCTGCTTCGATGTGGCTGTAGCCTTGGTCAAGCACCAGGCTGGCAGCTTCGCGTTTGAACTCGGGCGTAAAGGTACGACGTTGCTTGGTCATCAGACACCTCTCTATGGCTAGCATTCTCGCCTAAATGGGTGTCCGGAATCATTAGGCCACTACATATGGGCTCGTAGCTGCCGACCTGGTTTCTATCTTGAGTCCACCTTGTATCCGAAATGTGATACTTGCATGAATCGGCTTGGGCAGTTATGTTCAAAAGTCTTCATTGAATTAATCTTGCATCGAGATTCTCCCGAAATGAATAATTAATGCGTATTTGCTTTTTGCGGATTTGCCAAAAGTCAAAGCACGTAATTGTTTGAGTTGATATGGCCTGTTACCTTGAATTTATCGATGGTGACGGCTAATAAAGCCTTCTTGCTTTACTGTTTGGCGTTGTTCTCTTCTGTAGGGATAAGTAACGATGACTGCCCGATTCTCCTCAAAAGATGTTTATGATCATAATCAGAATGTCTGGAACCGACTTGCTCGCGAAGGTTGTGATTGGTCGAAGCCAGTTTCTGCCGAAGTTATTCAGGCTGCTCGAAGAGGGGAGTGGAAAATACAACTTATCCCCGCAGAGCTCCCGACAGCGTGGCTTAACGATGTGCAAGGGAAGCGCATTTTGTGCCTAGCTGCTTCCGGAGGGCAGCAAGCCCCCGTGTTGGCGGCTGCGGGGGCTGAAGTGGTTGTGATGGATGCCTCTCGCGATCAGCTGGCATTGGATGATATGGTTGCAAAGCGAGACGATCTTTCTCTACGCACGGTCTTGGGAGATATGCAGGACTTGTCTGAATTTGATGATGAGTCATTTGACCTGATTTTTCATCCAATCTCGAATCTGTATGTGCCCGATATTCGTAAAGTATGGGCTGAATGTTATCGCGTACTCGGTAAGGGAGGAAAGCTGCTCAGCAGCTTTTACAATCCGGTAGTATTCATTTTCGACCGCTCTACTGACCTGGCTAAAAGCGGTTTGATGAAACCGCGCTTCACACTGCCTTACGCAGACATAACCGATCTGAATGCTGACGAAATTGAGGGTAAGATAGCGAGAGGTGAGGCATTCGTATTTGGTCACACGTTAGCGGAGCAAATAAGCGGGCAGCTGGAGGCGGGCTTGCTGCTAACAGGCTTCGAAGAAGCTTTTCAGCCGGTGCCCCGATTTCTGATCGACAACTACATGCCAACATTCATCGCAACGTGTTCCGTCAAGCCGGGGTAGCTTTTGTCTGGCCCCGCTAAAAGTGCGGAGCCAGCAACATCCGGTCTTTGCAATGACATTCGATACGTTCAAATCTCTCTGGCCACGCCCTTGGCCCTGATACCGAGGTCGTGGCACCTGCCTGTCTTCCGCAAGCTCCATGAGCTGCTCAGCGCACAGCGGTGCGTCGAGCATCTGGCGCGAGGCGGAATCATTGAATAGGGGTGATATGCTTTGCCGCTGACCAGACAGGGAGCGTGGCAATGGGGTGGAGAAGCAAGCTGGTAGCGCTCAGGCAGAGGTTCACGCGTCGGCAGCGGTTAGTTGTTGGTGGCGGCGTGTTTGTGGTCGCCCAAGTGGGCTCTTTCTCGTACCCGAGCCAATACTGGCTGTACCTGGTGATCTTCGGGGTTATCGTCCTGAGCAGCGCCTGGTCACCCGAACTGCACCGGAAGCGTTGATGCTCTGACGGGCAGCGTCGTCATTGAAGCACTCGCCAGCTCTTGGTAGGCCCGCTAATTGGTCTGGCTACGAGTGCCAGCCCGCCCGCACCGAACATCGCTGTCGAGGATGCTGGCCTCACTGTAAGCGATGACCCGGCGCACAACCAGTAGTGCTGCCTGGTAGATAGGCACTATTTTTCTCTCTGGAAAAGTTAGCCGCGCAAAAGAATCGGGCTGTTTCGTGCACTATTTTTTCAAGGCGCTCAGGTGCGTGACGAGTGAATGACGATTGGAGGGTGGGCTGATCAGGGCCTAAAAAGAAAAACTTGCGAGCAGGCCATGGCGGCCTGCTGCAGTAACAGTCAGGAGTAGCGAGTGCAATAGTGTTTTTTACTTTACAGCTTTTCTGGAGGGCTACTCTTTTTGCGGTGCTTTCTGGTTTTTAAGATGCACTCCGGCAGCTTTCGCAGCGCCATCCCTTGTAACTTTCGGCTTTTTCAAGCGCTGCAACCAGATCACGACCGGCTATCGTGTTTTGGCAGTTGTTGTGTTTTTCGTTTGGTTTTCTCATCCCCTCGCATTGTTTCTTCAGGAAGGGGCTCACCACCGCCTGCTGCCTTGACGTAAGCGCTCTGAACCCCTTGTCTACGGCGAGCTGGGCGTAGCTTTGTACGCTCGGCTTTTCACCTTGGAATGCGTTCTGCGCGATAAGGGCCGAGAAAATCTCTCGCTCGATAGTCATTCGTTAATCCTTTATTCAACCAACAAGTTTGCTCATGTTTTTTATTATTCTGAGCAATGCGAAAGCATACGTTACCATCGGGTGAGGTTTTATTGAACTGGGTTTCCATCCAGCTATAAAAACGCACGGCTTCACATTTTTTGGTCAATAAAGGTTGGGTTCCTGGTATTTAAAATATTTCAATAGGTCATTGTTACAATTTATTTCTTGTTCAAAAAAAGTTTCGCTCTCACTTTAATGGGTTCGTGCACCGTGTAAGTTTCCTGCCTTTCCCGCTAAGTTTTACGGTGACGACACGCCTTATGAGTTTTTATGAAGTTCCGCGATTTCCTGTGCCGGGCTGCCACTGAGTGCGCAGCTCGTGGGGAACACCCGCCCTGCCGATTTCAGTTGCAGGTCGTGCAGGTCCTTCGTCAGCCCCTGGTTCATCGCCACAAGCTTGGCAATGTTCCTGCGCGCCTTGCCCAGCTCTCGGGTCAGGTATTCGGCCTCATTCGTAATGAGCACCACCTGGTGCTTCCACATCTCCAGCTCAGTGGGCGCTCCGAAGCCGTCAAAGTCTTCAATGTCTTGGGTCATTTCCGCCACCATATGGATACTGTTTGCATATACAGTAATCCAGTCGGGCGAGCACGGCGAGCCGAGGCGACGAATTGCACGGGGAGGGGGATTTTTTCGGTCGGCAGGACGCCGGAACAGGGGTGAGAATCGGTTTCAGAACGCCAGCGGCGCCACTTGCAGCATGCGGCCTGTCGCATGCCGAGTTATCGCCAGCACCACGCCCCTTCAGTCATGCTCCATCTGAACATACTCCAGCATCTTCTGGCTCCCATCCAGAATGTCACTGCAGATCGCCAGGCGAGCCGCCGCACCATCGCGCTGCTTCAACGCCTCCAGCACATCCCAGTGATGATCAATCGCCATGCGCTCGTTGAACCCGCCGTAGGCCCGGGCAATCAGCGGCCCGGTACGCATCCACAACCCATCCAGCAGGCTGACCAGCACCGGCATATCGGCGATTTCCGCCAACCTGAAGTGAAACTCGTGGTTGAAGGTCAGCGCGGACCTCAAGTCATTGTCCTTGATCGCCACCAGGTTGTTCTGAATGCAGGTTTGCAGCCGCGCCACTTGCTCCTCGGTCGCCAGCGATGCAGCTGTTTCGGCCGCCAACCCCTCGAGCGAGAGCCGGATGCTCCTGATCTCCAGGTACTGCTTGGAAGTCAGTACCGGCACACGAATGTCCCGCGGTGTCTTCAGAACCAGCGCCTGCTCCTTTGCCAGTTGAAGAATCGCGTCCCGCACTGGTGTGACACTCGTACCCAGCTGTTCGGCAAGGTCGCGTATGCGCAGCCGGTCGTTAGGCTGGAAGCGCCCTGTAATCAGGGCTTCGCGCAGCAGGCCATAGATACCGCTGCCAAGGTAGGAGTGTTTCAGGTGCTCAATCGGATAATTCATCGCGTACTCGTGTGCGGCGCAGGCCCGGCGGGAGAGGGGAGGCTACCGGCAGCGATTATCGAGTAACTCAAACATGTTGCCCACCGTTTACATGGATTTCTGCGCCATTGACGTACGAAGCGCCCTGCGTGCAGAGAAAATGCACCAACGCCGCGACCTCCTCGGGTTTGCCCATGCGTTTCATCGGGATCGATCGCTCCACGATCAGCTCGGTGCCAGCGGACAGGATGGAGGTGTCGATCTCCCCCGGGGCGATCGCGTTCACCCGAACCCCATAGGGCCCGAAGTCGTGCGCCATCTCGCGAGTCAGCGCCGACAGCGCCGCTTTGGAGCAGGCATAGGCCACCCCTGCGAACGGGTGCACCCGCGAACCGGCAATGGAGGTGACGTTGATCACCGAGCCTTTCGCCGCCTTGAGCTCCTCGAACAACCCCCGTGCCAGCAGGGCCGTCGAGAAGATGTTCACGTTGAACACGTTCAGCCAGGTCGAGTAGTCGGACTCCAGCACCCCCAGTCGCTCCCCATCCGGGCCTTTGGGTGAAACGCCGGCGTTGTTGACCAACGCATCCAGCCGCCCCCCGAGTTTTTCCCGGATTTCCGGAAGCCTGCGCTGTATGTCCTCCACGCTCCCCAGGTCGAGGTGAATGTGGTTGGCGATGCCTTCGGCCCAGGGGCAGCCTTCGCCCAGGTCCTGCCTCGAGGCGGTAAACACGCGCCAACCCGCAGCACTGAAATGTTTCACGGTGGCGTGGCCGATGCCCCGGCTGGCACCGGTGAGAAGCAGCGTACGTTGATCGGTCATGGCGGGTTCCCTGTTCATTGGTGAGGGCAAGTGTAGCGTAAAATATGATGCATCATATTTATTATGTGTTTTAATGCGTCCCGTCCCCACCGGGGAAGCGTCACGTTCGATCGATTGCTGCCACTACAAGAAAACTGCCATCCCTTTAAAGCTGCCCACGACCCGTAGCTGACCTGGAGAGACGCATGAATAAGAAAATCGCAGCTGTACTTTTGCTCGCAACCATCGCAAGCCCGCTGTATGCCGCTGAAAAGCTGACCGTGGTGTCCTTCGGCGGCAACAACCGCCAGGCGCAGGAGAAGGCGTTCTACAAACCCTTCACCGCCCAGACCGGCGTGGCCATCACCGCCGACGACTACAACGGCGAAATGGCCAAGATCAAGGTGATGGCCGACACCGGCAAAACCAGCTGGGATGTGGTGGAGGTCGAATCGCCCGAGCTCATCCGTGGTTGCAGCGAAGGGGTGTTCGAACCGCTGGACTGGAGCCGGATAGGCAACAAGGAAGACTTCATTCCTGCGGCCGTCAGCGACTGTGGTGTCGGCATCTTCATCTGGTCCACCGTGCTGACCTACGACCCCAACAAACTCGCCTCCAGCCCGCAAGGCTGGGCCGACTTCTGGGACCTGAAGAAGTACCCCGGCAAGCGCGGCCTGCGCCGCGGCGCGAAGTTCACGCTGGAGTTCGCGCTGCTCGCCGATGGGGTAGACAACAAGGACCTCTACACGCTGCTGGGTACTGAAGAGGGTGTCAAACGTGCGTTCAAGAAGCTCGATGAAATCAAGTCCAGCATCCAGTGGTGGGACTCCGGCGCGCAGCCGCTGCAATGGCTGATCGCCGGTGACGTGGTCATGACCTCCGCCTACAACGGCCGTGTCACCTCTGCCCAGGAGGAAGGCCAGTCGTTTGCGATGCAATGGAATGGCAGCCTCTACGATCTCGATCACTGGGCCATCGTGAAAGGGGCGCCGAAAAAGGAACTGGCCGAGCGCTTCATCGCGTTCGCCAGCGAGCCCATGCAACAGAAGAACTTCGTCGAGGCCATCCCCTACGGGCCCAGCAACACCGGCGCGATGGACCTGCTGGACAAGCGCGTGGGCGAAAAACTGCCCACCGCCCCGCAAAACCTGAAAAACGCCCGTGCCACCGACGCCGAGTTCTGGATCGACCACGGTGAGGATCTGGAGGAACGCTTCAACGCCTGGGTCAACAAGTGATGCATGGCGCCCCTGAAACCGGGGGCGCCATTCAAAGGCCGTATAAGGATGCGAGTCATGCCCCTTGAAAATCTGGCTGTCGATGACAGCCTGCTCGAAGCTGCTCCGGCACGGGTCACCGATGCGCAGGCGTGTGCAGTGCTGCGCCAGCAATTCGGTTTGAGCGGCACGCTCGAAAAACTGGGCGGCGAGCGCGACCTCAATTTCCGCGTGATGCTCGAAGACGGCTCATCCCGGTTGTTCAAGCTCTCCCACCCGCTTGAAAACCCCGATGTGGTCGACTTCCACAACCAGGCGATGCGAAGAATCGAGCTTCGCGATCCCGGGCTTGCGGTTCAGCGCGTGCACCCCTCGCTTGAGGGCCAGTACGCCACCTTCGTCGAGATCGACGGGCAGCGCATGCTGGCGCGGCTGCTGTCCTTCGAAGATGGCATGCCCCTTCACTGCGTGAGTCACCCCACACCGACGTTTCGCCGGGTCATCGGGCAGTCCATCGCCCGGCTTGACGTGGCGCTGCAAGGGTTTGCCCACCCCGCCGCCGGGCATGCGCTGCTGTGGGACATGCAGCACGCCGCGCACCTTCGACCGCTGCTGGTGCACATCGAACCCGGCCCCGGACGAAGCCTGGTGCAGCGCAGCCTCGAACAGTATGCGTCGGTGGTGGTGCCCAGCATCCCCGGGCTGCGCAAGCAGGTCATTCACAATGACACCAACCCGCACAACATCATCGTGGATGCCCACAACCCCGATGTGCTGCGCAGCATCCTCGATTTCGGTGACATGGTGCATGCGCCCCTGGTCAACGAGGTCGCGGTTGCCGCTTCCTACCACCTTGGGCAGGTAGGCGATGTACTGGAGCCGGCCCTGGATGTGATTGTCGGCTACCACCAGTGCAACCCCCTGAACCAGCAGGAGCTGGCGCTGCTGCCCGAGCTGCTGGCCACGCGCCTGGCGTTGGCCCTGTGCATCAACTCCTGGCGCGCCGAACTGCATCCGGACAATCGCCAGTACATCCTTCGAAACACCCAGCGTGCCTGGGCAAACCTGAAGGCACTGTCGGCGCTGCCTCGCGCTGAAACAGAAGACCGAATTGCTTCGGCCTGCCTGCGAGCAAATCGAGCATGAGCATGATCAACGGCTTCACGTCAGCCGACGCCACCCGGCTTTCGGCATCGCAGCGACGCCTGATCGAGCGCCGCGAGCGGCTACTGGGCCCGGCATACCGCCTGTTCTACGAGCGACCGCTGCACACTGTTCGAGGGGAGGGCGTATGGCTCTTCGACGAGCAGGGCCGTCGCTACCTGGACGCCTACAACAACGTTGCCTCCATCGGTCACTGCCATCCCCGGGTGGTCGAGGCGATGCATCGGCAGTCGCAGGTGCTGAACACGCACACCCGTTACCTGCAGGAGGGCATTCTCGACTATGCCGAGCAGTTGCTCGGTACCTTCACCGATGACCTGGATCGCGTCATGTTCACCTGCTCCGGGAGCGAGGCGAATGATCTGGCGCTGCGTATCGCCAGGCACTGCACCGGAGGCACCGGCGTCATCATCACCCGGTTCGCCTACCACGGCGTCACCGCAGACATCGCCGAGCTTTCACCATCGCTTGGCAGCGCCATGGTGCTCCCGGCGCATGTGCGCACCGTTCGCGCACCTGACGCTTACCGTCTGGGGGCCGAAAACGTGGCGCCGATGTTCGCCGCAGACGTGCGCGCCGCAATCGACGACCTCAAGGCGCACGGCATCCGCCCGGCGGCAATCCTGCTGGATGGCATCTTCTCCAGCGACGGCGTGCTGCCCGGGCCGGCGGGCTGTATCGCCGAGGGTGTGGCGCTGGCCCAGGCCGAAGGCCTGCTGTACATCGCCGATGAGGTACAGCCGGGTTTTGCGCGTACCGGCCTTAACATGTGGGGGTTTACCAGGCACAACGTGCGCCCGGACCTCGTCACCCTCGGCAAGCCCATGGGCAATGGCCAGCCCATTGCCGGCATCGTCGGGCGCTCCCAGGTGGTCGATCACTTCGGCAGGAGCATGCGCTACTTCAATACCTTTGGCGGCAACCCGGTCTCGTGTGCGGCAGGTCAGGCGGTGCTGGACGTCATCCGCGAAGAACACCTGCAGCAGAGGGCCCATCACATTGGCAGCTACCTGCTGGACGGCCTGACACGGCTTGCCCAGCGCCATCAAATGATCGGCGACGTCAGGGGGGCCGGCATGTTCCTTGGGGTTGAGCTGGTCACCGACCGCGCAACCAGGGCACCCGCAGCCAGGCAGGCCCGCCAGGTGGTCAACGCGATGCGCGAGCAGGGCGTGCTGATCAGCGCCGCCGGTCCGCACCAGAACGTGCTCAAAATCCGTCCGCTGCTGGCGTTTACCCAGGCGCATGCGCAGATGCTTGTGGAAGCGGTCGATACCGCGATGCAAGGGGCTTGTTGAGAAGGCCAAGCCCCTGGTTCCTCAGCCTGCGCCGTGGGCGGCGAGGTTGCAGTATTGCCCCTTGAAGTACAGCAAGGGCTGTGTGGCGGCAGTTTGCTGCAGGTTCAGCGCCTTCACTTCGCCAATCACGATCAGGTGATCACCGGCGACGTGTTCGGCGTGGATCTCGCAATCGAGCCAGTGCAGGCTGCCGGCAATGATCGGGTTGCCCAGTGGCGATGCCTGCCATTGCACGCCCTGCCACTTGTCGGTACCTCGTCGGGCGAACTGGTTGGAGATCCCGACCTGTTCACCGGACAGGATGTTGACTGCGAAGCGGCCTGCCTGGCGGATCCTGGGGTAGCTCGCCGAACCGGCCATCACGCTGAACGACACCAGCGGCGGGCTCATCGACACGCTATAGAACGACTGGCAGGTAAAGCCGACCGGCTCCTCCTCGATCTGCGACGTGATCACGGTGATACCGGATGCGTAGTGCCCGAGCGCTTCGCGAAAGCGCAATGGCTCGATGGCAGTACTGGAACGTGACATGGTAGGTCCTGGCTGAAAGGGCGGGTCCAAAGGCGGCGGGGAGGGGGCAAGTCGCTCGATCAGCGCTGCAACCCCTCCTGCACCCTTATCGGTTCAAGAGCTCTCTGCGCACGATGTCCGCGCCGGCGCTCAAGGCGTTCAGCTTGCCGCGCGCCACCTCGCGGGGCAGAGGGGCCATGCCGCAGTTGGTGCACGGGTAGAGCTTGTCGGCGTCCACGAACTGCAGCGCTTTGCGCAGGGTGTTGGCCACTTCCTCGGGGGTTTCGATGGCGTGGTTCGCCACATCGATGGCCCCCACCATCACTTTCTTGCCGCGAATCAGCTCGATCAGGTCCATCGGGACATGGGAGTTGTGGCACTCCAGCGAGATGATATCGATACCGGATTTCTGCAGCTTGGGGAAGGCTTCCTCATATTGGCGCCACTCCGAGCCCAGCGTCTTTTTCCAGTCGGTATTGGCCTTGATGCCGTAGCCGTAGCAAATATGCACGGCCGTTTCACATTTGAGCCCTTCGATCGCCCGTTCCAGGGTGGCCACGCCCCAGTCATTCACCTCGTCGAAGAACACGTTGAAGGCAGGCTCGTCGAACTGGATGATGTCCACGCCCGCCGCCTCCAGCTCTCGGGCTTCCTGATTGAGGATCTTGGCAAATTCCCAAGCCAGCTTTTCCCGGCTTTTGTAGTGGCTGTCATACAGCGTGTCGATCATGGTCATGGGGCCGGGCAGGGCCCATTTGATGGGCTGGCTGGTCTGCTGGCGCAGAAACCTGGCATCTTCGACAAACACCGGTTTCTGCCTGGCAACAGCACCCACAACGGTCGGCACGCTTGCGTCATAGCGGTCACGAATTCTGACGGTTTCGCGCTTTTCGAAATCCACTCCGCTCAGGTGCTCGATAAAGGTGGTAACGAAATGCTGGCGGGTCTGTTCGCCGTCGCTGACGATATCAATGCCTGCGTGTTGCTGTTCCTGCAGGGCCAGGCGCAAGGCGTCCTGCTTGCCTTCGAGCAGCTCCTCGCCGTGCAGCTTCCAGGGCGACCAGAGCGTCTCGGGTTGTGCAAGCCAGGACGGTTTGGGCAGGCTGCCAGCAGTGGAGGTGGGTAGCAGTTTTTTCACGATAGATGACCTTGTATGTTCTGAATGATCAAAGCGCGTATTGGGCGGACCACTGCTCAAGCACGGTCTGGTAGGGCTTGATGAAGTGCTCTTCGACAAACCTGCCCTGTTCGATGGCCAACTGACTGCGCTCTTCTCGATCGTAGACAATGCGGGTCAACGAGTAATCCTGGTGATTCAAGCTCGGCTGATAGGATCGACCTGCTGCTGAATTCGCGTTGTAGATTTCAGGGCGATAGATCTTCTGGAAGGTATCCATCGTGCTGATGGTGCTGATCAGTTCAAGGTTGGTGTAATCCCCAAGCAAGTCCCCCGCAAAGTAGAACGCCAGCGGTGCCACGCTGTTGGCAGGCATGAAGTAGCGAACCTTCAGGCCCATCTTCCGGAAGTACTCATCGGTCAGGGAATATTCGTCCTGCTGGTATTCGGTGCCCAATACCGGGTGCTGGTTTTCGGTGCGCTGATAGGTCTTGCTGCTGGAAACACTCAGGCAGATGACCGGTGGTTTTTTGAAGTGTTCTTTATAAGTGCTCGAGTTCACGAAATGCTTGAACAGCTTGCCGTGCAGCTCGCCGAAATCCTCCGGCGTGCTGAACCCCTGCTGGTTCTTGTTGTGCCCCAGCAACAGTACGCTGAAGTCATAATCGCGCACGTAAGAGGAGAAGTTGTTGCCTACGATGCCCTCGATGCGTTCGCTTGTTTTGCGATCCACAATGGTGGTCTGCAATATTTCAATCAGCGGCAGGGCGGTGTCCCTGTGCTCGGCATCCATGTTCATTTCCACGGAAATGATTTCAAGTTCGACGTTGTAGCGGTCGCCTTTCGGGTTGTCCCAGTGCGCCAGGGCGTTGAAACGATTGTCGATCATCGTCAGGGTATTGCGCAGATTCTCCTGGCGACGCTGCCCCCTCGCCAGGTTCGCGAAGTTGGTGGTCGTGCGGGTGTTTTCAGCGGGGCGATAATGTTCGTCGAAACGAATACGTTTGATCGAGAATGTAAATGCTGTGCTCATTTTAATCGGGTGCCCTGATGGTCCGAGATAAAAGCCGAATCTACATTTGCCCTCTTCGGCAAGTTTGATTCGTTGTAGGTTTTTTTGCTCGGGCGTCTTGAAGTGTTCCTTAATTGGGGCGTATTTTATGTCCGGGCATCGAACGAGTTAAATTGAATTGATTTCATGGGAACGTTAGCCACCCTCATGATGCTCATCTGCAGGGCTTTTGATTATTATTTTCCGCCTTGGCCAATAAGCGGCAGGTTCGCTTTTTCAAGATGCGCGCAGGCCATGGTGACCATTGAGGCCTCAAGGCGCTGGAGGCCATGGCGTCACTTGTTGCGGATATATAAATGAAACCACTGATCACGGCCCTTGCGCTGTTCATCCTCGCCGGCTGTACCTCCAGCGGCGCTCCCACGGCTGAGCAGCAAACCCGGGAATGCATGAACTATCACGCCATGATGACCGCGCCCATGGCGCCCGATGCCATGCAGCGCCTCAAGGCTGCATGCGAACAGTCCAGGCTTCGATAGCGGCCTAGGCTCTGTACGAAAAGCCTTGATACTCGGTGATGCTGCGTTGAAAACAGCCTGACCTTCGTCTCAAGACTTTTCATACAGACCCTAGTCCCAGGCCATCACCACGCCTTCCAGCCGGCGAAATTCATCCAGTGTGCGGTGGAATTCGGCGCGTCCAAAGGTGGCGGTGCACGCGGCCTCGAACCAGCTGACGCGGGGCTGCTCCAGGGTGATCACCTCGTGCAGCAGGCCGAAGCGCCGCCAGTGGATGTGGTCCTCATGGGCGTGTTGCTCCACGACGATGACCGTGCAGCTCAGGTCCAGGTCATCGGAGCACACCAGCAGCGGCACCAGGGTGGTCCACCCAGGGGCAGTGGAGTAGCTGCGGTCCCACACCAGTTCATTATCGTCTTCGCCGTAGAGGCCGGCATGCGCTGCCACCAGATGAAGCTGTGCAGCGGGGTCTCGTGCTGGCAGCCAGACTTCCAGCGGCGCGCCATCGATGGCGAAGGTCGAGTAGAAGCCCTGGCTGTACTTCGATTTGAAGCTGGCGATTGAAAGCTGGTTCACGTTGGTTTCTTTCCTTTGGCAAAACCTGGCAGGCCCTCAGTGCCCGCCCTTCATACGCCGCGCCACCAGGTAGATCCCCAACCCCACCAGCGCAGTCGCCGCGCCAATGTAGCCGGTACTGGTCCAGCCGAACCCCGCGGTAATCGCCATGCCGCCAAACCATGGCCCCAGCGCATTGGCCAGGTTGAACGCCGCATGGTTCGATGCCGCCGCCAGGCTCGGCGCTTCATGTGCAATGTCCATCAGGCGAATCTGCAAGGGGGCGGCCAGTGCGATCATGGTGCCGACCAGCCCGCAGCCCAGCAGCACGCCCCACGGCGAACTGGCCGCGAAGGGGAAAAGGCTCAGCACGAGAATCGACCATACCAGCACCAACCCCACCGCGCGAAACTGCAGGCGGTCGAACAGCTTGCCGCCCGCGATGTTGCCGATGATGCCGCCCACCCCGAACGCCGCCAGCCCGAATGGAATCCACTGTGGCGACACCTTGGTCACCTGCAGCATGGTCGGCGCCAGGTAACTGAACACGCAGAACATGCCGGCAAAACCGATCGAGGCGATGGCCAGCGCCATCCACACCTGCGGCAGGCGAAACGCCTGGAGCTCCTTGCGCGGGTCGCTGCGCACTTCATCGTGACGCTGCGGCACGTAGCGCCACACCAGCCCGATGGTGCACAGCGCAATCGCGCCCACCAGCACGAACGCCGCACGCCAGCCGAAGAACTGCCCCAGGAAGGTCGCCACCGGGTTGCCCAGCAGCATCGCCAGGGTGAGCCCCATCATCACCCGTGCCACCGCGCCCGCGCGCTGGTCGGTGGCCACCATGCTCGAGGCCACCACCGCCGCGATGCCGAAGTAGGCGCCGTGGGGCAGGCCGCTGATAAAGCGAAACGCCACCAGCCCGGCGAAGGAGGGCGCGAAGGCAGTGGCCAGGTTGCCGATCGCATACAGCGCCATCAGCAACAGCAGCATGTGCTTGCGCAGCAGCTTGGCGCCCAGAATCGCCAGGGCCGGCGCACCCACCATCACGCCCAGGGCATAAGCGCTGATGGCATGGCCCACCTGGGGCTCGCTCAGGTGCAGGTTGCTGGCGATGTCGGGCATCAGCCCCATGATCGCGAACTCGCCGGTACCGATGGCAAAACTCCCCAGGGCCATGGCGGCTTCCATCTTGCCGACGGTGGCTCTGGAATAGGCGAGTGGCGGCGCTTGCTGAATGGTCATCTGAATCCTTGAAACAAACTGAAACGTTAAAGCGGGAAGCTTAATCAATCTGCACCCTACGCGTCGAGAATCAGGGCACGCGCATTGGATTCGCCGCACAAGGCGCGGTGGGTGCCGGGTCTACTCGCGTCAATCACGCTACCATTGCCCGCGTTCCCCAAACGCTCAATGGAGTTGGTCTTGACCGGTTACCCAACCACCCGCAAACACCTGATCCACGCCCTCGGCTTCTCGATGGCAGCGTTGCTGCTCGGCGCCTGCACCAGCGCAACCCCGCCTGCGCCATCCAGCACCGCCTTGCCCGCCGCCCCGGAAATCGCCTCGGGCTACCGCACAGGCATGGCCCCCGTACAGGCACAGCACCATATGGCCGCGGCAGCCAACCCCCTGGCAAGCGCCGCCGGCCAGGCGATGCTGCGCAAGGGCGGGTCTGCGATCGATGCCGCCATTGCCATGCAGGCGGTGTTGACCCTGGTGGAGCCGCAGTCCAGCGGCATCGGCGGCGGCGCCTTCATCCTGTACTGGGATGGCAAGCAGGTGCAGGCGTTCGATGGGCGGGAGACGGCGCCCCAAGGGGCCGACAGCCGCCTGTTCCTGAAGCCGGACGGCACGCCGATGGGATTCAAGGACGCCCAGATCGGCGGTCGCTCGGTGGGCGTGCCCGGTGTGCTCAGGGCCCTGGAGATGGCGCACCAGCAACACGGCAAGCTGCCCTGGCGCGCGCTGTTCCAGCCGGCCATCGACCTGGCCCGCGACGGCTTCCCCGTGTCTGCGCGGCTGCATGCCCTGATTGCCGCCTCCACCTCGATACCGCAGTCGCCTGCACTGGCCCGCTACCTGCTCACGCCCCAGGGCCAGCCCTTGCCCGTGGGCACGCTGCTGAAGAACCCCGAGCTGGCGCAAACCCTGGAGGCCATCGCCAACCAGGGCCCGGACGCCTTCTACCACGGGCCCATCGCCGAGGCGATGGTGCAGCAGGTCAATACCCACAGTAACCCCGGCACGTTGTCGCTGGGCGACATTGCAGGCTATCGGGCCAAGGTGCGCGCGCCGGTATGCGGGCCGTACAAGCAGTGGACGGTCTGCGGCATGCCGCCACCGTCGTCCGGTGGCGTCGCGGTACTCCAGACGCTGGGCATCCTGGAGGCGCTGCAGCGCCAGAAACCGGCACTGGACCTGGTCGCGATGGCGCCCGAAAAAGCTCGCCCCGGGGGCGTCATGCAACCCTCCGCCCAGGCCGTGCACCTGATTGCCGAAGCCGAGCGCCTGGCCTATGCCGACCGCGCCCTGTACCTGGCCGACAGCGACCAGGTGCCGGTCAATGTGCCAGGGCTCACCAGCAAGGCGTACCTGGCCCAGCGCGCCACGCTGATCGGTGACCGGAGCATGGGCGTCGCCACTGCCGGTGTGCCGCCCGGCATGCCCCTGGCGTGGGCGCCTGACCGCTCGCCATTGCGCATTTCCACCTCGCAGATCGTTGCGGTGGACGATCAGGGCGGCGCGCTGTCGATGACCACCTCGGTCGAGGCGGCGTTCGGCTCTCATGTGCTGGTCAAGGGCTTTCTGCTCAACAACCAGATGACCGACTTTTCGTTCATCCCCGAGGAGAACGGCAAGCCGGTGGCCAACCGCATCGCACCGGGCAAGCGGCCGCGCTCCTCGATGGCGCCGACCCTGGTGTTCGACCAGGCCAGCGGCCAGCTGGTGGCCGCCCTCGGCTCGCCCGGCGGCTCGCAGATCATCGAGTACGTGAACAAGGCGCTGATCGGCTTGCTGGACTGGAACCTCGACCCGCAGCAGGCCGTCGACCTGCCCAACTTCGGCAGCCGCAACGTCGGCACCGAAGTGGAGGCCGGGCTGATCGGCCCCGCCCTGATCGAGCAGCTCAAGGCCCGCGGGCATGCGGTATCGCCCATCGAGATGACCAGCGGCACGCAGGTCATCGTGCGTGATGGGCAGGGCTGGTCGGCCGGTGCCGACCCACGTCGCGAGGGCGTCGCGTTGGGCGACTGAGTTTTTTGCCTGCCCAAGCTGGTAGGGTACGCAACGGTATCCCGCCAGGGCTGTTTTTTCAGAGGATCAAGCGAAGATGAGTCTGCAGTCAGTCAAAGCGTTTTTCTCCCACCATTCACCCGACCTGCAGGTGCTGGAACTGGCGTCCAGCACCGCCACCGTCGCCCTGGCCGCCGAGGCGCTGGCGGTCGAGCCGGGGCAGATCGCCAAATCGCTCTCGCTGCGCGTGGGGGAGGAGGTGATCGTGCTGGTGGTACGCGGCGATGCGCGCCTGTGCAACCGCAAGTACAAGCAGCAGTTCGGCGTCAAGGCACGCATGCTCGAGGCCGAGCAGGTCGAGCAGCACACCGGCCACCCCATCGGCGGCGTGTGCCCCTTCGGCCTGAGCCAGCCGCTGCGGGTGTACTGCGACGAGTCGCTGAAGGACTTCGAGGTGGTCTTCCCCGCCGGCGGTGCGGTCAATGCGGCGGTGCGCATCGAGCCCGAGCGCCTGGCCACCCTGGTCAACGCGCAGTGGGTCGACGTGATCCAGCCACTGGCCTGAAGTCGCCAGGCGCGCAAGCGGTGGTGGCGCGGGGTTATGAAAACCGCTCGATTATCCGTTGCAGGGCAACGGCGGGCAGGCCGACTTGCCACGGCAAGCCGGCCTGCCCGGGGGTCACACGCAGATCTGCTTGCGCGCACCGCGTGGCAGGCGGCAACGGTCGGCCTGGCTGCTCAGGCGGGCCTGCCAGCTGGCCTTGACGCTGAACGCGGGCACCGGCGCCGGCGCGGCCTGTTGCTGGCGCTGCTTGCGCAGTTCGGCCAGCGAAGGGGTCTTGGCCTTGGCGGCCACGGCTGCCGAGTCGGGGGCAGCCAGCGAGCGCAGGCAGGACTTGCACGACACCTGATCCGCTGCCTGAGTGCTGTTGAGGGTCTGACTGGTACGCCCGCAGGCGGCATTGGCGCCGTTCGCCGAATAGTGTGTAACCAAACCGTACATCTCCAACCTGTTGATAACAAAGGCGCTATTTTCGCACAGCCGCGCCGCTGGGTGGGCACCGGCTTCAGTTCACCAAGGAGAAGGCACATGCAATACCGCGTGATTAAAGCGCACCACAGCGAATTCCCTCAGCCCATCACCTTTGCCAAGGGGGCCGTGCTGGAGGTGGGGGAGGTGTACCAGGGCGATGAAGGATGGGACAACTGGTACTTCTGCACCACGCCCGGCCAGCAGGGTGGCTGGGTACCGGCGCAGGTGATCGAAAGGCTGGGCGAGCAGGCAGGCCGCGCGCGCGAGGACTACACCGCCAGGGAGCTGGACGTGGACATTGGCGATGAAGTGCTCTGCGTGAGGTCGCTCAACGGCTGGTCCTGGTGCACAAGGCCGCGCGACGCGCAGGCCGGCTGGGTGCCTTCAAGCCATCTGCGCCACATCGAACAGGCGCCGGCGGCACCGACCCGCTGAAGGGCTGCACACGGGTTCAACGGTGCGAGCGCTGATGCTCGCTGCACCTGTCGCGTATTGACGCCCGCCCGTGACGCCCACTAGGCTCGCTGCCGGTCCCTTTCATGGAGTGCTGCAATGGTTACCTGCTACCTGCGCTACATCGTCGATGCCTACAAGCTGCAAGAGTTCGAAGCCTACGGGCGCATGTGGATACCGCTGGTGGAGAAATTCGGCGGCCAGCACCATGGCTACTTCCTGCCCAGCGAAGGCGCCAACAACGTCGCCCTGGCGATGTTCTCGTTCCCGAGCCTGGCAGCGTACGAACGTTACCGCGAACAGTCGAAAACCGACGCCGAGTGCATCGCCGCGTTCAAGTACGCCGAAGACACCCGGTGCATCATCAGCTACGAGCGCAGTTTCTTCCGCCCTGTACTGGGCTGACCCCATCACGGCGCAAGCCCCCCCCTGTGGGAGCGGGCTTGACCCGCGATCGGGCCGCAGAGCGGCCCCAACTGCCGCCTACAGCTTCATCACCACCGACTTCAGCTCGGTGTAATGCTCGATGGCCGCCGCGCCCATCTCGCGCCCCACGCCCGACAGCTTGTAGCCGCCAAACGGCAGCGCCGGGTCCAGCGCACTGTGACAGTTGACCCACACCGAGCCCGACTTGATGCGCGGCACCATGCGGTGCACCTGCGCCAGGTCGTTGGACCAGATGCTCGCGCCCAGGCCATAGGCACTGTCGTTGGCCAGGCGAATCGCCTCGTCCATGTCGTCGAACGGAATCGCCACCAGCACCGGCCCGAAAATCTCCTCCTGCACCAGCGGGCACTGCTGGTCGACGTCGGCAATCACCGTCGGCTGCACGAAATACCCCGGCCCGTAATACTCGCCGCCACACGCCACCTTGGCGCCCAGCTCGCGGCCCATGTCGATGTAGCGGCCCACCCGTGCCTGCTGCTTGGCCGAGATCAACGGGCCCATGTCGATGCTCGGGTCCAGGCCATTGCCCAGCTTCATGCCGTTGGCGATGCCGGCAATATCGGCCACCACGCGGTCGAAATGCTTGCGGTGCACATACAGGCGCGACCCCGCGCAGCACACCTGCCCCTGGTTGAAGAAGATCGCGCTGGCGGCACCGGCAGCGGCCACCTCAAGGTCGGCGTCGGCCAGGATGATGGTCGGCGATTTGCCGCCCAGCTCCAGCGTCACCCGCGTCATCGAATCCATCGCCGCCTTGCCGATCAGCTTGCCCACCTCGGTCGAGCCGGTGAAGGTCACCTTGTCCAGCAGCGGGTGCGCCGACAGCGCCGCACCGGCCACCGCGCCCACGCCGGTGACCACGTTGAACACACCCGCCGGGTAGCCGGCCTCCAGTACCAGTTCGGCCAGCTTGAGCGCGCTCAGCGGGGTCTCGTCCGCCGGCTTGAGCACTACGCTGCACCCGGTGGCCAACGCCGGCCCAAGCTTCCAGCAGGCCAGCAGCAGAGGGAAGTTCCACGCCACGATGGCACCCACCACACCTACCGCCTCGCGGCGCACATAGGCATGGAACTCGCCGTCGAACAGCGGCAGCGACGGGTCGACCGTGGTGCCTTCGATCTTGGTTGCCCAGCCAGCCATGTAGCGCAGCGAGTCGATGGCCATCTGCACGTCCATCACCCGCGCCACCTGCGCGCTCTTGCCGTTGTTCAGGCATTCGAGCTCGGCGAACACCTGGGCATCGCGCTCGATCAGGTCGGCCAGCTTCCACAACAAGTTCTGGCGCTCGCGCGGGCGCATGCGGCTCCAGGGCGAGTCATCGAACGCCTGGCGCGCGGCACGTACCGCCTGGTCGACATCCTCGACCGTGGCGGCAGGCACCTGGGCCAGCGCCTGGCCGTTGGCCGGGTTGAGCAGTTGCAGCGTGGCGCCATCGCTGGCGCCGCGCCAGTCGGCACCGATCAGCATGCGGTGCTGACGCTGTACGAACGCCTGGGTATCACTGTGAACCGGGAAGGCATGGGTCATGGGTGTGGCTCTCTTGTTATTGAAAGGAACCCGAGGCATTCAGCAACCCTTGTGCCAGCTTTTTTCTACTACCAAAGTACTTGTTTTTCAGGGGTTTGGAGGGCTTGAGCCGGTTCTGTGCGTATTAGGTCGAGACAAACGGTGAGACACATGAGACGCCCCTGAGAAACCCCGCAAAGCCTTGCAAACCGGGCCTGCAACGGGGCAGGTGGCAGCCGGGCACTTCACCGCAGGTTGACGCCCTCAAAGCGCAACCAATTGATATCAATAGATTAATTTCGTTGGCACGAAGCCTGCTACGGCCTGTGTGCCGCCCATTGGGTGGCTCATCCGACAAAAACAATAAACAGGTGACTCGATGAGCAAGACCGTACTGTCAAGCGTGCCGGCACACCGCCGTCGTACTGCATTGGGCTGGGCACAGGCCTGGACGCTGGGCCTCGCCGGCTGCCTGGGCAGCCAGGCGCACGCCGTGGATGTGGACGCCGGGGACTACACCGCGTTGCCCGAAGGCACCAACCTGGGCATGGTCTACTACCAGCATGCCGAACGTCGCTCGCTGTACTCCGGTGGCCACAAGCAGCCGGTGCGTGCCGGGCTGAACTCCGACATCGGCATTCTCAGGGGCGTGCACTTCATGAAGCTGGGCGGGTTCACCATCGACCCGCAGTTCCTGCTGCCCTTCGGCCAGCTCGAAGGCAAGCGCGACACCTCGGGCCTGGGCAAGAGCGATGGCGGCATCGGCGACCTGATCCTGGCCTCCACCGTGTGGCTGGTGGAGCGCCCGGAAGAAAAGACCTATTTCGGCATCACCCCGTTCCTCTACGTGCCCACCGGCCGCTACGACCGCGACGACGCGCTCAACATCGGCGAGAACCGCTGGAAGTTCGCGCTGCAGGCCGGCTACATCCAGGGCCTGGGCGACAAGTGGTGGCTGGACCTGATCGGCGACGTCACCTGGTTCGGCAAGAACGACGACGCCACCTCCGCCGGTCTGACCCTGCGCCAGTCCGCGCTGTACCAGGGCCAGGCGTTCCTGCGCTACCAGCTCACCCCGAGCCTGGACCTGCGCGTGGGCTACTCCAGGCTGTGGGGCGGCGAAACCCGCCTGGACGGCGTCGACCAGCACGACAAACCCGACACCGCCAAGTTTCTGGTGGGCGCAGGCTGGTTCGTCACCCCCAAGACCCAGCTGCTGTTCAACTATGGCCGTGACCAGTCGGTGGAAAACGGTTTCAAGGAAGGCGACCGCTTCAACGTACGCCTGATGCAGGTGTTCTGACCCGCACCTGCAGCCATCACCGAGGACACCGAACATGAAAAAACCTTTGCGTACTTCATTGCTGATGCTGTGCCTGGCCACCCCGCTGGCAGCCCTTGCCGCCGGGGTGGACGAGGCCGCCATCCGCGCCACCGAACAGGCCGGCGGCGAGTGGCTCAGCCACGGCCGCACCTATGCCGAACAACGCTTCAGCCCGCTCAAACAGATCGACGCCAGCAACGTCAAGTCGCTGGGCCTGGCCTGGTACATGGACCTGGACAACACCCGCGGCCTGGAGGCGACACCGCTGTTCCACGACGGGGTGATCTACACCTCTATGTCCTGGAGCCGGGTGATCGCGGTCGACGCCGCCAGCGGCAAGGAGCTGTGGCGCTACGACCCCGAGGTGGCCAAGGTCAAGGCCCGTACCTCGTGCTGCGACGCGGTCAACCGCGGCGTGGCACTGTGGGGCGACAAGGTCTACGTCGGCACCCTGGACGGGCGTCTGATCGCCCTCGACGCCAAGACCGGCAAGGCCATCTGGAGCCAGCAGACCACCGACCCGGCCAAGCCCTACAGCATCACCGGCGCGCCACGGGTGGTCAAAGGCAAGGTCATCATCGGCAACGGCGGCGCCGAATACGGCGTGCGCGGCTTCGTCTCGGCCTATGACGCCGACACCGGCAAACTGGCCTGGCGCTTCTACACCGTACCGGGCGACCCGGCGCTGCCCTACGAGCATCCCGAACTGCGCGAAGCGGCCAAGACCTGGCAGGGCGACCAGTACTGGAAGCTCGGCGGTGGCGGCACGGTGTGGGACAGCATGGCCTACGACCCCGAGCTGGACCTGCTCTACGTCGGCACCGGCAACGGCTCGCCGTGGAACCGCGAGGTGCGCAGCCCGGGCGGTGGCGACAACCTGTACCTGTCGTCGATCCTCGCCATCCGCCCCGACACCGGCAAGCTGGCCTGGCACTACCAGGTCACCCCGGGCGACAGCTGGGACTTCACCGCCACCCAGCAGATCACCCTGGCCGAGCTGAACATCGACGGCAAACCGCGCAAGGTCCTGATGCAGGCGCCTAAAAACGGCTTCTTCTACGTGCTCGACCGCACCAACGGCAAGCTGATCTCGGCCGAGAAGTTCGGCAAGGTCACCTGGGCCGAGAAGGTCGACCTCGCCACCGGCCGGCCGGTCGAGGCCCCTGGGGTGCGCTACGAAAAAGAGCCCATCGTGATGTGGCCCAGCCCCTTCGGCGCGCACAACTGGCATTCGATGTCGTTCAACCCCGGCACCGGCCTGGTGTACATCCCCTACCAGGAAGTGCCCGGTGTGTACCGCAACGAAGGCAAGGACTTCGTCACCCGCAAGGCATTCAACACCGCCGCCGGCTTTGCCGACGCCACCGACGTGCCGGCCGCCGTGGTCAGCGGCGCCTTGCTGGCCTGGGACCCGGTCAAGCAGAAGGCCGCCTGGAAGGTGCCGTACCCCACGCACTGGAACGGCGGCACCCTGAGCACCGCCGGCAACCTGGTGTTCCAGGGCACCGCGGCGGGGCAGATGCATGCCTATTCCGCCGACAAGGGCGAGGCGCTGTGGCAGTTCGAGGCGCAAAGCGGCATCGTTGCCGCGCCCATGACCTTCGAACTGGCCGGGCGTCAGTACGTGGCGATCATGGCCGGCTGGGGCGGCGTGGCCACCCTGACCGGCGGCGAGTCGATGAACCTGCCGGGCATGAAGAACCGCAGCCGCCTGCTGGTGTTCGCCCTCGATGGCAAGGCGCAGTTGCCGCCACCGGCCCCGGCGCCCGCCAAGGTCGAGCGCGTGCCCCAGCCCGTCACCGCAGCACCCGAGCAGGTGCAGGCCGGCAAGCAGCTGTATGGCCAGTTCTGCAGCGTGTGCCACGGCATGGGCACCATCAGCGGCGGTTTGATCCCCGACCTGCGCCAGTCCAGCGACGCCACCCGCGAGCACTTCCAGCAGATCGTCCTGCAGGGCGCGCTCAAGCCACTGGGCATGCCGTCGTTCGACGACTCGCTCAAGCCCGAGGAGGTCGAGCAGATCAAGCTCTACGTGATGTCGCGCGAGTACGAGGACTACATGGCGCGCCACAAAGCCGCACCTTGAATCGCACCGGCGGCCTGTGTACGTCACAGGCCGCCGGTCGGGTGCGTGTTGGTGCTCCGGGTCGATCTGGTCTTTTCTGAAAGTAGTCACATCGCTGGCAGTCTTTGTGACTTCAACGCAAGAGCCCGATTGCCCCTGGAGCCACTGCCATGTCCGCCATCCCTTCGCGCAGCCCCCGCAGGACGCCACTTGCCCGCAACAAGGACGTGACCGCGCTGGTCCCGGACTTCCCGTTCCACTACGCCGACTACCTCGCCGCCGCTCGTGCCGCCGGCCAGCCGCTGTGCCGCGTGCCGCCCGAGTGCTGGGGCCGCAAGGTGCTGGTGGTCGGCGCCGGTATCGCCGGCCTGGTGGCGGCCTACGAACTGCTGAAGATGGGCCTGCACCCGGTGGTGCTGGAGGCCGGCGAGCGCATCGGCGGGCGGCTGTATTCCAGGGTCATGGGCGACCCCGGCGCCGAGGTGATCTGCGAGCTGGGCGCCATGCGCTTTCCGGTATCCGGCAAGGCGCTGTTCCACTACTTCGACAAGGTGGGCATGAGCGCGCAGTCGGCGGACTTTCCCAACCCCGGCACAGCGGCCGCAGTCAGCACCGTGGTCGACTACCAGGGCTGCGTGAAGTACTACGAGCACGACAGCCCGGTGTTTCCCGTGCCACCGGAGTACCTGCAGCTCGAAGAGCAATTCTTCGATACCTTTCTGGCGGGCGCGCCGTTCCACTTCCATGAACTGGAAACCGCCATGACCGAAGGCAGCATCGACCAGAAAGCCATCAAGCGCCTGTGGAATGCCATCGTCCACTGCGGCGCCGGCCGCAGCTGGGACGACGTCAGCTTCTACCAGGCCCTGCTGCAGGAGTCGGGGTGGAGCCGCGAGCAGATCAACCTGTTCGGCCAGATCGGCTTCGGCACCGGTGGCTGGAACACCGACTACCCCAACAGCATCCTCGAAGTGCTGCGGGTGCTGTACACCGGGCTGGATGCCAGCCACCGGCTCATGTACCAGGGCGCCGATGCACTGCCCAGGGCGCTGTGGACGCAATCGCCCACTGCGTTGGGCGACCCCTGCGCCAACGGCCAGGGCGACAGCAGCGTCGAGTCGATGACCCGCCAGGTATTTGCCGAGCCGTTCAACCAGGAAGTCCGGCATATCAGCCCGCTGGCGAACGGTGAGTTCTCGGTACTGGTCCACGACCTCAAGCGCGATACCAGCGCCTGGCTGACCATCGGCCACGTGGTCTACACCCCGCACCTGCGGGTGCTCGACAAACTGCGCGCCAGCGGCACCGTGCCGCAACTGAAGGCCATGGACGCGCTGCTGCCCAGCGCGACCTGGGAGGCCGTCAAATACACCCACTACATGCAGTCGGCAAAGATCTTCGCGGCCACCCGGCGGCCCTTCTGGCACGAACGACCGGGGCCGATGCAGGAACGCACGCTGAGCGTGACGCTGTCCGATGGCCTCACCCGTGGCACCTACCTGGTCGATTACGCGCAGGCGCCAAGCGGCTACCGCGGCAGCGGCATCTTCCTGTCGTACACCTGGAACGACGATGCGCTGAAGTTCCTGGGCGACCGCGCCAGGCCGGCGCCGCAGCATGCCCAGCTGTGCACCACGTTGCTGCAGGCCATCTACCCCAACGTGGACCTCGCCGCGCACTACAGTGCCAGCAACACCTTCGTCGAGTTCAACTGGGAGGACCAGCCGCACTACCTGGGCGCCTTCAAGATGAACCTGCCCGGGCAGTACGCCTACCAGCGCAGGCTCTTCGCGCAGTTCATGACCGGGGTGGGCAGCGCCACGCCCTACGGCTTCGTGCTGGCCGGCGACGACGTGTCCTGGACCGGTGGCTGGGCCGAGGGCGCGGTCACCAGCGCACTCAATGCGGTGAACAAGATTGCCGTGTGCCTGGGCGGCGCGAGCGACCCGAGCAACCCCGGCCCGGTGGAATCCTGGGCCGACCTGCAACCGGTCGAACTGCGCTGAAGCTATCCACAAAAAAAGTGGGTAGCTCTGTGGATAAAGCGCTACACGCTGCGTACCACAAGGGCTGCGTCAGTTTGATTACAAACTGAACAGCTTCCCTGGGTGTGCGTGGGGGGCTGTTGGCCACTGTGCCAAGTTCGTCATGCCCGTGGTCCGAATCGATCAAGCCCGGCCCCGGTCGATGGGGCACGATGGACGGTCTGTCCAAGGAGCTGACCATGATTCGACTGACCCTTACCCAAGCCCATGAACTGGCAGAGTCGATCCTGTTGCACAACGGTTTCAACGCGGCGCACGCCGCAGCGGTGACGGCCACGGTGGTCGCCGGGGAGCGCGATGGCTGCGCCTCCCATGGGCTGTACCGGGTGATCGGCTGTGTGAACTCGCTCAAGGCCGGCAAGGTGTCGGCGGCGGCCGAGCCGCAGGTGATCGACCAGGCGCCCTCGATCGTGCGTGTGGATGCTGCTGGCGGCTTCTCGCAGCTGGCGTTCCAGGCCGGCTTGCCGATGCTGCAGGCCAAGGCCCGCAGCAACGGTATCGCGGCCCTGGCCATAAACCACTGCGTGCACTTTTCGGCGTTGTGGGTCGAGATCGAACAACTGACCGAGGCCGGCCTGGTGGCGCTGGCGTGCAACCCCAGCCATGCCTGGGTGGCGCCGGCCGGGGGCAGCCAGCCGGTATTTGGCACCAACCCCATCGCGTTCGGCTGGCCGCGTGCGGGCGCCAACCCGTTCGTGTTCGACTTTGCCACCAGCGCGATTGCGCGCGGCGACATCGAGCTGCATCGGCGCGCCGGCAAGGCCATCCCCGAAGGCTGGGGCGTGGATGCCCAGGGGCAGCCGAGCACCGACCCGAACGTGGTGCTCGACAGTGGCGCCATGCTGACCTTTGGCGGGCACAAGGGCTCGGCGCTGGCGGCGATGGTCGAGCTGATTGCCGGGCCGCTGATCGGCGACCTGACCAGTGCCGAGTCGCTGGCCTATGACGCGGGCAGCAAGTCCTCGCCGTACCATGGCGAGCTGATCCTCGCGCTGGACCCGCAGCGGTTTCTGGGGGCGGGCGCCGAGGCGCACCTGACGCGGGCGGAGGCGGTGTTTGCGGGCATCGAGGGGCAGGGTGCGCGGCTGCCGTCACAGCGCCGCTTCGAGGCGCGCAAGCGCAGCCTGGAGGAGGGCGTGCAGATCCCCGAGGCGCTGTACAACGACCTCAAGGCATTGCTGAACTGAAACCCCATCGCGGGCCAAGCCCGCTCCCACAGGGGCTCCACTGACCATGAACACAGTGGTGTACCTGTGGGAGCGGGCTTGACCCGCGATGGGCTGCAAAGCAGCCCCAAATCAGTCAGAGCGGTTCGCGACTACTACAACCCTCCACCAACCGCACAATCCCCAACGGGTTGCCATCCTGCAACGCCGCCGGCAGCAGATCATCCGGGCAGTTCTGGTAACACACCGGCCGCAGGAACCGATCGATCGCCAGGCTCCCCACCGACGTCCCCCGCGCATCCGAGGTGGCCGGGTAGGGCCCGCCATGCACCATCGCATCGCACACTTCAACACCGGTCGGGTAGCCGTTGAACAGCACCCGCCCAACCTTCTGCTCCAGCAGCGGCAGCACCTGGGCAAACTGCGCCAGGTCGTCGGCTTCTGCAATCAGGGTGGCGGTCAACTGCCCATGCAGGCTCGCCAGCGCGCTGTGCAACTGATCCGCATCGGCCACTTCCACCACCACCGTGGCCGGCCCGAACACCTCCTCCTGCAACAGCGCATCACCGTCGAGCAGCAAGCTCACATCTGCCTTGAACAGCTGCGGCTGCGCCTGGTTGCCCTGTTGTTCACGGCCCGCCAGGTGGCTCACCCCAGGGTGCGCCTGCAACGCCTGTACGCCCTTGGCATAACTGCGCAGGGTGCCGGCATTGAGCATGGTCTGCGCCGGCTGCCCGCCCAGCGTCGCCGCCAAGTGCGCAACAAACGCCGAAAACTGCGGCGAGCGCAGCCCGATCACCAGCCCGGGGTTGGTACAGAACTGCCCGCAGCCCATCACCACCGACGCCGCCAGCTCCGTGGCGATTTTCTCGCTGCGCACCTGCAGCGCCTGCGGCAGCACCAGCACCGGGTTGATGCTGCTCATTTCGGCAAACACCGGGATCGGCTGCGCCCGCGCCGCCGCCATGTCGCACAGCGCGCGCCCGCCCTTGAGCGAGCCGGTAAAGCCCACGGCCTGGATCGCCGGGTGCTTGACCAGCGCCTCGCCCACCCCGGCGCCATAGATCATGTTGAACACGCCCTCGGGCATGCCGGTGCGCTCGGCGGCGCGAATGATCGCGTTGGCCACGTGCTCGGCCGTGGCCATGTGCCCGCTGTGGGCCTTGAACACCACCGGGCAGCCGGCCGCCAGCGCCGCCGCGGTATCGCCCCCGGCGGTGGAGAACGCCAGCGGAAAGTTGCTGGCGCCGAACACCGCCACCGGCCCCACGCCGATACGGTACTGGCGCAGGTCCACCCGTGGCAGCGGCTGGCGCTCGGGCAATGCGCGGTCGATGCGTGCACCGTAGAAGTCGCCCCGGCGCAGCACCTGGGCAAACAGGCGCATCTGCCCGCTGGTGCGGCCGCGCTCGCCCTTGATCCGTGCCGTGGGCAAGGCCGTTTCGAGGGTTACCAGCGCGACGAAGTCATCGTCCAGCGCGTCCAGCTGCTCGGCTATGGCCTCCAGAAACTCCGCCCGGCGCCCGGCCGGCAGGTTGCGAAACGTCGGGTAGGCCGCCGCTGCGGCGCGGGCGGCAGCGTCCACTTCCTCGGCGGTGGCCTGGGTGAAACGGTACGGCAGGGCGTCGCCGGTGGTGGCGTCATGGCTGTGCAGGGTGATGCTGCCGGCGGCGCTGCGCGCACCGCCGATGTAGTTGTGGCCGATGATCTCGGTCATGCAGACCTCCTGTTGAAAGGGTTGGGCTCAGGCCAGCGAGTTGCCGCGAGCGCTGGCGGTGTCGGTGCTGGCGGCAACCCGCTCGGCCGACTCGGCGTCGACCAGGTGCAGCGACTTGCCACGGGTTTCACGGGTCAGGCCGACGGCGACGATGGAAATCGCCGCGGCGCCCACCAGGTACCAGGCAATCGGCGTCGAGCTGTTGTACTTGTTGAGCAGGGTGATGGCGATCAGCGGTGCCAGGGAGCCGGCGAAAATCGGCGCCACCTGATAGCACAGCGACAAGGCGGTGTAGCGCACATGGGTGGGGAACATCTCGGCCATCAGCGCCGAGTAGGGCGCATAGGTCATCGACTCGATGGCCAGGCCCAGGGTGATCGCCGCCATGATCAGCCAGTTGTTGCCGGTGTCCATCATCGGGAAGCCGACGAAGCCCCAGAACGCGGTCAGCACCGCACCGGTCAGGTACACCGGCTTGCGCCCCACCAGGTCGGACAGGTAGCCCATCAGCGGGATCAGGAAGAAGTGCAGCAGGTGCGCGCCGAACATCAGCAGCAGAATCTGCGAGGTGTCCTTGTGCACCACCAGCTTGAGGTAGGTGATCGAGAAGGTCACCACGGTGTAGTACAGGATGTTCTCGGCAAACCGCGCACCGATGCCCACCAGCACCGAACGCCAGTGGTGGCGCAGCACTTCCACCACACCCAGCTGCTGCACCTTGTGCTGCGCCTGGCGGGCCTGGGCCTGCTTGAAGATCGGAGCATCATCCACGCTGGAGCGGATCCAGTAGCCGATCAGCACCACCAGTGCCGACAGCCAGAACGCCACGCGCCAGCCCCAGGCCAGGAACTGCTCCTCGCTCAGGGTGCTCGACAGCGCCAGCAGCGCCACCGTGGCCAGCAGGTTGCCGGCCGGTACGCCGGCCTGCGGCCAGCTGGCCCAGAAGCCGCGACGGTTGTCCGGGCAGTGCTCGGACACCAGCAGGATCGCGCCGCCCCATTCGCCGCCAAAGGCGAACCCCTGGATCAGGCGCAGCAGCACCAGCAGGATGGGCGCGGCGTAGCCGATGCTGTCGAAACCGGGCAGGCAGCCCATCAGAAAGGTGGTGATGCCGACCACCACCAGGCTCAGTTGCAGCAGGCGCTTGCGCCCGAACTTGTCGCCATAGTGGCCGAACACCAGGCCGCCCAGCGGGCGGGCCAGAAAACCTACGGCGTAGAGGGCGAAGGCGGCGATGATGCCGTCGATGGGGCTGTCGGTCTGGCGAAAGAACAACTGGCCGAACACCAGTGCCGAGGCCGTACCGTAGAGAAAGAATTCATACCATTCGGCGACGGTACCGGCCATGGCGGCCGCTACCACACGCTTGAGGCCCGCCGGGGCGGTGGATGCGCGGGGAGAGGGGTGTGCAGTGCTCATGCTGGCGTTTCCTGTGCAGGCGCAAGACAGAAAAACAGGCGCGCCGGGTGGGCCCCGCAGAGAGGCCCGCCCGGCACTCACTCAGAGGCCGACATCCGGCAGTTCAGGGCGATTGGCCAGGGCCTTGGCCATGATCTGCTCGACGAACTCGCGGTCGTCCTTTGGCAGGGCCAGGCGCGGTGGACGGGTCAGCGCGCTGCCGCGACCGGCAATGGCTTCACACAGCTTGATGCACTGCACCAGGTCGGCGCGGGCATCCAGGTGCAGGATCGGCATCAGCCACTCGTAGATCGGCATGGCCTCGGCAAAGCGTCCGGCCTTGGCCAGGCGGAAGATCGTCTCGCCCTCCTTGGGGAACACGTTGGACATGCCCGACACCCAGCCCTCGGCGCCCACCGCGATGCTTTCGAGCACCACGTCGTCGAGGCCGGCGAACAGCACGAAGCGGTCACCCACCTCGTTGCGCACGTCGATGAAACGACGGGTGTCGCCGGAGGAATCCTTGAAGCACACCACGTTGTCGCAGTCGGCCAGGGAAATCAGGATGTCCGGGGTCACGTCGTTTTTGTAGATCGGCGGGTTGTTGTAGACCATCAGCGGCACGTCGGCATGCTTGGCCACGTAACGGTAGTGCTCGGCGGTCTCGAACGGCTTGGAGCCGTACACCAGCGCCGGCATCAGCATCACCCCGTCCACGCCCACCTTGCGCACCGCGTTGGCCACCTTGGCGGCCTGCACGCTGGTGAACTCGGCCACGCCGCAGATCACCGGCACACGACCACGCGAGGCATCCACCGCCACTTCGGTCACGGCAATCTTTTCTTCGGCCGTCAGCGAGGTGTTCTCGCCCACCGAGCCGCACACCACCAGGCCCGACACGCCGTCGCGGATCACGTTGGAAATCACCTGGTGGGTTTTTTCCAGGTTGATGGAGAAGTCGTCGTTGAATTGGGTGGTGACCGCAGGGAACACGCCACTCCAGTTGATGCGCTTGCTCATTGGTTGTCTCCGGTGGTTGTTAGTATTTCGTATACGATATTTTATGTGTGTGAAGCAGACCAGCGTTATTTCGGGGTTTTTGCTGGTCTTTTTGCTTAGGGTTTGTGAATCAAGGGCTTAGTGATCAGGCGCCGGGCCAGGTGTCCGACAGTCGGTAGCCTTGTGGCCACGGGTCGGCGGGGTCGAGCAGCAACTGGTGGGTGCCGGTGATCCAGGCGCGCCCCGAAATGCACGGGTAGATGGCGGCGCGCCCGGCCACTTCGGTCAGCGAATCGATGCGACAGTGGAACTCCGAGCCCAGGATCGAGCGGCCGATGAAGCGTTCGCCCACCTGCATCAGGCCCTTGGCCTGCAACACTGCCATGCGCGCCGAACAGCCGGTGCCGGTGGGGGAGCGGTCGATCTTGCCGGGCTGGATCACAACCGCGTTGGCACCGGTGGCCACGCCATTCTCCATCACGATGGGCGCGGCGATCTGGCAGAACGAGATATGCGACCAGCCGGGGTTGAGCGGGTGCACAAAACCCAGTTGTTCGTTGGCGGCGCGGGTGATCTTGAGGCCCACCTCCACCAGGTCGGCGGCCTCGTCGGGGCGAATGGCGAAGCCCAGGCGCTGGGCATCGACAATCGCGAAACTGTCGCCGCCATAGGCGGTGTCGACCTGCAGCGAGCCCACGCCCTCGACCTCGATCCAGGCGTCCAGGCGGTCGGCGAAGGAGGGCACGTTCCTGACCTCCACGCGCTGCACCTTGCCGTCCCGGCATTCGGCCACGGCCTCGATCAGACCGCCGGGGGCTTCGAGCACCAGGCGGGTCTGCGGCTCGGTCATCGGCAGGATGCCGCTGTCGAGCAGCACCGTGGCCACGCACAGCGAGTTGGAGCCGGACATCGGCGGGGTGTCGGCCGGCTCCATGATGATCCAGCCCATCTGCGCGGCCGGGTTCTTGGGCGGCACCAGCAGGTTGACGTGGCGGAACACGCCGCCACGCGGTTCGTTGAGCACGAAATTGCGCAGGGTGTCGTCCTGCGCGATCCAGCGCGACTGTTCCCACAGGGTGTCGCCCGGTGGCGGCGCGACGCCACCGACAATCACATCGCCGACCTCGCCTTCGGCGTGGCAGCTGACTACATGAATCACCTTTGATGAACGCATTGCCTGGCTCCTGATTGATTGGGGCTGCTGCGCAGCCTCATCGCGGGTCAAGCCCGCTCCCACAGGGTATGGGCTGATCTGTGTGGGAGCGGGCTTGACCCGCGATGAGGCCCCTGGTTACTTCACTGACTTGAGAAACGCCGCCGTCTCCGGCTGCTGCGGGTTGCCGATCACCTGGTCCGGCGAGCCGATCTCGTGCACCAGCCCGTTGCGAAAGAACGCCACCCGGTCCGACACATCCCGCGCAAAGCGGATCTCGTGGGTCACCAGCACCATGGTCATGCCGTCCTCGGCAAGCATGCGCATGGTGTCCAGCACTTCGCCCACCAGTTGCGGATCGAGCGCCGAGGTGGCCTCGTCGAACAGCATGTAGTCCGGCGACATCGCCAGCGCCCGGGCAATCGCCATGCGCTGCTGCTGGCCACCGGACAACTTGCCGGGGAAGGTCTTGAACTTGTCGCCCAGCCCCACGTGGGTCAGCTGCCGGATCGCCAGTGCCTCGGCTTCCTCGCGGCTCTTGCCCAGTACCTTGCGCGGCGCCAGCATCACGTTCTCCAGCACCGTCAGGTGCGGGAAGGCATTCCACTGCTGGAACACGATGCCGATCTTCTGGCGCAGGCGGTTGAGGTCGGTGGCGCGGTTGTGCACCTCGATGCCGTCCACGCGAATGCTGCCCTTCTGGATCGGCTCCAGGCCGTTGATGCACATCAGCAGGGTCGACTTGCCCGAGCCCGAACCGCCGATGATCGAAACCACCTCGCCCTTGTTCACCGTCAGGCTCACGCCCTTGACCACTTCCAGGTCGCCGAAGGATTTGTGTACGTTGTCGATCTCAATCATTTTCTTGCCACCTTCTTTCCAGTCGGGCGCCCAGGCGTGCGACCACCAGGCTCATGACGTAATAGATGAGGCCCGCGATGCACAGCACCAGCAGGGGTTCCTGAATCCGCGTGACGATGGTCTGGGAGGCGCGCAGCAATTCGACGATGCCGATCCACATCACCAGCGCGGTGTCCTTCATCACGCTCAGCACCAGGTTCAGCCAGCCCGGAAAGGCCACCCGCGAGGCCATCGGCAGCACGATCCAGCGCAGGTCCTGCAGGTAGCTCAGGCCCAGCGACCGACTGGCCCGGCGCACGCTGGGCGGTACCGCCAGCACACCGCTGCGTACGATCTCGGTGAAGTACGCCGCGGCGTACACCCCCAGCACGATGCAGCCCACGCTGAAGGCGCTGATGTTCAGGCCCACGATGCTCTTGAACGAGTTGAACAGCACGAACTGGATCAGCAGCGGCACGCTGCGAAACACATCCAGCACCCAGGCCAGCGGCAGGCTGGCGCGTGGCAGCAGCGCACGCAGCAGGCCGAACACCAGCCCGGCCACCGAGCCCAGCATGATCGACCAGAAGGTCAGCTGCAGGGTGACCCAGGCCCCGTCGAGCAGGAACAGCATGTCGTTCCAGGTAAAGCTTGTAGAAAACATGGACAGCTCCTCAGTAACGGAACAGCCGCCAGGCCATCAGCCGGGCCACCGCGACGATCAGCTTGGCGATCAGGTAATACAGCACCGCTGCAATGGCGAAGTACTCGAAGGTGCGGAAGGTCTTGACGTTGTAGTCCTGGGTCACGCCGGTGAGGTCGTTGTTGAGCCCCACGATCACCCCCAGCGAGGTCATCAGCACCGCCCACACCATCTGGTTGCTCAAGGGGTAGAACACCACCCGCAGCAGCTGCGGCACGATGATCATGCGGTAGGCCTGGAACGCGCTCATGCCCAGCGAGCGTGCCGCGCGCATCTGCGTGGTCGGCACTGCCTTGAGCCCGCCGCGAAAGTTCTCCGCCAGGTACCCGGCGTTGTTGAAGGTGATGCCGGCCAGCAGCGCGAACCACGAACTCACGTGCAGCCCCAGCGAGCCAAGCCCGAAGTACAGGATGTAGATCTGGAACAGCGAAGGGGTGTTGCGCGCAATCGATACCCAGGCATTGCCGATGCCGCGCAACACCGGCTGCTGCGCTTCACGCATCACGGTCAAGGCCAGGGCGATCAGCACGCCGAAGATCATCGACAGCGCGGCGGTCTCGAAGGTGACCCAGGCGCCGGCCAGCATGTCGGGCAGGGCGCGCAGGGCCGAGCGCCATTGGAAGGTGTAGTCAAACATGCGCGGAGCTCTCCTGTGGGGCGGCCGGCTGCAGCCAGGCCGGCAGGCGACCGCTGGCGCTGCCGGTGCAGGCGGCCTCGACGCACTCGCCAAGGCTGGCGAAATGCACCGCCCGGCCCGCCAGCCCGGGGGCGTAGTGGGCGTATTTGCCCGAGTTGGTCATCAGTGTGCGGGCGGCGGGCGGGATCACCGGCTCGCCGAGCATGCACCAGCAGGTGTCGGTCACCAGCACCGCGCCGAAGGCTTCGATCGGGGCAAGGTGGCCGGCGTCACGGGCCTGCTCCAGCACCGCACGGCCGCAGGTGATCACCAGGCTGACCGCCGGGTTGCGTGTGCGCCCGCGGCACAGCTGTGCCAGGTGCGCGAACTCGCCCAGGGAGAAGTGCGGGTTGCCCAGCGACACCAGGTCCACCTGGCTGTCACGGGCACTGTTCAGCTCGCGCCAGCTCACCAGCAGGTCGGCCAGGGCAATGCGTTTTACCGGCAGCACCTCGCCCGCGCTGACCGCCTGGGCCGGGTCCAGCGCTTCGGGTGTGACCCCGGCGATATGGAACAGCGGCGCCGCCGAGGTGGTGGCGAACGCGGCGCCGAAGGCCTTGAGGTCGTCGTGGGTCGGGGCAAAACGCTCCAGCCCCGTCACCAGCGGGATCTGGCTGCCGACCATGGCGCCGATGTGATAGCCCAGCAGCGGGTAGAACGCATCGTCCAGGTGGGTCAGCGCCGGCAGGTCGATCTGCACCCGCGCCTTGCGCTGGGCCTCCAGGTGGCAGCCGATCAGCGGCGCGCGGCCGGTCAGGGCGATGCAGATATCCAGGTAGTCGGGGTATTTCAGGGTACGCGCGCCGAGCACGCTGTTGGCGTACACCACGGCGTTGGACTCGGCCCACACGATCTGCTCGCCGAGCTTCGGCGCGCTGTCTAGCAGGTAGGGGGCGCAGGTAAAGCTCATTTGCGCGCCCATCGCCATGTAGGCATCGCCCAGCGCACTGGCAGGTTCGCCCAGCGCCGCGTCGATACCCAGTTCGCGCCAGCGGCGCTGGTCCACGGAAATCGAATTGAGGGTGGTCGGCACCCGCACCATGGCGCCCCACTGCACCAGCTGCTGCGCAAAGCGCAGGCTGGCGGGGCCGGTGTAGATGCAGCCGTCGATATGCGCCTGGCTGATGTCCACCAGGCTGTGTGCGCCCTGCAGCTCGGCCATGCGCAGCACGATCTGCATCGCCACCTGCGCGGCCTTGCCCAGGTCGCCCGCGAGCAAGGCCTGGTCGTGGTCGGTAAGGGTGAGGGTGGTCGGGCGCGTCGCCGCCGGCGGGCTGGCGGGGGCTGCCGGCAGCGCCTCGGCGGGGGCCTGGTCGAACAGCACCAGGCGCTCGCCCTGCACCTGCGCAAAGGCCTTGCCGCGCAGGGCGGCAAAGGCCTGCTGGCCGATGCACAGCACCGGCAGCGAGCGCCCGAACAGCAACTGCGCCACCAGCACGCCCAGGGTCAGGATCTCATCCGGTTCGGCCAGCACCAGTGCCGCCGGAGCATGGCCGTTGCTGATCAGCTCCATCATCACACTGCTGCCGGTGCACGAGCCGCGCCCGCTGGGAATGGCCAGCACGCGGCCGGCCAGGTGTGCGCCGCTGAGCGGGTGATGGCGGTCGATGACCTCGCCGCTGAAGGCGTCGACACCGCCCCAGAAACTCAGGCCGATGTCGGCGAACAGCAACTCGCCACTGGCCGCGCCATCGACCAGGCTACGCCCGTTCAGGGCAGTGGAAGGGCTGGGCATGCCGGGCACCTCAGTAGTAGACCTTCGGCACGGTCAGGTCGGTCGGCGGGATATCGGTGCCTACCCATTTGACGAACAGCTCGTTGTAGCGGCCGCTACGTACCTGCTGGTTGACGAACAGGTTGAGGTAGTTGAGCAGGCCGTACTCGTTGCGCTTGGCCCCCAGCGACACGTAGTCGATCACGTAGGGTGCGTTGCCGGCGATCTTCAGGTTCTTGTACTTGCCCGACTTGAGCGTGGCGGCGGCCACGGTGTTGGTCACCACGGTGGCATCGATGTGCCCCTGGGCCACGGCCAGGATGGTGTCGTTCTGCGACTGGTAGGCGCGGAAACTGCCGCTGCCCCACTGCTTCACGTCCTTCTCCAGTGCGATGGCTTCATAGGTGCCGCTGGTGTTGCCCAGGGCCTTGCCCTTGATGTCGTCGAAGCTGTTGATGCCGGTGTTGTCGCGGGTCAGCACGACCATCTGGAAGGCAAAGTAGGGCACCGTGAGGCCGACCGTCTTGGCCCGCTCCAGGGTGTCGGAGGTGGACGCCACGATCACGTCGGCCCGCCCCGAGACCAGCGCCGGGATACGGTCCGGGAACGGCGTCTCGACGATCTCGGCATCTACCCCGAGGACCTTCGCCAGGTCGTTGCAGTAGTCGACGTCGAAGCCGGCCGGCTTGTTGGCGTCGTCGCGAAAGCCCATGGGCGGGAAGTCCAGGGTCACGGCGCAGCGCAGCTTGCCGGAGCCGATGATGTCATCGAGCTTGTCGGCCTGGGCGGTGGCGATGAAGGAGGTACTGAGCACAGCGCTGAGAGCTACAACAAAAGCGGGGTTTTTCATGGAAGCCTCGTTTGTCGGAAGGTGCTGGTAGCGGGCGTATTGTGAATTTCGTATACGATATTTTTATAGCAATGCGCGTGCCTGTTTTTGCCCGCGCGATGCAATTGCTGTGCGGCCCTTGAGCCAGAGGACTTGCGTTGAATCCGGCAGGGCAGGCGGGCGGTGCGCAGGAAACGCTGCCCGGTGCCGGCGGTGTTACATATGGGAGCAGTGGGTGCGGCGGCGCACCCTAAAGGAACACACCGCGTCTAGCGACGGGTATCGCGGTACTGGCTTGGCGACAGGCTGGTGAGGGCGCGGAACTGGCGGCTGAACGCGCTGTGGTCGGTGTAGCCGCAGCGCAGGGCGATCTCGGTGATCGGCAGGTCGCTGTGGTGCAGCAGTCGCGAGGCTTCTTCAAGGCGCACCTTGTGGATCATCTGGCGCGGGGTGAGCTGGAACACACGCTTGCAGTTGCGCTCCAGCTGCGCGGCAGACAACCCGGCAATCGCGGTCAGCTCGGCCAGGCTCACGGGCCGTGCGAAGTGCTCGCGAATGTGCGCATCCACCGCCGCCAGGCGATCGAAGCCGGGGTGGCTGGCCTGGGGCGCCTGCAGGTCGCGGGAGATGCCGGCCAAGCCGACGATCTGGCCCTGGGTGTCGAACAGTGCCAGCTTGTGGGTCAGGCACCACACCGGCTGGTTGCCGAAGTACAGGTGCAGTTCGAGCTGGTCGGCCAGCTCGCGGCCGCTGTCGAGCACGCGGCGGTCCTGCGCGGTGTACAGCGGGCCGAAGCGTTCGGGGAACACGCTGTCGGCCGTCAGCCCCAGCAGCTCGTGGCTGTGCCTGAAGCCGCAGCGCCGCGCCAGGGTGTGGTTGACGAAGGCGTAGCGGGCCTGGGTGTCCTTGATGAAGAACACCACGTCGCTCAGCGTATCGAGCAGCGGCGCGATCGGCTGCAGGCTGCTCAGCAGGCTGGGCAGGTCGCAGGGCTGGAAGCTGTTGAGCGATACGTACATGGCGCTGACGGTCTGGTGGGCACCTTCGGGATCATAGAGATCCGGCGCCCGCCTCGAAAGCCCCGGGCTGCGTTTCATGCGGGCGGGGTGTCGTCCAGGCACAGCAGGGTCTCGATGCGCGCCGGGCTGAACGGCGGGCGCGGCGCCGAGGGCTGCCAGCCGAACAGGTGCTGCGCTGCGGCGCCGCACACCCGGCCCTGGCAGGCGCCCATGCCGCAGCGACTGCTCAGCTTGGCCTCGCGCCAGTCACGCTGGCCGGCGAGCTTGCTGTAGGGCACGTCCTCGCAGCGGCATACCAGGGTGTCGGGGCGCGCCAGTTGCTTGAGCTGCGGGGCAAGGGCGAAGGCGTGGTTGAGCGCCTTGGCGAAGCCCTGCCAGCGCGCTCGCTGCGGCCAGTGGCGGGCGGCGCCCTGGCGGTCGCCCACGGCCGCCAGCCCGGCAATGGTGCCTTCCACCAGCGCCAGTTCGCTGCCCCCAAAACCGGTGCATTCCCCCGCCGCGAACAGGCCCGGCTCACTGGTGGCCTGCCACGCATCCACGGCCAGCGCCTGGCCGTGGAGTGTGCAGCCCAGGGCCTGGCCGAGCTGGCTGTTGGGAATCAGGCCGAAGCCGCAGGCCAGGCGCTCGCAGGCCAGCTCGACCAGCTTGCCGTGCTGGCGCAGGCGCACGCCTTCGAGGCGCTCGGTGCCGAGTGCCTCCACCACATGGCTGTCGGTGCGGTAGTGGCGGTCGAACAGGCCGAACGCTTGCAGCAGCTTGTTTGGCCAGCGCGGCAGTTGTGCGACAAAACCCGCCACCGCGCCGCGGGTTGCCTGTTCGGCAACGCCTACCACCTGCGCGCCGTTGTGCCGCGCCGTGGCAGCGCTGGCCAGCAGCAGCGGGCCGCTGCCGGCGATCACCACGCGCTGGTCGCGCACCGGCAGGCCGCCCTTGACCAGTGCCTGCAGGCCACCGGCACCGGTCACGCCGGGCAGGGTCCAGCCGGGGAAGGGCAACAGCAGTTCGCGTGCGCCGGTGCACAGGATCAGCGTGTCGTAGTCGATCAACCAGCCGCGCTCGGCGTCTTCCACCAGCAACTGGCGCGGGCCGGTGGCGGCGATCACGCGGGTCTGCGGGTGGTGCTGCACATTGTTCAAGGCGCCCACGTGCTCGCGCAGGCGCTGTGCCTGCGCCGGCACGCTGGCCTGCGGGCCGTCGCGCCAGATCTGCCCGCCGGGCCAGGGGTTGTCGTCCAGCAGCACGATGCGTGCACCGCTGGGGGCAGCGGCCAGTGCGGCATTGAGGCCGGCCGGGCCGGCGCCGATGATCAGTACGTCGGCACGGGCGCTCATGCGCGGGTCTCCACCTGCATGCCGTCGCGGCACAGGGTCTGGCAGGCCAGGCGGCGCCGGCCGTCGATGCTCACCCGGCATTCCTGGCAGATGCCCATGCCGCACAGCGGTGCGCGGCGCTGGCCGCTCACCGAGGTACGCGTGCAGCCGTCGCCAGCCAGGGCCAGTGCAGCGGCCACGCTGGTGCCTTCGGCCACGCGCAGGGCACGTCCGTCCAGGGTCAGTTCAGGCATGGGTCGGTTCTCCGAGAAAACGCTGTGGCAGGTAGGCCTGTGCGGCCAGGGGCGGGTGTTCGTCGAACAGTTGCGCCACTAGCAGGTCGGCGGTGGCCGGGGCCGTGGTCACGCCCAGCCCTTCATGCCCCACCGCCAGCCACAGGCCGGGGCGTTGCGGGTGCTGGCCCACCAGCGGCAGGCCGTCGGGGCTGGCGGCGCGAAAGCCGGTCCAGGCGCGAATCGCATTGAGCTGGGCCAGCGCCGGCACGTATTCGGTGGCGCGCTTGAGCATCCTGGCAAGCATCCAGCCTTCTACCTGCGGGTCGGTGGTGCCGAACTGGCGTGAGGCACCGATGAACAGCTGGCCGGTAGGGCGCGGCTGGATATTGCACGCGGCCGACGGGCCGCTGGCGTTGTGCGCACTGGTCACGTAGCCCAGTTCCACCAGGGTGTGGGTGACCTGGCCGGGGTAGCGGTCGGTGATCAGCAGGTGGCCCTTCTTGGGTTGTATCGGCAGTTCGGGGCACAGTTCGGTGGCCTGGATACCGTTGGCCAGCACCACGGCCGTGGCGGCCAGCCACTGGCCGTCGTCCAGGCGCACGCGGGCGCCATCCACCTCGGCGACCCGTGCCTGGCGCTGGCTAATGCGCGGCTGGTCGAGCATCCAGCGTGCGGTGGCCGGGGCATACAGAATGCCGTCGTCCTCGATCAGCAGGCCGCCCTCCAGCCCTTCGCGCAGCAACGGTTCGCGTTCGCGCAATCGAGGTGCGCCGACCAGCTGGCAGATCACCCCATGGGCGCGCAGGTTGGCGTGCTTGTGCTCGGCCACGGCCATTTCTTCAGCGTTGGCGGCCAGCCACAGGGTGCCGTTGCTGCGGTAGGCGCAGCCTTCGGGCAGGTTGCGCGCAATGTCGCGCCAGCGTTGCAGCGAGTATTGGCTCAGGGCCAGTTCGGCGGGGTTGTCGTCCAGCACCAGCAGGTGGCCCATGCCGGCGGCGGTGGCGCCGGGCAGCCCGGCATCCAGCACCAGCACGTCGAGGCCGCGCCGGGCCAGGGCCTGGGCGCAGGCCGCGCCGATGATGCCGGCGCCCACCACGATCACATCGGCGGCCAGGCCCTGGGTCACAGGCGGATGCCCCAGGCGAACGGGTCGTCCTGCTCGATGATCAGCGTGGCTTCGGCGCTGATATGCGCGCGGCCGCGAATGGTCGGCACGATGCGATCGCCGGCGGTTTCGAACGAGCCTTCGAACTGGCTGCCGATCACGCTGGCCTGGCGCCAGATCTGGCCCGGTTGCAGCTTGCCGTCGGCGGCCAGGCACGCCAGCTTGGCGCTGGTGCCGGTGCCGCAGGGCGAGCGGTCATAGGCCTTGCCGGGGCACAGCACGAAGTTGCGGCTGTCGGCGTCGGGGTCGTCGGCGAACAGCTCGACGTGATCGATCAGGCCGCCGTCCTCGCCGCGCAGGCCCTGATCTTCCAGGGCCTGCTGCACGGCCACGGTGTAGGCGGTGAGCGCGTCGAGGTTGTCGCCGCTGATACGCAGGCCGTGCTCGGCCACCAGGAAGAACCAGTTGCCGCCCCAGGCGATATCGCCGGTCACTTCGCCGATGCCGGGCACCTGCACGCTGACGGCGTGGCGATAGCGGTAGGCGGGTACATTGCGCACGCTGACCGAGTGGTCGTCGTGCAGGGTGGCTTGCACGTTGCCCACGGGGGTTTCGAGGGTGTGGGTGCCGGGGCCGATCCTGCCCAGGTGGGCCAGCGAGATCACCAGGCCGATGGTGCCGTGGCCGCACATGCCCAGGTAGCCGGTGTTGTTGAAGAAAATCACCCCGGCGCAGGCGCTGGGGTCGACCGGTTCGCAGAGCAGTGCGCCTACCAGCACATCATTGCCGCGGGGTTCGAGCATGCAGGCGGCGCGCCACTGATCGTGGTGTTCGGCCAGCTGTTGCCTGCGTTCGGCCATGCTGCCGTGGCCCAGGTCGGGGAAGCCTGCGGTGACCAGGCGCGTGGGTTCGCCGCCGGTGTGGGAGTCGATCACGGTGATGCGTTTCATGGGGCGCGTCCGTTGGGGGTATGGACGCAAGGGTGGCGGTTGGTGGGGGGTGGCGTCTTGATGGAATTGCGCGGTGTGGATGACGAAATCGGCATAGGGCCATGACATGTCCGAACTGTTGCAACGCGCCATGGCCTGGGGGTTTTGAGAGGTCAGCCTTGTTGGCCCGGCTCCAGACTGGGGTGGGGCTTGGCCATCGGCAAGTGCTCCAGCAAGGTCTCGCACACCCCCGCAATATGCTCATCCAGCAAGCCCACCGCGCGCTCCACATCACCCGCCCGGCATGCATCGAGGATCTCGCGGTGTTCGTGGTCGGCACGCTCCTTGCCCGCCGACAGGCTCATCTGCATGCGCAGGTACCGCTCCAGCTTGTCGTTCACCGAACGGATCATGCTCACCAGAAACGGTCGCTGCGCCGGCTCGTACAGGCACGCATGCAACTCCCAGTTCAACTGCGCCCAGCGCCCCACATCGTTCTCGCCGATGAACTCCTGGCAGATGCGCTCGGCCTGTTCGAACGTGGCCTCGGTCATGTTCGGGATGGCCAGGCGCAACACCTTGTCCTCCAGCAACATGCGCACCTCGAACATCTGCGCCAGCTCGAAATCCGACAAGCGCGTGACCATCGCCCCCCGGTTGCGCTGGAACATCACCAGCCCCTCGGCCTCAAGCCGCTTGAGCGCCTCGCGCACCGGGATCTTGCTGACGTTGAACTGACGCGCGATGTCGTCCTGGCGAATCGGCTCGTCTTCGTCGAAGTGCCCGGCCACGATGGCATCGCGCAGGTGCCGGGTGATGATCTCGGACGTGGAGGGCGTGTTGCCCAGGTCCGGCGCGTTGAGTTTGGGTAGGTTCACGGTGGCAATCATTCGAGGGGATTTAGGGATATGGTATACGAATTATCTGGAAACGTTCGCCCGGGAGCGCGACGCGTTGCCACACGATGACGGCGACGGCGGCTCGAAACCGTCCCCCGACAGGCACTGGCGCAGGTGCGTCAGCAGCGTCGCGACCTTGGGCTGCGCCTGCCGGCTCTTGAGCCACGCCAGGTGAATCGGCAGGCCGTCGGTGGCCAGCGGCGCCAGCACCTGTACCAGGCTGCCGTCTTCCAGCTGACGGCGAATCAGCCAGGTCGGCAGCTGTGCGATGCCATGCCCGGCCAGCACTGCGGCCACCTGGCCCTCGGCATCGCCCACCGCCATGCGTGCCGGCATGATCCGACGCTCGGTATGCCCGGGGCGGGCGGTAGGGAAGTGCCACGGGCCGACCATGCCGTCATTGAGCCCGTACACGATGCAGCTGTGGCGTTCCAGTTCGAGCTCGTTGCCGGGCTCGCCATGACGCTCCAGGTACGCGGGGGCGGCGCAGAACACCACGCGCTGCGAGCCCAGGTAATGGTGCCCCACCGCCGCCGGCCAGCTTTGCGGCCCGCCGATGCGCACGAACAGGTCGATGCCGGCCTCGACCGGGTCCACGAAGCGGTCGGAGAAGGTCACGTGCGGCATCAGCAGCGCATGCTCGTGCACGCAGGCCAGAATCGCCGGCAGCCCGTGCAGGCGCCCGAAGGCCGCCGGCAGGTCGATGCGTACCCGGCCGCGCGGCTCGGCGTCTTGGGTGCTCAGCGCCAGCTCCGCCTCTTCTAGTTCGGCCAGCACGCCGGTGCAGGTGCGATAGAACGCCGCCCCGGCTTCGGTCAGCGCCACGCGCCGTGTTGTGCGTGCCAACAGGCGCGTGTGCAGCCGCGCCTCGAGCCGCGCGACGCTCTTGCTGACCGCCGAGCCGGTCAGGTTAAGGCGCTCGGCCGCGGCCTTGAAGCTGCCCAGGTCGGCCACGCAGACGAACACGTCGATGCCCTTGAGGCGTTCCGAAGAATACATGTGCCCACCCCATTGATGAATTGCAGTCACTTTACCCGGTAAAACATATCGCCAATACGCCGTTTGTTCCCGAGTAGCCTGATTCAACCTCTACTGCACAACAGGTTGCGACCATGCACGACACCAAGCCCACCGTCCTCATCACCGGCGCCACCGGCCAGATCGGCGGCGACACCCTGCGCTTTCTGCAAGGCGACGACACCATCGAACTGGTGGCCGCCGTGCGTTCGCCGGCCAAGGCGCAGCCCTTCGAGGCCCGTGGCATCCGCACGGTGATCATGGACTTCGACCACGAGCACACCCTGGCGCCGGCCCTGCAGGGCGTCGACCGGGTGCTGCTGGTGACCGGCTACAGCGTCGACATGCTGCGCCAGAGCAAGGCCTTTCTCGACCGCGCACGCCACGCCGGGGTGCAGCACGTGGTACACCTGGGGGCCTGTGGCGACGACGACGCCACCATCGGCCACTGGGCCTGGCACCAGTTCGTGGAGCGCTATGTGCAATGGTGCGGCTTCAGCTTCACCCACCTGCGCCCGGAGTGCTTCATGCAGAACCTGCTCAGCTACGACGGCACCCAGGCCGTGCGCAACGGCGTGATCGAACAGTACACCGGCCACACGCGGTTCAGCTGGGTCGACGGCGAAGACGTGGCGCGGGTGGCGGCGCAGGCCCTGCTGCACCCGCAGCGCCATGCCGGGCAGACCTACCGCCTGGGCTACGACGTGAAGTCCTACGACGAGGTGGCACAGGTGATGAGCGAGGTACTCGGCCAGCCGTGTCGCTATGACGCGCAATCACCCGACGTGTTTCTCGAAAACATGCGCGCCGCCGGCGCCGAGATGGCCTACATGAGCTGCGTGCACGACAACTTCACGCGCATGGCCGCCGGCACCATCCCCGGGGTCGACCAGGTGTTCGACAACTTCCAGGCCATCACCGGCCGCGAGCCGGTGCGCTGGGTGGATTTCGTGCGCAAGCACCGGGCTGCATTCGCCTACTGATCGAATACATGTCTGAATCTTTTTGTAAGAGGTAAATTCCAGATTAGAGGCTGGTCAATCTTCATTTTAAAATACAATAGTGTATGTTTGTGCGCGGTGCGCCTTGCGCCGTCGTGCATAACAATAAAATGAGGTATTGCCCCCTATGATCGGGTTGAGACATCTGCGTATCAGCACCCGCATCACCGTGCTGGTGATCGGTATCACCCTGTTTGTCGTGTTGCTCAGTGGCTGGCTGGGGCTGACCCTGCAACGCAGCCTGCTGCAGGAGAAGATGGCCGGTGTCGGCACTGCGCTGGACACCGCATCCACCCTGCTGGCGCATTATGAGAAGCAGGCCGAGGAAGGCCACCTGAGCCGCGCCGAGGCGCAGCGCCAGGCGGCAGAAATGGTCAGCCGCATTCGCTACCTGGGCGACAACTACCTGCTGATTCTCGACCTGCAGCACCGCATGCTCATGCACCCCAAGGCACCCGCCCTGGTGGGCAAGTCGCAGGCCGATTTCAAGGACGTCAACGGCAAGCCGTTCGCCCGTGAAATGATCGACCGGGCGGTGGCCCAGGGGCGCGGCACGGTCGAGTACTGGTTTCCGCGGGCAGCCGGGCAGGCGCCGGAATTCAAGGTGTCCGAGGTGGTGCTGTTCAAGCCCTGGGGCTGGGTGCTGGCCAGCGGCATCCACCCGCAGGACGTGCGCCACGAAGTGAACACGGTGCTGCGCATGCCGGCGTTGCTGGTGCTGGTGGCGTTGCTCGGCATGGCGCTGTGCGCCTGGCTGCTGATTCGCAGCATCACCCGGCCGCTCAACCACACCGTGCAGGCGCTGGCCCGCGCCACCGATGGCCACACCGACCTGACCTTGCGCCTGCCCACCGACGGCTTCGACGAGCTGACCCAGGTGGCGCACAGCTTCAACCGCCTGGTGGAGGCTGCGCACCGCGTCACCCGCAGCATGGCCAAGGCCAGCCAGCGCATCTCCAGCACCAGCGACAGCCTGGGGCAGATCACCGAGGCGGCGCAGCGCAGCATGCAGGCCCAGCAACTGGAGACCGACAGCGTGGTCACGGCCATGAGCGAGATGGTCAGCACCGTGCAGGACGTGGCGCACAACGCCAGCGTCGCCGCCAGCGCCACCCGCGATGCCGAGCAACAGGCCACGGCCGGCAGCGCCACGGTGCGCGATGCCGGTGAGGCGATTGGTGCGCTGGCCGAGGCGCTGGAGCACAGCCGCAGCGTGGTGGACCAACTGGCCACCGACTCGGGCAGTGTCGGGCGCGTACTGGACGTGATCACCGCGATTGCCGAGCAGACCAACCTGCTGGCGTTGAATGCTGCCATCGAGGCGGCGCGTGCAGGTGAGCACGGGCGTGGCTTTGCGGTGGTGGCGGACGAGGTGCGCACGTTGGCGCGGCGTACGCAGCAGTCGACGCTGGAGATCCAGCAGATCATCAACCGCGTGCAGGCCGGTGCCAGCCAGGCGGCGGCGCAGATCGGCGCCAACGTCGAGTCGGCGCAGCAGCCGGTGGCCGCCTCGGCGCGGGCCGGGCAGGCGCTGGCGTTGATCGATGCGTCGGCGTCCACGGTGAGCCAGATGACCTTGCAGATTGCCAGTGCGGCGGAGCAGCAGGCGGCCACGGCAGACGGTATCAACCGCAGCGTCACGCGCATCCACGACGCCTCGACGGTGAGCGCGCGCACCATCGAGCAGACGCGCCAGTCGTGTGATGAGCTGAGGGCGTTGGCGCAGCAGCTGGAGGAGCAGGTGGGGCAGGTGGTTACGGGGTAAATTGTGAGGGCCCCTTCGCGGGTCAAGCCCGCTCCCACAGGATCTCACCCGCCACGCCAGCATTTTGGACGCACCGCAAGACCCTGTGGGAGCGGGCTTGACCCGCGAGAGGCCTGACCAGGCACTGCAAGACAATCGGACTGTCATGGCCACCCTGGAATGCAAAACGCCCCGGCAAGCCGGGGCGTTTGTTCATCTACACACGATGCCAGCGCGTTACCAAAGCGCCACGGTGTAATCCACGTTCACCCGCAGCTCGTTGTCATCCCTGAACGCCGCAGTCGAGGCAAAGTCATTGCGGTACCACGCATGGCGCAACCGCAATGCAACGTTCTTGAACGTGCCGCTCTGCACCACGTACGACAACTCGATGTCCTTCTCGCTCTCGCTGCGCCCGCTGCCGCCCAGCGCATTCGGCAACTCGATGCGGCTGCCGTCCAGGTAACGCAGCATGCCCTTGAGCCCCGGTACGCCCAGGGCGACGAAGTCGTAGTCATAGCGCACCTGCCAGGTACGCTCCTTGGGGTTGAGGAACTCGCTGCTCAATGCGCCCTCGCTCACCACCATCGGCTCGGACCCGGCGATGTACGGCATCGCCGTATCGCCGCTCAATTGCATGTAGCCCAGCCCCAGGCTGTGTGCGCCCAGGCTGTAGGTGCTCATCACGCCGAAGGTACGGTTGTCGACCTTGCCGGCCCTGGCCGGGCCGTCCTCGCCGCTGATGTGGTAACGCACATCGGTCTTCAGGCGCCCGTTCGCCACCGCACGGCTGTCGACGAAGCCGACGTAGTCCTGGCGATAGATGTCCTCCAGCTGCGCATGGTAGTACTTGAGCACCAGCTGCTCGGACCACTGATAGTCGCCGCCGCCATAGGTAAAGCTGTCCGACTCGGCTGCACCATTGAAGCGCCGGTTGGGCGCGGCGACGGTGACCTTCTGGTAGTTGGTGGAATCGCGCTGGTTCATGCGGTCCAGGCGCCCGCCGCTGAGGGTCAGGTTGTCGATGTCCTGGGACTTGAACTGCACCCCGCGAAAGGTCTGCGGCAGTAGGCGCGTGGGGCTGGCGAACAGGATCGGCGAAAACGGTGCCAGGGTGCCGGCCTGCAGTTCGGTCCTGGAGACCTTGACCTTGCCGGTCAGGCCCAGCTCCGAATAATCGTCGCGCGGGTCGCGGTCCCTGGGGTCGAACGGCAGCAGCCCGGTGCCGGTGCGCGCGGGGCTGGAGTCCAGTTTCAGGCCCAGCATGGCCTGGGCATCCAGGCCGAAGCCGACGGTGCCCGGGGTGTAGCCGGAGGTGAAGCGCAGGATGAAACCCTGGGCCCATTCGCGTGTCGCCGACTGCGCCGATTCGCCCTTGTAGTCACGGTCGAAGTAGTAGTTGCGCGCGGTCAGGGTGGCCTTGCTGTCTTCGATGAAACCCTGGGCCAGCAGTGCCGGGCTGAGCCCGCACAGGGTGCCGAGGGCGAGGGTGGTGTTGACCCGTTTCAGAGTGCTCATGGATCTGCCTTTTTTATTATTGTTGTGGGGGTTTATTCAGGGGCATGCAGCAGGACCCATTGCTGGTCCTGCACGCTCACCAGTGCACGCGCGCGCTGGTCATGGCCGAAATGGTCGGTGGCGCTGAGGTTGTACACGCCATGGGTGCCGACCACGTCGCGGGTCTGCTCCAGCTGGTCGCGCAGTTGCTGGCGAAATTGCGCGGTGCCGGGCTCGGCACCCTTGAGCGCCGCCGGGGTGGCCGCCTGCACCAGCAGCATGGCGTCGTACAGGTAGGCGCCGAACGGCGACAGGCTGTTGTCGCCGTACTTGGCCTGGTAGTCCTGCGCGTACTGGCTGGCGATGGCCTTGGAGGGGTGGCTGGCGGGCAGCTTGTCCCACACCACCACCGGGCCCACCGGCAGTATCGCACCGTTGAGCGCCTTGTCGCCGATGCGCAGGAACGCGCTGTTGGCCGCGCCGTGGGTGTGGTACACGGTGCCCTTGTAGCCCAGCCGGCGCAGCTCGGTATGCGGCAGTGCCGCCGGGGTGCCGGTGGCGCCGATCAGCACCGCGTCGGGCTTGCTGCTCATCACCTTCAGCGCCTGGCCGCTGACCGACGAGTCGGTGCGGTTGAAGCGCTCGTCGCGCACCAGCGTGATGCCTGCCGCCGGCGCCATTTCGCTGAGCACCTTGTGCCAGTCTTCGCCCCACACATCGTTGTAGCCGATGTAGGCGAGGGTCTTCACACCGTTCTGCTGCATGTGCTCGATCAGCGCCTGGGCCATCAGGGTGTTGGTCTGGGCGATGGTGAAGATCCAGCTCTGCTCGCCGCTGGCGGGGCTGAACGGTGCCAGGGCGATCTGCGCGGTCTGGCTCTCCTTGGCGATCTGCGCGACTGCTGCCGAGGTGGGCACGGTGGTCGAGCCGATCAGCAGGTCGACCTTGTGCTCGCTGACCAGCTTGCGCGCGTTCTTGGCCGCGGCGGTACTGTCGCTGGCATCGTCCAGTACCACGTATTTGACGGCCTGCCCGGCAATCTCCCTGGGCAGCAGCGCCACGGTATTGCGCTCGGGGATGCCCAGCGAGGCCCCCGGGCCGGTGGTGGAGAGAATCACGCCGACGGTCATGTCGGCCTGTGCAGCGGTCGACAGCGTGGCCAGCAACAGCAAGGGAAGAATCGGTTTCATGCAAGCTCCTGATATTGTTTTTATGGGTGTGGCAAGTGCTGCGGGGCGCTACGTGCCGGTAGCGCTGATCACCTCCGTGGTGGCGGTGGGCGCGGGTGCGCGGCCCAGGTAGCTTTCGACCACCCGGGGGTTGCTGGCCAACGCCTGGGCGTCGCCTTCAAGCACGATCTCGCCGACCTCCAGCACGTAGCCGTAGTCGGAAATCTTCAGCGCAGCGCGGGCGTTCTGCTCCACCAGCAGAATCGACACGCCGCTCTGGCGCAGGGTGTCGAAGATGGTGAAGATCTCGCCGATCACCCGCGGCGCCAGGCCCAGGCTCGGTTCGTCGAGCATCAGCAGGCGCGGTTTGGCCATCAGCGCGCGGCCGATGGCGAGCATCTGGCGCTCGCCGCCCGACAGCGTGCAGGCGGCCTGCTGGCGCCGTTCGAGCAGGCGCGGGAACAGCCCGAACACCTCGTCGAGGGTCTGCTGATGGTCGCGAAAACCGTGCCGGTGGCGGCTGAAGGCGCCCAGGCGCAGGTTGTCTTCCACGCTCATCAGGCCGAACAGCTCGCGGCTCTCGGGCACCAGCACCATGCCCTGGTCGATGCGCTGGGCCACGTCGTGGTGGCCCAGCAACGCCTGGCCGGCGTAGGTCACCTGGCCCTGGCAGGGCAGCAGGCCGATCAGCGCCGCCATCAGGGTGGTCTTGCCGGCGCCATTGGGGCCGATCAGGCTGACGATCTGGCCTTCCTCCAGGTGCAGGTCGAGGTTGCGTACCGCCTCGACCTTGCCGTGGTTGATCGACAGGTTGCGCACATCCAGCAGGCGACTCATTCGACACCTCCGAGGTAGGCGGCCAGCACCGCAGGGTTCTGCTGGATCTGCAGCGGGGTGCCGCTGGCCAGGGGCTGGCCGAATTCCATCACCACGATGTGGTCGGCCAGGCCCATCACGAACTCCATGTCGTGCTCCACCAGCAGCACTCCCAGGCCCTCGCCACGCAACTGCTCGAGCAGTTGCGCCAGCGCCTGTTTCTCGCCATGGCGCAGGCCGGCGGCGGGTTCGTCGAGCAGCAACAGCAACGGGTCGCTGCACAGCGCGCGGGCGATCTCGACGATGCGCTGCTGGCCCAGCGGCAGGCTGCCGGCCGGGGTGTGCAGGTATTCGCCCAGGCCCACCCGCTGGATCTGACGCGTGGCCTCGGCGAGCAGGGCGGCTTCTTCCTTGCGTTCCAGGTGCAGCATCGAGCGCAGCAGCCCGGCCTTGCCCCGGGCATGGGCGCCGAGGGCGACGTTCTCCAGCACGCTCATCTCGCCCAGCAGGCGCACGTGCTGGAAGGTGCGGCTCACGCCCAGGTGGGCAATGGCGCGCGGCGACAGGCCTTCGATGCGCTGGCCGTTGAAGGTGATCTGCCCGGCATTGGGCGTCAGCACCCCCGACAACAGGTTGAACAGGGTCGACTTGCCGGCGCCGTTGGGGCCGATCAGCGCGGTCACCTCGGCGGCATTCACCGACAGGCCCATGTTCTTGTTGGCCACCAGCCCGCCGAACTGCTTGAGCAGCCCCTGGGCCACCATCAGCGGCTTGCCGGCCGCCGGCATGCTGCGCCGGGGCAGGGCCGGCGCGTCATCCAGCGCCAGGGTGCGCGGGCGGCTGGCCGGCAGCACGCTGCGCAGTACCGGCAGCAGGCCGCCGCGGGCGTACTGCAGCACCAGGATCACCAGCACGCCGAAGAAGATCATCTCGACGTTGTCGGCGTGCCCGAACAGCTGCGGCAGCACGTCCTGCAGCACCTGCTTGATCAGGGTCAGCAACGCTGCGCCCAGCAGCGCGCCCCACAGGCTGGCGACGCCGCCCAGCACGATCATGAACAGGTACTCGATGCCCATCACCACCGAGAACGGCGTGGGGTTGACCACCCGCTGCAGGTGCGCGTACAGCCAGCCCGACAGGGCCGCCAGCAGGGCGGCGATGATGAACACCTGCAGGCGGCTGCGTGCGGTATCGATGCCCATCGCCTCGGCCATCCCGGCCGATTCCTTGAGGGTGCGGATGGCACGGCCCTGGCGGCTGTGCAGCAGGTTGTCGAGCAGCCACAGGCTGGCCGCCAGCAACAACCCGATCAGCACGGCGAAATCGGCCGAGCCGCTGATCTGCCAGCCCAGCAGCTCGATGTTCGGCAGGTTCTGCAGGCCGCCGAAGCCGCCCAGGCCCGGCAGGTTGCCGAACAGGTAGAACAGCGCCAGGCCCCAGGCCAGGGTGCCGATGGGCAGGTAGTGCCCGGCCAGGCGCAGGGTCAGCAGGCCCAGGCTGGTGGCCACCACCAGGGTGATCGCCAGCCCCGCCAGCAGGCCCAGCCACGGCGACAGGCCGTACTGGGTGGTGAGCACCGCGCTGGCGTAGGCGCCAATGCCCACGAATGCGGCCTGGCCGAACGAGGTCATGCCGCCGATGCCGGTCAGCAGCACCAGGCCCAGGGCCACCAGGCTGTACAGGCCGATGTAGTTGAGCAGGGTCACGTGAAACGCGGGCAGCACCAGCGGCGCCAGGCCCGCCACCAGCAGCAGGGCCAACAGGGGGATCAGTCGCAGGGCCATCAGTGTTGCTCCTCCAGATGCGGGTTTTTCAGCGACAGCCACAGCAGCACCGGGATCACCACGGTGAACACGATGACCTCCTTGTAGGCCGAGGCGCCGAAGTTGGCGAAGCTCTCCAGCACGCCGACGAAAAACGCACTGGCCGCGGCTATCGGGTAACTGGCCAGGCCGCCGAAGATCGCCGCCACAAAGCCCTTGAGGCTGATCAGAAAGCCCGAGTCGTAATACAGCGTGGTCAGCGGGCCGATCAGTACCCCGGAGATCGCGCCGATCAGCGCGGCCAGGCCGAACGCGGCCTTGCCGGCCAGCTGGGTGGGGATGCCCACCAGCTGCGCGCCGGTACGGTTGAGCGCAGTGGCACGCAGCGCCTTGCCGTACAGGCTGTGGCCGAAGAAGGCATACAGCAGGCCGATCAGCAGCAGCGCGCTGCCGATCACCAGCAGGCTCTGCAGGCCCACCGGCAGCTCGCCGAGCATGAACACCGACTCGGCCAGGGCTTCGGTGCGCACGCCCTCGGCGCCGAACATCAGCAGGCTCACGCCCACCAGCGCGATATGCACCGCCACCGACACGATCAACAGCAACAGCACCGAGGTCTCGGCCACCCGCTGGTACACCAGGCGGTACAGCAACGGCCCCAGCGGCGTGACCAGGGCCAGGGTCAGCAGAATCTGCAGCAGCGCCGGCAGGCTCGCCAGGTCGAGGTTGCCCAGCACCGCCCACAACAGCAGCGGCAGGCTCAGGTAGCGCGCCAGCAGGCCCGGCAGCCGGCGCCATTGACGGCGCCGTGCGGCGTCGGTGCAGTCCAGTGCGCAGGCGGCCAGCGAGCAGCCCAGCAGCAGCCACACGGTGCCGGGCATCAGGCCCAGCTGCAGGGTGGCCAGGGTCAGGGCGCTGTAGGTGACGAAGTCGCCCTGGCACACCAGGATGGTGCGCGTCACCGAGAACACCAGCACCAGGGCCAGCGCCACCAGTGCGTAGATCGCGCCCGTGGTCAGGCCGTCCTGGGCAAGAAACGCCAGTATCGAGAAATCCATGGGCAGGCCTCAGCGAGCAGTGGGCAAGGGGGAGGTGGGATGCCGGTCGCAGAGGGCGGTCGGCGTCGGTGCGGCGGTGCCGTACCGGGGGCGTGACGGGTCGGGCGCGCAGGGCGGGACCCGGCGAGAGCGTGCAGGCGCGTGCATAGTGAAGTACTCGTTTTCTATTCTTATTGTGGTGCGCCCCTGCCCGGGGCAGGGCAACATGCAAGGCGTTTAAATACACATGTGCATGTGTATGTATAGACTACGCGGGAAGGTGGGCGGCTTGTCAACAGGCGCCGCAGCGGCGCGCCTGCATTCGCCGATTTATTCGATTATCTATTTGAATTTATTGAATAAATATTTTTCAAGACGAGCGTGCCAATACCCGCTGGATGGCGGGTATTGGATATACAAAGATACATTTGTGTATTTGCAATGTGCCGAACGGGTCGGCACAGGCGCTCAGGCCGGGGCGTGGCTGCACGCGGGGAGGAGGATGCCGGCCATGCGCTGGCTGCGCGCCAGGCGTTGTTGCGGGGTGTCTTCGCTGTGCAGCAGCGACAGGCTGATCTGGTAGGCGTAGATCAGGTAGGCGCGGTCCTGGGCTTCGTCGCTGGGCACGCCGGCCTGAATCAGCAGCCCCTCGATGTAGTTCAGGCGATGGCTGTCCACCTCGTCGATGGCCTGGCGCGCCTGCTTGTCGCGCCGCGCCCAGCCGCGGATGCCCAGTTCGATCGAGGCGGCGTCCTTGGCGGTCTGGCCGTGGGAAGGCAGCTCCAGCAGGCGCTGCAACTGCTGCAGCGGCGTGCTGTGGGCCGTGCGCAGGTTGAGGATCACATCCTCGGTGGCGCGTGCGCGCCAGTTGCCCAGGATGCCTTCGAGCAGTTCGCCGCGGCTTTTGAAGTGGTAGTAGAAACTGCCACGGGTGATCTTCAGTTCCTTGGCCAGGGTGTCGACGCGCACGGCGTCGACGCCGCTGGTGACAAGCACTTCCTGTGCCGCATGAATCCAATCTTCCCGCGTGAGGTTGGTGCGTGATGACATTGTGTAGGGCCTTGTCCAACAAGCTGGATAAGCGCCAGGGCAGCGCAGGGTTCGACGCTTGGCCTTGGCAGCAAACCGTCATTCTAACGCCCGCCGCAACGGCGAAGCTATTGCCGGCATTGGCCACAAGGCCAGTGCCGGGTGTCCGCATCCTGCCATACATGACAGTACATAGGTGTAGGTACGGCTGCTCATTATTTGAAAATAGTCATGTTTTTTCATTGACTCAGGTCAAAACGGTAAATAGCATGCAGATACACAACTGTATGTTAAGAATAAAAACCGGAGGCCGACATGAGCGCAACTGCAAAGACTCTGCTCGCAGCAGGGCACCACACCCACTACCACGAGGCCGGCCAGGGCGAGCCGCTGTTCCTGCTGCACGGCTCGGGCCCGGGTGTTTCGGGTTGGGCCAACTGGGCCGCCAGCGTGCCGGTGTTCGCCGACCGCTGGCGGGTGATCGTGCCGGACATCGCCGGCTTCGGTTTCACCGAGTTCAAGGATGAGGCCCGGTACGACATCAAGCTGTGGGTCAGCCACCTGATCGGCATCATGGATGCCCTGGATATCCAGAAGGCCTCCTTCATCGGCAACTCGTTCGGCGGCGCCCTGGCCATCGGCCTGGCGGTGTTCGCCCCCGAGCGCGTCAACAAGCTGGTGCTGCTCGGCACCCCGGCCGGCGAGTTCGTGCAGACCCCAGGCCTGCGCGGCGCCTGGGAATACGAGCCGTCGCTGGCCAACATGCGTCAGCTGATGGAGCTGTTCCCCTACGACAAGGCGCTGATCACCGACGCCATGGTGCAGGCCCGCTACGAGGCCAGTGCCCGGCCCGGTGCCCAGGCCGCCTTGCGCAAGCTGATCCCGCAGCCCGCCGCCGAAGGCCAGACGATGGTCAAGGGCTTCCCCGCCGCCGCGCTGGCCAAGATCGTGGCGCCGACGCTGGTGGTACACGGCCGCGAAGACCGTGTGGTGCCGCCGGAGTGCGGGCTGCTGATCGCCAACAGCATTGCCGACGCCGACCTGCACCTGTTCGGGCGCTGCGGTCACTGGGTCCAGAGCGAACAGCCACGGCGCTTTGCCGCGCTGGTTCGCGACTTTCTCGGCGAGTAGTCCGGCATGAGCAGAAACGTGATGGAGCGGGTGCTGTGGCAGCTGTGCGTGGAGCGCGCGGCCAAGCAGCGCTTTCGTGAAGACGCCGCAGGCTTCGTGCAGCGCTTTGCCCTGGCCCCCGACGAGGCGCAGATGATCCTCGACTTCGACGTGGCCGGCCTGCAGGCGGCCGGGGTCAACCCGATGCTGACCATGGGCTTCTGGCAGGAGCTTTCGCCGCAACGCAGCATGCGCGTCTACAAGCAGCGCCTGGGCTGTACCGATGAACAAGGCGCGGGGTTTTCCGCCGCGCTCAAGGGGTGAACCGATGGGCAAGATAGTGGGCGGCTTCTGGATGCCGCATGACCCGGTGATGTTCGTGGCGCCCGAAGCGCCACCGGCCGCACAACGCGATGCCGTATGGGGCGCCTATGCCCAATGCGCCGAGCGCCTGGCCGCCTTGCAGCCCACGGCGGTGATCATCGTCGGCTGTGATCACTACATCCTGTTCGGCCCCCATTGCCTGCCGCGCTACGTGATCGGCACCGGCGACGTGGACGGCCCCATCGACCGCCTGCCGGGCCTGGACCGGGGCGTGGTGCGCAACCACCAGGCGCTGGCCGAGCACATCGTCCATCACGGTGAAGGGCAGGGCGTGGACTGGACCGTGGCGCGCAGCTTCACCGTCGACCATTCGTTCTCGATCCCGCACCAGCTGGTGGTCAAGCCGGCCGAGGCCCTGCTGGGCCGTGAGCTGCCGAGCATCCCGGTGTACCTGGCGTGCGGCGTCGACCCGTACATCTCGCTGGAGCGCTCGGCCGACCTGGGCCGGCAACTGCGCGCGGCAGTCGAGGCGTTCGACGCCGACGAGCGCGTGGTGATCATCGGCAGCGGCGGCATCAGCCACTGGGTAGGTACCGTCGAGATGGGCCAGGTGGCCGAGGACTTCGACCGCGAAATCCTTGCCCACGGGGTCAACGGCGACCTGCAGGCACTGTGCGCCTACCGCGACGAAGACATCCTGCGTCGGGCCGGCAACGGCGCGATGGAAATCCGCAACTTCGCCTGCGCCATGGCCGCCCTGGAGCGTCCGCGCGGTGAAGTGATCGCCTATGAAGCCGTGCCCGCCTGGGTCACCGGCCTGGGCTTTGTGCAACTCAACAACGAGGAGCCGGCATGAGCCGCGTACTGCTTTGCCAGCGTGACGAGCTGGCGCCGGGCGAATTGAAGAAGGTCGCCAACGGCGATGGCGATGCCCTGTGCGTCTACAACCTGGGCGGCACCTTCTACGCCACCACCGACATGTGCACCCACGCCACCGCCTCGCTGGCCGAAGGCGACATGGAAGACGACCTGATCACCTGCCCGGTGCACTGGGGCCAGTTCCATATCCCCAGCGGCAAGGCCGTGACCTTCCCCTGCGAACGGCACCTGCGCACCTACAAGGTCATTGTCACCGACCGCGAGGTGTATGCCGACACGGCCCTGGAAGCCGACGAGGCGCTGGCCGACGCCGACAGCCCGGTCTGACCGGGCGCCGTCCAACCGCATACCTGTGAGTCTGAACCATGGATAACAACAAGCACATACCGCTCAGAACCCTCGAAAGCACGCCCGCCCTGGGCAACCTCGACCGCCTCTGCGACATGCAGGAGGGGCGCCTGTCGGGCAAGGTGTTCTGGGACGAGGCGATCTACGAGCAGGAGCTGGAGAAGATCTTCGCGCGCTGCTGGCTGTTCGTCGCCCACGAATCCCAGCTGCCCAGGTCCGGCGACTACCTGACCACCTCGATGGGCGAAGACGAAGTGCTGGTGGTACGCCAGAAGGACGCCTCGATCAAGGTGTTCCTCAATGCCTGCCCGCACCGCGGCAACAAGGTGTGCTTTGCCGAGGCCGGCAACGCCCGCGGCTTCATCTGCAACTACCACGGCTGGTCGTTCGGCGCCGATGGCGGGCGCCTGATGGGCATGCACGAATCCAAGTGCTACGAAGAAAGCCAGTTCGACAAGTCCAGGCATGGCCTGCGCGAAGCCCGCGTGGCCAGCTACAAGGGCCTGGTGTTCGCCACCTTTGCCAGCGATGCGCCGACCCTGGAGGAGTACCTCGGGCCGATGACCTGGTACATGGACGTGATGCTCGACATGGACGAGGGCGGCAGCGAGTTCCTGGGCGGCTGCATCCGCTCCACCATCGAGTGCAACTGGAAGATCGCCGCCGAAAACTTCGTCGGCGACATCCTGCACGGCGGCTGGACCCACGACTCGGCGGCCAAGGCCATGCTCGGCGGCCCGGTGGCCAATGTCGGCGAACTGCCCGAATCCTACTCGGTGAACTGGAACGGCCACGGCTACGAGTTCGCCACCGACGTGGTCGGCAACGCCGCCACCCTGGGCGAAAAGGACATCAACAAGTACCTGCACGTGCTGCGCCCCAAGGTCGCCGAGCGCCTGGGCGAGTTCCGCTCGAAGCTGATCGGCGCGATCTCCTCGTTCACCGTGTTCCCCAACTTCTCGTTCCTGCCGGGGCAGAACACCGTGCGCATCTGGCAGCCGCGTGGCCCGCACAAGATCGAGCTGTTCACCTGGGTCATCGTCAACAAGAACGCCCCGCAGGACATCAAGGACAAATGGCGCCGTGGCGCGATGATGACCTTCTCGCCCACCGGCGTGTTCGAGATGGACGATGGCGAGAACTGGGAATACTGCACCAAGACCAGCCGTGGCGTGGTCACGCGCTATCAGGACCTGTACGTGGGCCTGGGCATGCACACCCGCCTGGACGACAGCGAGCTGCCGGGCAACGTGTTCAAGGGCCAGCTCAACGAATGCAACGCGCGGGCGTTCTACCAGCGCTGGAAAGACCTGCTGCAGGCACCGACCTGGGCCGACGTACCAGACCGCAACGGCACGCTGCGCTGAGGGGGCGAGATGACACACCAACTGCAGGACACCCCGGTGTCCATCGACGAGGCCCGCCGGGTCGAACAGTTTCTGCTGCGCGAGGCGCGCCTGCTCGACAACGAGTGCTGGGACCAATGGCTGCTGAGCCTGAGCGAAGCCATCCACTACTGGATGCCCGGCATCGAGAACCGTCGCCGCGAAGACAAGTCCGGGCCCTACCGCCTGGAGCACATGGCCTTCTTCGATGACGGCATGCGCGAGCTCAAGCGCCGCGTGGCGCGCTTCAAGCAGCCCTCGGCCTGGGCCGAGAACCCGCCCACGCGCAACGTGCACCTGGTCAGCAACATCGAGGTGTACGCCGGCGCCGAGCCGGGCGAGTACCTGGCGTACTCGTGCTTCGTCAACGTGCGCAGCCGTGGCCTGGACGAACACGCCCAGCTGGCCGGGCGGCGCGAGGACGTGCTGCGCCTGGAGGCCGAGGGCCTCAAGCTGCTCAAGCGCAAGATTCTGATCCCCAACGCGATGTTGCTGTGCAAGAACATCAACACGTTCCTATGAGGGCCTGCACATGGCTTGGTTGAAAGGGCAGGTGGCACTGGTCACCGGCGGTACCGGCGGCATCGGCAGCGCCATCGTGCGCCGCTACGTGGCCGAAGGCGCCAGGGTCGCGGTAATGGGCCGCGACGCGGCGCAACTGGCGGCGCTGGCTGCCGAGCTGGGCGATGCGGTGATCACCGTGCAGGGCGACGTGGCGCGCTATCAGGATAACCAGCGCGCCGTGGCCGCCACCCTGGAGGCGTTCGGCAGGCTCGACACCTTCGTCGGCAACGCCGCGGTGTTCGACTATTTCACCCGCCTGGACCGCATCGCCCCGCAGGATTTCGAGGGTGCGTTCCAGAAACTCTTCGCCACCAACGTGCAGGGCTACCTGCTCGGCGCGCAGGCGTCGATCGAGGCGCTGCGCCAAACCCGTGGCAGCATGATCTTTACCTTGTCCAACAGTGCCTTTTATGCCGGCGGTGGTGGCATTCTGTACGTCACCGCCAAGCATGCGCTGGTGGGCATGATCCGCCAGCTGGCCTACGAGCTGGCGCCGGACATCCGGGTCAACGGCGTGGCGCCGGGGGCGACCAACACGCCGATGAAAAGCCTGGATGGCCTGAACAGCCGCAGCGTACCGCTCAACCAGATCCCCGGGTTCGAGGCCGGTGCCGCGCAGGCTGTGCCCCTGCAACGGATTGCCGAGCCCGAGGACCACACCGGGCACTACGTGCTGCTGGCCTCGCGCGAGAATGCCGGGTTGACCACCGCCAACATCATCCACAGCGATGGCGGCTGGGAGATTCGCAGCGCCGGCCCCACGCGGTCGCGCAAGGCCTGAGCCTTGATAACCAGAACAAGAGAGATGCGTGATGACAACAACAAGCCTGAGTGCACCGCAACAGCAACTCCTGAACCTGTTCGCCGGGCTCGACCTGCCGGTGCTGGCCGCGCCGATGTTCCTGGTGTCGGGCCCGCGCCTGCTCGCCGCCAGCTGCCAGGCCGGCATCGTCGGCAGCCTGCCGGCGCCCAATGCGCGCACCGTCGAGCAACTGCAGCAATGGCTGGAACAGATCGTCGGCGAGCGTGACGCCGCGCAGCAGCGTGGCGAACAGTGGGCGCCGTGGATGCTCAACATGATCGTGCACAGCACCTACGACCGCTTCGAGGCCGAGCTTGAGCTGGTGCGCCGTTACCAGCCGCCGATCGTTTCCACCGCCCTGGGCAGCCCCAAGCGCGTGCTCGACACCGTGCACGCCTATGGCGGGGTGGTGATCGCCGACGTGATCAGCCCGGCCCTGGCACGCAAGGCCGTGGCCGCCGGCGTCGATGGCCTGGTGCTGGTGTGCAACGGCGCCGGCGGGCATACAGGCAACTACAACCCGTTCGCCTTCGTCGCCGAAGTGCGCGAGTTCTGGGACGGCCCGCTGGGCCTGGCCGGGGCGATCTCCAACGGGCGCGACATCCATGCCGCGCAGGTGCTGGGCTGCGACTTCTCGCTGGTGGGCACGCGCCTGATCGCCACCCACGAAAGCCTGGTCGAGGACGCCTACCGCGACATGCTGGTGGAGTGCTCGCTGGACCAGGTGACCACCACCAAGGCGGTCAGCGGTGTGCTGGCCAACTGGATGCAGCCGTCGCTGGACAAGGCCGGCATCGACCCGCGCAGCGAAACCCGCCCCAGCATCGACTTCTCCGGCGACATCGCCACCGCCAACAAGGCGTGGAAACACGTGTGGTCGGCGGGGCAGGGCGTGGGCCAGATCACCCGCACCTGCAGCGTGGCCGAGCTGGTCGACGAACTGCACCAGGGCTATCGCCAGAGTCGCGCGCGCGCGTTGTAAGCCAACCGGACCCGTTCAGGAGCAACCCCATGACCCACCCCAACCTTCAGGCCGCCGCCGCAGCGCTGGCCCAGGCCCGCTCGACCCGCACCCCGTGCGGGCGCATTTCCGAGCGTTTCGACATCCAGTCGCTGCACGACGCCTACGCCGTGCAGGAACTCGCCACCCAGGCCGCGCTGGCCGCCGGCCGGCGCCTGAGCGGGCGCAAGGTCGGCCTCACCTCGCTGGCGGTGCAGCAGCAACTGGGCGTCGACCAGCCCGACTTCGGCATGCTGTTCGCCGACATGGAATGCCACGATGGCCAGGCCATCGACAGCACGCGGCTGATCCAGCCCAAGGCCGAGGGCGAGATCGCCTTCGTGCTGGGGCGCGACCTGCCCGACCCCGACACCACCCTGGGCGAGCTGCTGCGCGCGGTCGACCATGTGCTGCCGGCGCTGGAAATCGTCGACTCGGCCATCGAGGACTGGAAGATCACCCTGGTCGACACCGTGGCCGACAACGCCTCCTCGGGCCTCTACGTGCTGGGCAAGACCCCGGTCAGCCTGCACGGCCTGGACCTGGCCCTGGAAGGCATGCTGCTGGAGAAGAACGGTGCCCAGGCCGCCATCGGCGTGGGCGCCGCGTGTATGGGCAACCCGCTGGATGCCTGCCTGTGGCTGGCGCGCACCATGGCCCTGGCCGGGCGCCCGCTGCAGGCCGGTGACGTGCTGCTGTCCGGCGCGCTGGGGCCGATGGTGCCGGTGGTGGCGGGCGACAGCCTGCGCCTGCGCCTGACCCGCCTGGGCGAAGTGAGCTGTCGCTTCACCTGAGCCGTGCCGGCTTGAACCCGGCGGCCTGACCGACCGCCGGTACCTACAACAATAAAACCAGTGAGCAGCGGGCCGACGGCCTGCCGCGCTCACGAGGGCGTGCAATGTACGACTTCTTCAACGACCCCACCCAGCTGGCCCCCGCCCAGGTGCTGTACGAACCGCGTGCCGACGGCAGCTTCGTGCTCAGCTCGCCCGAGCCGCTGCAACCCTATGCGCGCTGCATCGGCCAGTGGCTGGAACACTGGGCCGAGCAGGCGCCGCAGCGTGCCTACCTGGCCGAACGGCGCGGCGCGGGCTGGTTCAGCCTGACCTACGAGCAGGTGCGCCAGCGCGTCGGCGCCCTGGCCCAGGGCCTGCTGGAACTGGACATCGCAGCCGGCCGGCCGCTGCTGATGCTCTCGGAAAACGACCTGGACCAGGCGCTGCTGACCCTGGCGGCGATGCACGTGGGCATCCCGGTGTCGACCATCTCGGTGGCCTACTCGCGCAATACCGGCAGCGGCTGCGCCAAGCTCAAGGCGATTGTCGAGGTGCTCAAGCCGGGGCTGATCTTCGTCAACGACGGCGATGCCTATGGCCGCGCCATCGCCCTGGTCGACCCGGACTGCCCGGTGGTGGCGGCGCGCAACGCCCAGGAAATCCCCGGTGCGCTGGCCCTGCCGCACCTGTACAAGGCCGAGACCCCGGCGGTGATGGCCGCCTTCGCGCGCCTGGATGGCGACACCCCGGCGCGCTACCTGATGACCTCCGGCTCCACCGGTGCGCCCAAGGCCGTGGTCAACACCCACGGCATGCTCTGCGCCAACCAGCAGGCGATTGCCCAGTGCTGGCGCTTTCTGGAGCAGGGCGAACTGATCGTGCTCGACTGGCTGCCCTGGAGCCACGTGTTCGGCGCCAACCACAACTTCAACCTGGTGCTGCGCAACGGCGGCACCCTGTACATCGACGACGGCCTGCCGGTGCCGGGGCAGATCGACCGCACGCTGGAGAACATCCGCTCGGTCAGGCCCACGCTGTTCTTCAACGTGCCGCGCGGCTACGAGATGCTGCTGCCGCACCTGGAGCGCGACCCGGCGCTGGCCCAGGCCCTGTTCGGGCGCCTGCGCATGCTGTTCTATGCCGCTGCCGCCCTGCCGCAAAGCAGCTGGAGCCGGCTGGTGGCGTGTGCCGGGAAGGTGCGCGACACGCCGCTGTTCTTCGCCACCGAATGGGGCTCCACCGAAACCTCGCCGGTGGTCACCAGCGTGCATTTTGCCGCCGACAAGGCCGGCATCATCGGCCTGCCGGTACCGGGCACCGAGCTCAAGTTCGTGCCTGCCGGCGACAAGCTGGAGATGCGCGTGCGCGGCCCCTCGGTGTTCCCGCGCTACCTGGGCGACCCGGCCAGCACCCTGGCGGCGTTCGATGAAGAGGGCTTCTACCGCATCGGCGACGCCGGGCGCCTGGTCGACCCGGCGCGCCCCGAGCTGGGCGTGCAGTTCGACGGCCGCGTGACCGAGGACTTCAAGCTCAGCAGCGGCACCTGGGTGTCGGTGGGCACGCTGCGCCCACGCCTGGTCAGCGCGCTGGCGCCGTATGCCAGCGACTGCGTGATCGGCGGGCATGACCGCGACATGATCGGCGCGCTGGTCTACCCGTCCCAGGCCCTGCGCGACCTGCTCGGCGCCGAGGGCCAGCACATGAGCGGTGCACAGCTGGCGCTGCAGCCCGAGGTGCGCCTGGCGCTGTGCGCGGGCCTGCAGGCACTGGCCCGGGAATACCCGGCCTCGTCCCAGCATGCCGTGCGCCTGGTGATCCTCGATTCGCCGCCCAGCCTCAACGACGGCGAGATCACCGACAAGGGCTACATCAACCAGCGCACCGCCTTGAGCCTGCGCGCCGAGGCCGTGCAGCGCCTGTACGCCGACAGCCTCGACCCGAGCGTCATCCTCCTCGCCGAAGTCTACGGAGAAGCCGTATGAACCCTGCAAGATTCAATGTCGCCATCATCGGCTCCGGCAATATCGGCACCGACCTGATGATCAAGCTGCTGCGCCACGGCAAGTACCTGAAAATGGCCGTGATGGTCGGCATCGACCCGGCCTCCGACGGCCTGGAACGCGCCCGCCGCCTGGGCGTGGCCACCACCCACGAAGGGGTCGAGGGCCTGGCGCGCATGCCCGAGTTCGCCGATATCGACTTCGTGTTCGATGCCACCTCGGCCGGCGCCCATGTACGCAACGACGCCTACCTGCGCGCACGCAAGCCCGGCATCCGCCTGATCGACCTGACCCCGGCAGCCATCGGCCCGTACTGCGTGCCGGTGGTGAACCTGGAGCAGAACCTGGCGCAGTTGAACGTCAACATGGTCACCTGCGGCGGCCAGGCGACCATCCCGATGGTGGCCGCGGTGTCGCGGGTGGCCAAGGTGCACTACGCCGAAATCGTCGCCTCGATTGCCAGCAAGTCCGCCGGCCCCGGCACCCGCGCCAACATCGACGAGTTCACCGAAACCACCTCCAAGGCCATCGAAGCCATCGGCGGTGCAGCCAGGGGCAAGGCGATCATCGTGATGAACCCGGCCGAGCCGCCGCTGATCATGCGCGACACCGTGTTCGTGCTCTCCGAAGCCTGCGAGCAGGCCCGCGTGCAGGCCTCCATCCACGAGATGGCCCAGGCGGTGCAGGCCTACGTGCCCGGCTACCGGCTCAAGCAGCAGGTGCAGTTCGAGGTGATCGATCCCCAGGCGCCGCTGCTGATCCCGGGCCTGGGCCGCTTCAGCGGGCTCAAGACCTCGGTGTTTCTCGAAGTCGAAGGCGCCGCCCACTACCTGCCGGCCTACGCCGGCAATCTCGACATCATGACGTCCGCCGCGATGGCGACCGCCGAGCGCATGGCCCAGGCCATGGCGCACAACTGAGGATGCCCGCATGACGTTCAATCCCGCCAAGAAGCTCTACATCAGCGACGTGACCCTGCGCGACGGCAGCCACGCGGTGCGCCACCAGTACTCGCTGCAGAACGTGCAGGACATCGCCCGTGCGCTGGACAAGGCCAGGGTCGATTCCATCGAAGTGGCCCACGGCGATGGCCTGCAGGGCTCCAGCTTCAACTACGGGTTTGCCGCCCACACCGATCTGGAGTGGATCGAGGCCGTGGCCGACGTGATCAGCCACGCCAGGATCACCACCCTGCTGCTGCCCGGCATCGGCACGGTGCACGACCTCAAGGCCGCATATGACGCCGGCGCCCGCGTGGTGCGCGTGGCCACCCACTGCACCGAGGCCGACGTGGCCCGCCAGCACATCGAATATGCGCGCGCGCTGGGCATGGACACCGTGGGCTTTCTGATGATGAGCCACATGATCCCGGCCGAGCAGCTGGCCGCCCAGGCCAAGCTGATGGAAAGCTACGGCGCCACCTGCGTGTACATGGCCGACTCCGGCGGTGCGATGAACATGCAGGACGTGCGTGATCGCTTTCGCGCGTTCAAGGCCGTGCTCAAGCCCGAGACCGAAACCGGCATGCATGCCCACCACAACCTCAGCCTCGGGGTCGCCAACTCGATCACCGCGGTGGAGGAGGGGTGCGATCGCATCGATGCGAGCCTGGCCGGCATGGGCGCGGGCGCCGGCAACGCGCCCCTGGAAGTGTTCATCGCCACCGCCGAGCGCCTGGGCTGGAACCACGGCACCGACCTCTACACGCTGATGGATGCAGCCGACGACATCGTGCGCCCGTTGCAGGACCGCCCTGTGCGGGTCGACCGCGAATCGCTGGCGCTGGGCTATGCCGGGGTTTACTCCAGCTTCCTGCGCCACGCCGAAATCGCCGCGGCGCGCTATGGCCTGAAAACCGTCGACATCCTGGTCGAGCTGGGCAAGCGGCGCATGGTCGGCGGCCAGGAGGACATGATCGTCGACGTGGCGCTGGACCTGCTGGCCGCCGCCGGACGCGCGCAGTGACGGAGGGTACGCACATGAGCTTCACCCTGCAGATCCAGCCGGTCGGCCTGAGCTGCCCGGTCAACGCCGGGCAGAGCGTGCTCGACGCTGCCCTGGCCGATGGCCTGATGCTCAAGCACAGCTGCCGCACCGGCACCTGTGGCAGTTGCAAGGGCCAGGTGCTCAGCGGCGAGGTGGACCACGCCGACAGCCCGCTGGCAGTGCTCAGCGAAGCCGAGCGGGCCCAGGGCCTGGCGCTGTTCTGCTGCGCCAGGGCACGTTCCGACCTGGTCATCGACGCGCCGGAAGTCACCGAGCTGCGCGGCATCGGCATCCAGCAGATGGGCGTGCGCGTGGCCAGCCTCGACAAGGTCAGCCACGACGTGGCGGTGCTGCGCCTGATGCTCGCGCCGGGCGCCGCATTCGCCTACCTGCCGGGGCAGTACGTGCAGGTGCTGCTCAAGGACGGCAGCCGGCGCAGCTACTCGATGGCCACCGCAGCGGCGCGCGACAACCAGCTTGAACTGCACATCCGGCACATGCCGGGCGGGGTGTTCAGCGGGCATGTGTTCAATGCGTTGCAGCCCAGGGCGATCCTGCGCATGGAGGGGCCTTTCGGTTCGTTCTACCTGCGCGACAGCCAACGGCCGATGGTATTGCTGGCCAGCGGCACCGGCTTTGCCCCGGTGCAGGCGCTGCTCGAGCAACTGCGCGAGCGCGGCGACAACCGCTGCCCGGTGTACCTGTACTGGGGCGGGCGGCGCCGTGAGGACCTCTACCGGCATGAACAGCTGCTGGCCTGGGAGGCGCAGTTGCCGTGGCTGCGCTACACCCCGGTGCTGTCCGAGCCGGGCCCGGCCTGCGACTGGCAGGGTGCCACCGGCTTCGTGCACCGCCAGGTGCTGCAGGACTTTCATAGCCTCAAGGACTTCGAGGTCTATGCCTGCGGCGCGCCGATCGTGGTCGACTCGGCGCGACGCGATTTCGTCGAGCAGCGGGGGCTGGAGCCCGCGCATTTTCATGCCGATGCGTTCGTGTAGCTCAGGCCGGGCGAGCCCACGCACAGCGGGTGGGTGATGGCGTCACCGTCCTCGGCCCTCAGGGCCCTGGCCGGTGACGCACCCATGCAGCCCGGATACAAAAAGTTACCTTGGGAAAACCCATTCAAATCAACCCATTAGGAAATTTACGGGATTCAGATACAAAAAATTTCAAAACTCCCGTGTACAGCTGAGGAAGGCCAGGGGTAATTTCTCCTACAAGCTGCGCGGTCAACTCTGCAATGGAATGCAGCCTGTAGCATCCCGGATCTTCATGCCTCCACCGGGGTTGCACCTACAACAATAGAGGGAGCTATCCGTGAACTGCATTTTCTGTGCAATCGCCAAGAAAGAAGCACCGGCTGCCGTTGTCTACGAAGACGAGCAGTGCCTGGCCTTTCTCTCGATTCAGCCGATCACTCCTGGCCATGTCCTGGTCATTCCCAAGGCCCACGCAAGCGGCCTGGGTGATATCCCTCCTCAAACCTGTGGCCACATGATGCGTGTGGGTCAACGGATGGCGGCCGCCCTGCGTGAAAGCGGCCTGAGCCTCGAAGAACAGCCCTGTGAAGGTATCAACCTGCTGCTGTGCGATGGCGCAGTGGCCGGGCAGACCGTAGGTCACGCGCACCTGCATGTGCTGGCCCGCTTTGTCGGTGACGGTTTCAACCTGGGTCATGCGGACCTCCCGATCGCCACGCCACAGGTGCTGGGCGAGCGCGCCGAGCAGATCCGCCGAGCCTTGGCCTCGCTACCACCGAACTGACTGCACCTCGCTCTGGTTCAACGGCACGCCCGCCACTAGCGGGTGAGTGTCTGGCTGTGCGCAGCCCGTAAATCAACAACCTATGGCTATCTACGCAAGGAGGCGAAGCTATGTATTGTCCTGTGGAAACTTAAGTCGTGCGCTGGGCTGAGTTGAATACTACAGATCACAATAAGAAGGGATTTCTCATGCCGTCACTCGCCAGTAACAAGGCTGACTTGCCTTCGGCAAGTATGCAGTTGGTAAAGGATGATTCCGCCGGTTCGGCCATCTACAGTTTCTATGATTCAGTCCTCCAGGAGTTGTGCCAGTCTGACAAGGTAAAGGTCAGGCAGGTGGTAACGCCTGCGCAATTCATCGAACTTTCTCGTGCCCGTAGCCGGTTGTATGGGCAGCGCAAGATCTATTACAAGACGCTGTTTGGCAACTCGGTCGACAATACCGTGTGCCTGGATGAATACGACCCGCGTTCCTATGTGTTTGCCTTTTATCATGATGGTGAAATCATCGGCACTCAGCGTATTACGCCGTTCCCTCACGAGTCGGGTGAGTTCATCAGCCATGAACAACTGGTGCAGTTCTCCGGGCCCAACTACGAGCACGAGTGCGTCGAACTTTCGCGCCTGATCGTCGACAAGCATGCCCCGGTCAAGAACGTGGTCAACGGGCTGGCCATGACCGGTGCCTCGCTGGTGGCCCTGCAAGGCGGCTACAAGACGTTCATCACCTATGTGAAGCCACGGCTGGCGCCGAAGTTCGACAGCTTCGTGTTCGATCAGGACGGCATCTTCTTCCAGATCAAGGCCCGTGGCGATCATTACTACGCCCTGTACAAGGGCGATCTGATGCCGTCGGTGACGCCCTTCTTCGGCCTGCCCAGCTGCCCGGCAGACCTGAAGGACGTCGATGACCTGATTCGCCATACCTTGGCCGCCCGTCACGCGAGGCAGTCACTGGCGGGATAAGCATCACACAATAACGACAACATTGAGGTTGATCCAAGATGGAAGCCAGGAACAAAGAAGTGGTCATCGAGTTTTACGAGCGCATGTTTGGTCAGCGTGAACTGGCGGTTGCCGATACCTTGATTGCCGAGGACTACGTGCAGCACAACAACGTGTTCATTCCCCCGCGCCGCGAAGGCTTCAAGACCTACTTCACGCAGTTCTTCAAGACGTTCCCCGAGTCGGGTACCAGTATCGAGCGGGTCTGCGCCGAAGGCGATTATGTCTTCCTGTATGCCAAGCACTGGGCCAAGCACAGGTTCTTCACGGTGAACTACAAGGTGATCGATATCTACCGTGTTGAAAATGGTGTGCTGATGGAACACTGGGACACTATCGAAGGCCTGGGCTTCTTTTCCAAGTTCATCTACATCATCAAGTCCGTGCTGCGCCTGTAACGCCGTATTCGCCTGACCGTATAACACGTGTCATGAACGATTTATCAACACGCCAAGGAAGAGAGTGAAATGACTGAAGTGACCGCGTTTCGCAAAGAGCTCAAAGCCATCTGTGACGCCGAATGGGAAAAGATCAAGGCCGGCCGTTTCTTCCAGATGATGAAGCGTCCCGAACTGCAGCGTGAGCTGTACATCAAGTCGATTGTCCAGGTGTACCACTACACCAAGAACAACGCGATCAACCAGGCGGTGGCGTGCTGGAACCAGGACCACAAGAAGGTCGGCCTGCTGCGTTTCGCGATGAAGCATGCGCTGGAAGAGCTGGGCCATGAAAACATGGCGTACAACGACCTGATCGCCATTGGCGTGGACCCGTCGGAGTTCGAGAAACCGATGCTGCCGGCCACCGAGGCGTTCTACGGCTACCTGGACTTCGTTTCCGTATGCCGCGGCATCATTCCGCGCCTGGGCTACAGCTTCTGGGCCGAGGACTGCTATGAGCACCTCGAACCCCTGATGGACGTGTGCAAGAACCATCTCAAGCTGACCGACCAGCAACTGACCTTCTTCGTCGCCCACGCGATCATCGACGAGAAGCACTCCGAGCAGGTCAACGCCGCCATCGACCGCTGGGTCGTGACCGACGAAGAAAAAGAGGCGGTCAAGCAAGTGGCCCGCACCACGGTCTACCTGATGGGCAAGATCCTCGAGTCGGTCGCCGACGAGTTCTGATTGATCGGCACCAGGCGTCCTCGCGCACCCCGCTGCGCGAGGACTTTTTCACATGGCGTGCACAACAATAAAAACGATTGGCTGGTCATGGCGTTTGTCGAACCGCCTGGCGGCCACGGTCAATCCACCAGGAGGTGCCATGAGTAGTAATAGCGACATGATTACCTGGGGCATGATGCTGCGCAAAATTCCCTCGATCACTCGGGCCATTCCTCGGCTCGTCAGGGGCCTCAAGGTTTCCAAACTCAAGGCCGATCAGCCCTGTGGCCTGGGCTGGGCCTTCGAACAGGCGGTTGCGCGCAACCCTCAAGGGCCGGCGCTGCTCTACAAGGACACGCGCTTCAGTTACGAACAGGTCAACCAGTGGGCCAACCGTTTCGCCCACTACCTGCTGGCCCGTGGCCTGAAAAAAGGCGATGTGGTAGGCATCTTCATCGAGAACCGCCCCGAATTGCTGGTCAGCGTACTGGCCGTGAGCAAGATCGGCGGCATCTGCGCCATGCTCAACACCTCGCAGACCAACAACGTGCTGATCCACAGCCTGGGCCTGGTCAACCCGTCTGCGATCATCGTCGGCCAGGAGCTGGTGCCATCGTTCGAGGCGGTGCGCGACGAGGTGGCCATCGACAGGCAGCGCACCTTTTTCCTGGCCGACACCGATACCACGCGCGATGCCGGCATCGCCCCCGAGGGCTACGTCAACCTGACTCTTGCCAGTCAGGGGCACGCTACGGCCAATCCGGCGACTACCCAGCAGGTCTACCTCGACGACGCCTGCTTCTACATCTACACCTCCGGTACCACCGGCCTGCCCAAGGCCGGGGTGTTCAAGCATGGGCGCTGGATGAAGGTCTACGGCAGCTTCGGCATGATCGCCCTGGACATGCGCCCCGATGACATCGTCTATTGCACCTTGCCGCTGTATCACGGCACCGGCCTGTGCGTGAGCTGGGGCTCGGCACTGGCCGGTGCCTCGGGCTTCGCCATCCGCCGCAAGTTCAGCGCCAGCCAGTTCTGGGAAGACACGCGCAAATTCAAGGCCACCACCATCTGCTACGTCGGTGAACTGTGCCGCTACCTGATCGATCAGCCTGCGGCCGGCAACGATGGCGACAACCCGGTGGTGAAGATGATCGGCAACGGCCTGCGTCCGGGCGTGTGGCTCGACTTCAAGAAACGCTTCAACATCGAGCGGGTCTGCGAGTTCTACGCCGCCAGTGACGGCAACATCGGCTTTACCAACATCCTCAATTTCGAGAACACCATCGGCTTTGCCATCAACGCCTGGTCGCTGGTGGAGTACGAACACGACACCGGCGAACCACGGCGCAACGCCGACGGATTCATGCAGAAGGTCGGCAAGGGCGGTCAGGGCCTGTTGCTGGCCAAGATCGACGACGACGCCCCGTTCGATGGCTACACCGACCCGGAGAAGAGCAAGAAGGTGGTGCTCTACGACGTGTTCGAAAAGGGCGACCGCTACTTCAACAGCGGCGACCTGATTCGCGATATCGGCTTTGGCCATGCCCAGTTCGTCGACCGCCTGGGGGACACCTTCCGCTGGAAGGGCGAGAACGTCTCCACCACCGAAGTCGAGAACATCATGGTGCAGCACCCCCACATTGCCGAAGCCGTGGCCTACGGGGTGGAAATCAAGAACACCAACGGTCGCGCCGGGATGGCCGCCATCACCCCGTCGGCGCCGCTGGAGCAGCTGGATTTCTGCGACCTGCTGCGCTTCGTCAAGAGCCAGATGCCTCACTACGCGGTGCCGATGTTCTTGCGCGTCAAGACCTGCATGGAAACCACCGGCACCTTCAAGTACCAGAAGACCAAGCTCAGAAGCGAAGCCTTCGACCCCAGCCAGACCGGCGAAGACCCGGTGTATGCCTGGCTGCCGGGCACCGAAACCTACGTGCGGGTGACCGATCAGGTGCTGCAGGACATTCATGGCGGCAAGTTCCGCTACTGAAGGGCAACCGCGCCAGCGGCGCACCGCAAGGCCTGCCTGCATGCATGCGCAAGGCTGCTCACTGGAGCGGGCGGCCTTGCGTCCCACTTTCAGCTTCACTGCCCTGCAACTTCTGCCTGCCGGATTCTGCAGCAGCCCGTCGTGACCCCCACCGCTTGATTGCGCGCCTGATGCTCTGCCCCTTGCGGTACAGGGCATTCCGGAGTACAGCTGATGGCAGGATGCCTTCAGTTGTGGCATCGCAGGAGCGTTTCATGATGTCGACCCCCTTACTGCCGGTGCCGCTGCCGCACAAGCGTGACGTGCGCCTGGCCGTGCTGCTGTTGCTGGTGATCTGCGTATCGCTGGCATCGCTGACGGCCTGGAAGATATGGGCTGCACGTCAGCGCGCGCTGAACGAGGTTCAGGTACACAGCCTCAACCTGACCCAGGCACTGGACACCTATGCCGAGGGCATCATCCGCCAGAGTTCGATGATGCTGCTGGGCCTGAGCGAGCGGCTCGAAGTCGATGGCGGCGGGCCGCAGCAACTGGCGCGCCTGGCCGGGCTGGTGGAGGAGCAGAACGAACTGCTGACGCAACTGCATGGGCTGACCATCTATGGCCCGACGGGCGAATGGCTGATGTCGACCAACGGCCCGATTCCGGACGGTGCGAACAGCGCCGACCGCGAGTTCTTCATCCACCATCGCGACAACCCGTCCCGCGAGGTGTTCATCGGCCCGCCGATCCGCAGCCGCTCCACCCAGGACTGGGTGATCACCGTCAGCCGGCGTTTCGAGCAGCCCGGGGGGCAGTTCGCCGGGGTGATCGCGGTGACCCTGGGGGTGGAGAACTTTCTGCGCCTGTTCGGCAAGATCGACGTGGGCAAGGACGGTGCGATTGCGCTCACCTACACCAGTGGGCGCATCCTGGTGCGCTACCCGTTTCGCGAGCAGGACATGGGCCGCGACTTTTCCCGGTCGCCGATCTACACCCGCTACCTGGTGGAAAACTCGGTGGGCACGGCTTCGTTTGCCTCGAGCCTGGATGGGGTGGAGCGCCTGTATGCGTTTCGCAAGAACGAGCACCTGCCACTGGTGACCACCGTGGCCATCGGCAAGCGCGAGGCCCTGGACGCCTGGCGCATGGAAGCGTGGCTGACGGTGGGGCTGGTGCTGGCGTTGCAGGGGGTGATTGCGGTGATTGGCCGGCTGCTGATCCGCGACATGCGCCATCGTGCCGAGATGGATGCGCAATTGCTGGTGGCGCGCGAAGAACTGCTGGCCACCAACCGGCAGCTGGCGGTGCTGGCCACCCACGACACGCTCACCGGGCTGGCCAACCGCCGGCGTTTCGACGAGGTGCTGGCCAGCGAAGTGCGGCGTGCCCAGCGCGAGGCCCAGCCGCTGGCGTTGCTGCTGATCGATATCGATCATTTCAAACGCTTCAATGACGCCTACGGGCACATTGGCGGTGACGAATGCCTCAAGGCGGTGAGCACCTTGCTGCGCGAGTGCGTGCGCCGCCCGACGGATGTGGTGGCGCGTTATGGCGGGGAAGAGCTGGCGATGGTGCTGCCCAATACCGAGGTGGCGGGCGCGGTGGTGGTGGCCGAGACGGTGCTGGCGCGGTTGGCCGAGCTGAACATCGTGCATGCTGGCAGCCCGTTCGGGCGGGTGTCGGTGAGTATCGGCGTGGCAGGCATGGCGGGGCAGGGCGAAACGCCCCTGACGCTGGTGGCGGCGGCCGATCAGGCGCTGTATGCGGCCAAGACGGCGGGGCGTAATCGGTGTGTGGTGTTCGAGGGGGGCGGTGCCGCCCATCGCGGGTCAAGCCCGCTCCCACAGGGGTAGCGCAAGCCTCTGTAGGAGCGGGCTTGGCCCGCGATGTGCCTCGAATCTCCGGCGCCTGAACTGCCCCCTTCGCTGGCAAGCCAGCTCCCACTGGTATTGCACGGGCCTAAAGGTCACCGCCGTCCCCTGTAGGAGCGGGCTTGGCCCGCGATGTGCCTCGAATCTCCGGCGCCTGAACTGCTCCCTTCACTGGTAAGCCAGCTCCCACTGGTATTGCACGGGCCTAAATGTCACCGCCGTCCCCTGTAGGAGCGGGCTTGGCCCGCGATGTGCCTCGAATCTTT
>NZ_VXCV01000019.1:0-30847 GCF_052850635.1 Pseudomonas sp. 1176_21
ATATGTCTCGCTCTTCAGTGACGCGCTTGAGTTCCGCTCGCAGACGACGCAGCTCAGCGTGCTGATCATCATCCTGCTGCCGTTCTTCTTGAGGTTTGCTGTAGCGCTTTATCCAGGCATAGAGGCTATGCGTCGACACGCCGAGACAGGCCGCTACCTCAGCGACAGGCAGCTTCTTTTCGGTCACTTGATTGACTGCTTGGATTTTGAATTCTTCGGGGTAACGCGGGTTGCTCATGGCACCTCCTAATTGGCCTCAGTTTAAGGCAAAGAGGTGTCTACGAAACCCGGGGCGATTCATCGAGCGTATCTCGGCACCAGATCACACAGGCGCATAAAATCATCACTCACTGTGCACTCTCTCTTCCTTTAATAGAAATCTCGGCAGCCCCACACGACAAAGCATCTAAATGGTTGGCATACCACTGAAGCATTTCACGACGCCCTTCAAGGTACTGAGCGTGATTATAGGTTCCTCGAATACTGTTCTTGTCCACATGCGCCAGTTGGGTTTCCACCCACTCGCTGCGGTACCCCTGCTCATGCAGGGTGGTGGACATTGTGTGACGGAATCCATGCCCTGTGGCTCTGCCGTCGTAACCCGAGCGTTTCAGCAGCTGATTGATGGCGGCCTCGCTCATCGGCTTAGCGGGGTCATTCCGACCAGGAAATGCGAGCGTGTAGCCACCGGTGATGCTTTCTAGCTCACGCAGTGCAGACACAGCTTGTTTCGGCAGAGGAACTAGATGGGCCCGGCGCATTTTCATCCGCTGAGCCGGAATCGTCCAAAGGGCATTTTCGAAGTCAAACTCAGACCACGGCGCCCCTCTGAGCTCAGCAGTCCGTACACCCGTGAGAATTAGCAAACGGGTAGCAATTTTCACCGCGTCATGACCTGGGCACACCTGGAAGCCTCGAATCAGATCTGGGATTTCAGCGATAGGAAGGAAGGGATAGTGCCGGGAGGTAGGCGTTTGAAGTGCCCCTCCGATATCTGCGATGGGGTTGTATTCGACCCTGCCCGTGGCAATCGCAAAGCGGTACACCTCTTGGCAGCGCTGTCGAACCTTGCGTAGCTTTTCCAAAGCCCCACGTGACTCAATGCGGCGGAAGACCTGTAACCACTGCATAGGCTTGATCTCAGACAGGGGCAAGCTTCCAACCTGCGGAAAGATGTCCAGCTCAAAAGCCTCGATGACGTCAGTCGCATACCCTTCTGACCAGCGTGCAGACTTATGCTTATGCCACTCCAATGCGAGACTTTTGAAGGTATTGGCACGAGAAATTGCCGCCTGAGCCCGAGCGACCTTTCTCTCAAGGCCTGGATGCCGCCCCTGTGAAACCAGCTGGCGTGCATCAAACGCAAGCTGGCGAGCCTGCGCCAACGTAACGTTGTCGATAGTGCCCAAAGAAATGTGTGACTGCTTACCGTCCAGCCTGAAACGGAAGCGCCAAGACTTACCGCCGGCGGCTCGAATCCAGAGGAATAAGCCACCTCCGTCAGCAAGGCCAAAGTCCTTTTCGCGGGGTGCAGCGTTCTTCACTTGCAGCGCTGTCAAAGGCATCCGAGTACCCATAGGTTATTGAACAGCGCAAAGGTACTCGCAGGGGTACTCAGATAGCAAGGGCTGGGATGGGATCAGATGGCACTGCATGAAACAGAAAGCCCGCACTAGGCGGGCTTCTGAGGGGTTTCATGCGACCGCTTGGCACTGCATGAATCTATTGACTGGTGCCGGAGACAGGAATCGAACCTGCGACCTTCGCGTTACGAGTGCGCTGCTCTACCGACTGAGCTACACCGGCGTGGCGACAACGCTACCATTGCCGCCACGCTTTCGCAAATCACTGTTTATCAACAGCTATTGCCCACCACTCGCCTGCACCGCGATGCACCCGGCCGGGGCCAGGTCGGCCTCGATATCCGTGCTGCACGTCCACCCCGTGGCCGAACGGGCCCAGGTCAGGTGCTTGCCCGCCACCGGCGCCGGCGCATCCACCAGCACACATGCAAGGGTGCCCACACCGGTCGCCGCCACGCCCTGCGCACTCAAGGTGCAGTTGGCCGTGGTCGGCTGGCCGCCAAGGGCGGCGACATCGGCCACGTCCTTGCCCTGGTTGATCTGCACTTCGAAGGCCGCCTTCAATGCCGACACCTCGGCCAGCGCCGCCGTGGCCTTGGCCCGCGCCTGGTGGTTGGTGTACATGGGCATGGCAATGGTCGCCAGAATGCCGATGATCGCCACCACGATCATCAACTCGATCAATGTAATACCGCGCTGTCCCTTCATGGGCACTCCCCTCGCAAAAACTCACAAATCCCGCCACGGACACCGCCGCAGACCAGCGCGCCAGTAGGCCCGAACAGACACCTTTTGTCACCCTGCGGGTGCTTAACCCAGCACCGCGCTCGACTACTCTAGTGGCCACCGGGCGGGATTGCCCGAGCCTATCACCCTGCAGCTGTTACAGGGTTTGTGACTGTCCACCGCTGCAGGGAGGTAGCGATGAACCACAAGACAAAAACCTATACCTGGCAAGGCATCGACCGCACCGGCACCCACGTGAGTGGGCACAGCAGCGGGCAGAACAGTGCGCTGGTGAAGGCGCTGCTGCGCGGTCGCGGCATACGCCCTACCCAGGTGAACGCGGCAGGCCGTATTACCCTGCAACTGCCCGCCTCGCTCGGCGCCAAGGACATCACCCGCTTCAGCCGCCAGTTGGCAACGTTGTTCAAGGCCGGCGTGCCGCTGCTGCAAGGGCTGGGCATGATCGCCGAAGGCGCCAACAACCCAGCGCTGCGCAGCCTGCTGGGCACCCTCAAAAACGATATCGCCGCCGGCTGCGGCCTGGCCGATGCGCTGCGCAGGCACCCGCGCCAGTTCGACAGCCTGTATTGCAACCTGGTGGCCGTGGGTGAGCAAACCGGCTGCCTGGACAGCCTGCTCGACCAGCTGGCAACGCTGCAGGAGAAACGCCAAGCGCTGCGGGCCCGGCTGAAAAAGGCCATGGTCTACCCCGCGCTGGTGCTGCTGGTGGGGTTGGGGGTGGCGGCGCTGCTGCTGCTCAAGGTAGTGCCGCAGTTTCAGGCCATGTTCGCAGGCTTCGGCGCGCCGTTGCCGGCCTTCACCCAGGGTGTCATCAACCTGGCCGACTGGCTGGGGCAGTATCTGCTGTGGGTGCTTGGGGTAATGCTGGCCACGGGATTTGCCCTGCGCCGCGCCTTCGAGAGTCAGCAGGCGGTGCGTTTGTGGATGTTGCGCCAGGCGCTGCGCATGCCGGTTCTGGGGCCGGTGATGCAGCATGCGGCGCTGGCTCGTTTTGCGCGTACCCTGGCCACGTCGTTCAGTGCCGGCGTACCGCTCACCGAAGCCCTGGGGCCGGTGGCCGCCGCGTGCGGCAATACGCTGTACGAGCAGGCCGTGCTGCGCCTGCGCCAGGCCATCGGCAACGGCCTGTCGATGAGCGCGGCGATGCGCAACGAGCCGCTGTTCCCGTGCCTGGCGGTACAGATGTGCGCCATTGGCGAGACATCCGGCACGCTCGACGATATGCTCGACCGGATCGCCAGCCACCACGAAACGGCCGTCGACGAATGGCTCGACAACCTGGCCAGCCTGCTGGAGCCGATGATCGTGCTGATTCTCGGGCTGGTGGTGGGCAGCCTGGTGGTCGCCATGTACCTGCCGATCTTCCAGCTGGGCGATGTGATCTGACTATGGACCTGTTCGAAACCCTGGCCCGCCAGCCGCTGGCCTACCAATGCGTCGCCCTGTTGCTTGGCCTGATTGTGGGCAGCTTCATCAATGTGCTGGTGCATCGCCTGCCGATGATGCTGGAACGCCAATGGCGCTGCGAGGCCCGCGAAGTGCTGGAGCTGCCCAACCCGGCCGAGCCACGTTTCGACCTGATGCTGCCCCACTCCCACTGCCCGCACTGCCAGCACCGCATCCGCGCGTGGGAGAACATCCCGGTGCTGAGTTACCTGTGCCTGCGTGGGCGCTGTTCGGCCTGCAAGGCATCGATCAGCCCGCGTTACCCGCTGGTAGAGCTGGCCTGCGCAGGGCTTGGCCTGTTCGCGGCCTGGCATTTCGGCTTCAGCGCCAGCGCGGTGGCGTTCATGCTGTTGAGCTGGGGCTTGCTGGCAATGAGCCTGATCGATATCGAGCATCAGTTGCTGCCCGATGTGCTGGTGCTGCCGCTGCTGTGGCTGGGCCTGATACTCAATGCCTTCGAGGTGTTCGTGCCGCTGGACCAGGCGCTGTGGGGCGCCGTGGCCGGCTACCTGAGCCTGTGGACGGTGTACTGGCTGTTCAAGCTGGTCACCGGCAAGGAGGGCATGGGCTATGGCGATTTCAAGCTGCTGGCCATGCTCGGCGCCTGGGGCGGCTGGCAGATCCTGCCGCTGACGCTGCTGCTGGCCTCGCTGGTGGGCGCGCTGCTGGGCCTGGTGCTGCTGCGCCTGCGCAACCAGCAGGCAAGCACGCCGATTCCGTTTGGGCCCTATCTGGCCATTGCGGGCTGGATCGCGCTGCTCTGGGGTGGTCAAATGACTACTTCCTATCTGCAATTTGCCGGACTGCAATGACCACACCCGCCTTCACACCCTGGATTCTCGGCCTCACCGGTGGCATCGGCAGTGGCAAGAGCGCCGCGGCGCAACGCTTCATCGAGCTGGGCGTGCACCTGGTGGATGCCGACCAGGCCGCACGCTGGGTGGTCGAGCCCGGGCGCCCGGCGCTGGCCAGCCTGGTGGAGCATTTCGGCCCCGGCGTGCTGCAAAGCGACGGGCAACTGGACCGCGCCGCGCTGCGCCAGCTGATCTTCAGCGACCCGGCGCAACGCCGCTGGGTGGAAGCCCTGCTGCACCCGCTGATCGGCCAGGAGATCTTCAGCTACCTGGCCAAGGCCGAGTCGCCCTATGCGGTGTTCGTTTCACCGTTGATGATCGAGTCGGGCCAGTATCAGCGCACCCAGCGCCTGCTGGTGATCGACGCGCCGCAGGCCTTGCAGATCGAACGTACACTGCAGCGCGACCAGACCAGCCCCGAACAGGTGCAGGCCATTCTCAAGGCGCAGACCAGCCGCGAAGAGCGCCTGCGCCATGCCCACGACGTGATCGTCAACGACCGCGACCTGGCCTGGCTGCATTCGGAGGTCGACCGCCTGCATCACTTTTACCTGACTTTGCGTAGAGGCCAAGCATGAGCCAACCCCTGACCGTAGACTGCCCGACCTGTGGCGCCCCTGTTGAATGGAGTGCCACAAATACCTACCGGCCGTTCTGCTCCGACCGCTGCAAGCTGATCGACCTGGGTGCCTGGGCCGCTGAAGAGCACAAGATTCCGGTGGCACCGGATGCCGAAGACGAGCTGTTCTCCGGCGACTTCAACCCGCGCGAACACTAGCCGCGCGGTTCATCGTCCTTCCACGGGGCCTGCAGGTAGCGGGTCCGGTTGAAGGTTTCCAGCCATTCGGGGCAGAACACCACCAGCGCACTGATTACCATGCCGTTGATGAAGGCCTCGGGGAAGATGATCAGCCACAGGTAGCCGATGAAGTCCGACAGCCATTCGGGCATCACGAAGATACCGTCCAGCCACAGCCAGCCAAGGCTGGCCAGCAGGCACAGCAAGGTCGCCAGCGCGGCGGCGAAAAACCCCGAACAGAAGATGTACACGAACAGGTTTTTAGGCTGTGCGCGCTCCACCAGTATGGCCACCCCCTCCGTCACCAGCACCGGCAGGCCAATCAGCAGCAGGCCGTTGACGCCCATCGCCGCCAGGTCCTGACGCCCCAGCGCCACCAGCCCCACCTGCGCCACCAGGCCACCGACGATTGCTAGCGGCCAGTCCAGCAGCAGGGTCACGGCGGTCATGCCGATGAAGTGGTACGACACGCCGGTGTCGAAGTCGCGGCGTACCAGCCACAACGCGAACAGCGCGAAGATGGTGCCGAACAGCAGGTGCTGGCGCCGCCGGTCGGTGAACAGCTCGACCCACGGCGCGCGCCACACCGCCCACAACAGCAGCGGCACGTAGCACAGCCAGCCCAGCAGCAGGCTTTGTTCCGATAACACTTGTGCGCCAATCACGGCTGTCTGCCCCTTGTGTGCATTGCGCCCGACGATGGCTCATTCTACACACCGTTCCACGGCCTGTTGCCGCCATCCACCGGGCCTGGAATGCAGCGTTGTCATGATTTGGGCGCTAAGCTTGTGCCCATGGATGACTCAGACTACCTGCGCCTGCTAACCATTCAGGCCGAACAAGCCAATGCGTTCCTGTCCAATGCCCGCAAATGGGAGCGCGAGCGTTGGGTATGCCAGCGCCTGCTGCAAGGCCTGAACATCCCTTATCGCAGCGAGGACTTCACCGCCGCCGGTCAGGAACCACCCGACGTGCTGTTTCGCGATGCCGCCTTCGAGGTGTTCTTCGTGCTCGACGAAGGGCGCCGGCTCAACGACGAATGGCGCGAAGAGTTGCAGCGCCGGCGCAGCGCGTTCTCCCTTGCGCAGCTGGTAAGGCGCGAGGCCCGGCCGCGACGCATCAGTGCGCAGGAGCTGCTGCAGCGCCTGGCGCCCACCCTGCGCAAGAAGTCGCACAACTACCGCGAACGCAACCTGGACCTGGGCGAACTGGACATCATTGCCTTCGCCAGCCTCAAGCGCGAAGTGCTCGACCTCAACAGCCACTTCCCGCCGCCCACCGAGTACCTGCGCCAGGGCTGGCGCTCGCTGTCGCTGGTGGGCCCGACCTTCGCCCGGGTGCTGTTCGCCCACCCCGATGCGCCGGATTTTCTGCGCGCCAACCTGGGGCGCAGCATCGTCTTCGATGTGGGGATCAGCCTGTGATCGCCGCCCCCTGCCAAAGCGGGATGGCATAAATGCGGCGCGGGTGATACAAAGCGCAATCATTCGCTGTCACGAGCGCTTCGATCCCCCAGGTAAGCCTTTGGCGACGGACTACAGTGAACACTGTAGCGTTCCCACAGTCACATGCGTCTACCTGACGAGGCCTCCATGACCAGCCGCCTGAACCCCGAAGACCAGCGACGAGTCGATGAATACCTGCGTGCCCCCCAACACCAAGTCGAGCGCAAGCCTTTCAGGCCATGGCTGCTCCTTGCTCTGGTGGTGAGCGTGACGATCAGCCTTGGCCTGTTGAGCCGCCTCCTGAGCCACCTGGTGCTATGAGCTGCCTTGCGCTCGCCCAAACCGCCCGCCCTACGCGGCCGGCCACTCAGGACCCAACCCAGAATTCCGCAAACCTTATGAGATATCCCCATGACTCACCGTATCGTGATTGTCGGCGGCGGCGCCGGCGGCCTGGAACTGGCGACCCGCCTGGGTAAGACCCTGGGCAAGCGCGGCACCGCCGCGATTACCCTGGTCGACGCCAACCTGACCCACATCTGGAAGCCGCTGCTGCACGAAGTGGCGGCCGGTTCGCTCAATTCCTCCGAAGACGAGCTCAACTACGTGGCCCAGGCCAAGTGGAACCACTTCCAGTTCCAGCTGGGGCGCATGAGCGGCCTGGAGCGTTCGAGCAAGCAGATCCAGCTGGCCGCCACCCTCGACGAGGACGGCCGCGAGCTGCTGCCGGCGCGCACCCTGGCGTATGACACGCTGGTGATCGCGGTGGGCAGCAACACCAACGACTTCGGCACCCTGGGTGCGGCGCAGCATTGCCTGTTCCTCGACACCCGCAAGCAGGCCGAGCGCTTCCACCAGCAGTTGCTCAACCACTACCTGCGCGCCCACGCCGGCGACCTTGCCAGCGAGAAGATCAGCGTGGCGATCGTGGGTGCCGGTGCCACCGGCGTGGAGCTGGCGGCCGAGCTGCACCATGCCGCCCACGAACTGGCCGCCTATGGCCTGGACCGCATCCAGCCCAAGGACATGCAGATCACCCTGATCGAGGCCGGCCCACGGGTGTTGCCGGCGCTGCCCGAGCGCATCAGCGTGCCGGTGCACAAAACCCTGGAGAAACTCGGCGTGACGGTGCTGACCAACGCGTCGGTGAGCGAGGTCACCGCAGACTCGCTCAAGACCGCCAACGGCGAGGTGATCCACGCCAGCCTCAAGGTGTGGGCGGCCGGTATCCGCGCACCGGCGTTCCTCAAGGACATCGACGGGCTGGAAACCAACCGCATCAACCAGTTGGTGGTGCGCCCTACTCTGCAGACCACCCTGGACGATGACATCTTCGCGTTCGGCGACTGCGCCGCCTGCCCGCAGCCGGGCAGCGACCGCAATGTGCCGCCGCGCGCCCAGGCCGCCCACCAGCAGGCCTCGCTGCTGGCCAAAGGGCTCAAGGCGCGCCTGGAGGGCAAGGCGTTGCCCACCTACGCGTACCGCGACTACGGCTCGCTGGTCTCGCTGTCGCGCTTCTCGGCAGTGGGCAACTTGATGGGCAACCTCACCGGCAGTGTGATGCTCGAAGGCTGGCTGGCGCGGATGTTCTATGTGTCGCTGTACCGCATGCACCAGATGGCGCTGTATGGCACCTTCCGCACGCTGATGCTGATGCTCGGCAGCCGTATCGGCCGCGGTACCGAACCCCGCCTCAAGCTGCACTGACGGCTACCCCCGTCCGCCCCGGCGCCCTGCCGGGGCCGGATGGGCGCCAGGCCACTGGCGTGCGGTTGACCCGGAGCGAGCTGTGTTTCGACGAGGCGCGGATGCGCGCACTACAGCCCCCTGCAGGAGGTACTGGGCATAGGCAGTACCGCCAGCTGGCTGCACACGCGCTAAACCCTGCGCAAACGAAAAAGGGCACCTTTTGCAAGGTGCCCTTTTTCTGAAGATGGTCGGGGTAAGGGGATTCGAACTCCTGACATCCTGCTCCCAAAGCAGGCGCGCTACCGGACTGCGCTATACCCCGGTAAAAAAAAGACACCGATTAAGGTGCCTTTTTTAATGGCTGGACGCTAATGGCGTACCAACCTTTTAAGATTCAAACCCAGCGAACCGGATTCAAAAATGGTGGGTCGTGTAGGATTCGAACCTACGACCAATTGGTTAAAAGCCAACTGCTCTACCAACTGAGCTAACGACCCAAATATGGTCGGGGTAAGGGGATTCGAACTCCTGACATCCTGCTCCCAAAGCAGGCGCGCTACCGGACTGCGCTATACCCCGGTTTGAAATTTGGCTCCGCGACCAGGACTCGAACCTGGGACCCAATGATTAACAGTCATTTGCTCTACCGACTGAGCTATCGCGGAACTATCAATTTCAAGTACAACTTGCTGCAATTTCGAAAACTGTATCGCTACCGCTTCGAACTCTTCGACCTTGTGCATCGCTGCGTTCATGTCTCTGAGGCGCGCTATTCTACAATCTTCAAAACCCTTGTCAACCCTTAATTTGCATTCAACACACTGATTTGCAACTTTTTTTCAGATTCCCACTTCTGCCGGAAACCTGCGGGGTGACATACAGCGGGGCGCACTTTACAAGCACTCGAAGCAAAATGCAAAGAAAAAAGGCCTCGAAAATCGAGGCCTTAGCGTAACCCGCCGAAAACTCAGGCAAAGACGATCTCTTCGCCCTCCAGCTTGGCGGTGATGCTGCTGCCGGGCATGAACTGACCCGACAGAATCAGTTGCGCCAGCGGGTTCTCGATCCAGCGCTGGATCGCCCGTTTCAGCGGCCGTGCGCCATACACCGGGTCGTAACCGACCGCGATCAGCTTGTCGAGGGCCTCGGGGCTCAGCTCCAGGCTCAGCTCGCGTTCGGCCAGACGGCTGCGCAGACGCGACAGCTGGATCTGGGTGATACCGGCGATCTGGTCGCGACCCAGAGGCTCGAACACCACCACTTCGTCGATACGGTTGACGAACTCGGGGCGGAAATGCGAACCCACCGCGTCCATCACCGCAGCGCGCTGCGCCTCGCGATCACCCACCAGTTCCTGGATCTGTGCCGACCCCAGGTTGGAGGTCATCACGATCACCGTGTTGCGAAAGTCCACGGTACGGCCATGACTGTCGGTCAGGCGACCGTCTTCAAGCACTTGCAGCAACACGTTGAACACGTCCGGGTGGGCCTTCTCGACCTCGTCCAGCAGCACTACCGCATAGGGTTTGCGCCGCACGGCTTCGGTCAGGTAGCCGCCCTCTTCGTAGCCCACGTAGCCTGGCGGTGCACCAATCAGCCGCGCCACGGAATGTTTCTCCATGAACTCGGACATGTCGATACGCACCATGGCCTCTTCGGTGTCGAACAGAAACTCGGCCAGCGCCTTGCACAGCTCGGTTTTACCCACACCGGTAGGGCCCAGGAACAGGAACGAACCACTTGGCCGGTTAGGGTCGGACAACCCGGCCCGCGAACGACGCACCGCGTTGGCCACGGCCACCACGGCCTCTTCCTGGCCGATCACGCGCTGGTGCAGCAGGCTTTCCATCTTCAGCAGCTTTTCGCGCTCGCCTTCGAGCATCTTGGATACCGGGATACCGGTCCACTTCGACACCACCTCGGCGATCTCTTCCTCGGTCACCTTGTTGCGCAGCAGCTGGTTTTCGGCCTTGCCGTGCTGGTCGACCATCTGCAGGCTGCGCTCAAGGTCCGGGATCACCCCGTACTGCAGCTCGGCCATGCGGCTCAGGTCGCCCTTGCGGCGGGCGGTTTCCAGCTCCTGACGGGACTGCTCGATCTTTTGCTGGATCTGCGCAGAGCCCTGCACTTCGGCTTTTTCCGAGGTCCAGATCTCTTCCAGGTCGGAGTACTCACGCTCCAGCCGCACGATCTCCTCGGTCAGCTTCTCGAGGCGCTTGAGGGCCGCCTCGTCGTCTTCCTTCTTCAGCGCCTGGGATTCCACCTTCAGTTGAATCAGGCGACGCTCCAGACGGTCGAGCACCTCGGGCTTGGAGTCGATCTCCATGCGAATGCGGCTGGCCGCCTCGTCGATCAGGTCAATGGCCTTGTCGGGCAACTGACGATCGGTAATGTAGCGATGGCTGAGCTTGGCCGCGGCAATGATCGCGCCGTCGGTGATCGCCACCTTGTGGTGCACCTCGTAACGCTCCTTGAGGCCACGCAGGATGGCGATGGTGTCTTCCTCGCTCGGTTCCTCTACCAATACCTTCTGGAACCGACGCTCCAGCGCCGCATCCTTCTCGATGTACTGGCGGTACTCGTTCAGCGTGGTGGCACCGACGCAGTGCAGCTCGCCGCGCGCCAGCGCAGGCTTGAGCATGTTGCCGGCATCCATCGAGCCTTCGCCTTTACCTGCACCGACCATGGTGTGCAGCTCGTCGATGAACAGGATGATCTGGCCTTCCTGCTTGGACAGCTCGTTGAGCAGGCCTTTGAGGCGCTCTTCGAACTCGCCGCGGAACTTGGCGCCGGCAATCAGCGCGCCCATGTCCAGCGACAGCAGGCGCTTGCCCTTCAGACCATCGGGCACTTCGCCATTGATGATGCGCTGGGCTAGGCCTTCGGCGATGGCAGTCTTACCCACGCCAGGCTCACCGATGAGCACCGGGTTGTTCTTGGTACGGCGTTGCAGCACCTGGATGGTGCGGCGGATCTCGTCGTCACGGCCGATCACCGGGTCGAGCTTGCCGTCTTCGGCACGCTTGGTCAGGTCGACGGTGTACTTGTCCAGGGCCTGGCGCGATTCCTCGGCGTTGGGGTCGTTCACCGCTTCGCCGCCGCGCAGGTTGCTGATGGCGTTTTCAAGCGCCTTCTTGCTCACGCCCTGGCCGAGCAGCAACTTGCCGAGCTTGCTGTTCTCGTCCATGGCCGCCAGCAGCACGAGTTCGCTGGAGATGAACTGGTCGCCCTTCTGCTGGGCCAGGCGGTCGGCCTGGTTGAGCAGGCGTGCCAGGTCCTGCGACATGTTGACGTCGCCGGTAGGGTTCTGGATTTTTGGCAACTGGTCGAGTTCTTTGCCCAGTTCCTTGCGCAGGCTGTTGACGTCGAAGCCCACCTGCATCAACAGGGGCTTGATCGAACCACCCTGCTGGTCGATCAGCGCCTGCAACAGGTGCGCAGGCTCGATCGCGGGGTGATCCATGCCAACCGCCAGGGACTGGGAGTCGGATAACGCCAGTTGCAGCTTGCTGGTCAAACGGTCTATTCGCATAACTTACCTTCCTTTAATGGGCAGGCCGGAGCGATGGACACACCTGATGAAGAAAAACCTGCCTGAGATACCCCTATAGATAAGGGTGATTGTGGAAGATTCAAGCGTAGCGGGCTTGATCCAGGTCAGCGAGGCGCCAGCCAGATCAGCGAAGCGAAGCGCCCGGTAACGGGGCTGCGACGGTAGGAATAGAAGCGTGGGTCGCTCACGGTGCACAGGCCGCCGCCATACACGGCAGTGATGCCACGGGCCGCCAGGCGAATGCGCGCCAGTGCATAGATGTCGGCCATGAACTTGCCGGGCTGCGCCCCCGCCACGAAGGCGCTGGCAGTTTCCGGATGAACGGTCATGAAGGCTTCGCGCACTTCGCCGCCCACCTCGAACGCCTGGGGCCCGATGGCCGGGCCCAACCATACCAGCACCTCGCTGGCCGGTACGCCCAGCGCATCGAGCGTGGCCTCCAGCACACCGCCCACCAGCCCGCGCCAGCCGGCATGGGCAGCGCCCACGCGGGTGCCGGCGCGGTCGCAGAACAGTACCGGCAGGCAGTCGGCGGTCATGGACGTGCAGGCGATGCCGGGGGTGCTGGTGCAGCTGGCGTCGGCTTCGGCAACCAGCGCAGGGTCGGCCTCGACCACATCGATGCCGTGCACCTGCTTGAGCCAGGCGGGCTGGATGCCGAACTGCGCGGTCAGGCGCCGACGGTTCTCGGCCACTGCGGCCTGGGCGTCACCGACGTGGTCGCCCAGGTTCAACGAATCGTAGGGCGCCTGGCTCACGCCGCCGCCCCGGGTGGTGACGCACGCCTTGACCCAGGCTGGCGCAGGCCAGTCGGGGGTCAGCAGGTGGTGCGTCAGCGGGCTCATCCGACGAAGGCCTCGCGGTCCTGCTTGAGCAGCGACAGCAGCCACACGAAGTCGTCCGGCAGGGACGACTCCCAGCCCATGCGCTCACCGGTCACCGGGTGATCCAGCTCCAGGAAGCGTGCGTGCAGGGCCTGGCGCGGGAAGGTCTTGAGCGCGTCGACCATGGTCACGCTGGCCGCCGGCGGGATGCGGAAGCGCCCGCCGTACACCGGGTCGCCGACCAACGGGAAGTTGACGTGGGCCATGTGCACGCGGATCTGGTGGGTACGCCCGGTTTCCAGCTTGACGCGCACGTGGGTGTGCGAGCGGAAGCGTTCGAGCACGCGGTAGTGGCTGACGGCCTGCTTGCCGCCCTCCATCACCGCCATGCGCTGGCGCTGCTGGCCGTGACGACCGATCGGGGCGTTGATCTTGCCGCCTGCGGTAACCACGCCGATCACGATGCATTCATAGATGCGGCTGACGCTGCGACTTTGCAACTGGGCTACCAGCTGGGTCTGCGCCTGAATGGTCTTGGCCACCACCATCAGACCGGTGGTGTCCTTGTCGAGGCGGTGCACGATGCCGGCGCGCGGCACGTTGATGATGTCCGGCACGTGGTGCAGCAGGGCATTGAGCAGGGTGCCGTCGGCATGACCGGCAGCCGGGTGCACCACAAGCCCGGCCGGCTTGTTGATGACCAGGATGTGCTCGTCTTCGTAGACGATGTCCAGTTCGATGTCCTGCGCCACCCACTCGCCCTGGGCTTCCTGCTCGGCGTCAAGCGCCAGCAGGGCGCCGCCATGGACGATGTCGCGCGGACGCACGACGTTCCCATCGACGGTCAGTAGGCCTTCTTTGATCCAGGCGGAAAGGCGCGAGCGCGAGTGCTCGGCAAACAGTTGGGCGGCGACTTGGTCGAGGCGTTGCCCGCCCAATTCGGACGGTACCTCTGCGCGAAGTTCAATTTTCTCGGACATGCTCGAATCAGGCGGAGGCACAGCCTTTGGTTTCAGCTGCACGCTTGTGGTTAAATACGGCGTCTTTTGCCCCGAGGGTTCCAACGGGGTGCTCATCATAACAGGACGGCCTCGCCCAAGACAGCAGCCGTCATAGGGACGCAAGCCGCCATGCAAGTGAAACACCTGCTGCTGATCGCCATCCTCGGACTCACCGCTGCTTGTTCTTCGAAGGAAGTCGTCGACGAAAACCTCAGCGAAACCGAGCTGTACCAGCAGGCGCAGGCCGACCTGGACAACCACAGCTATACCAGCGCCACCTCCAAGCTCAAGGCCCTGGAGTCGCGGTACCCGTTCGGCCGCTATGCCGACCAGGCGCAGCTGGAGCTGATCTACGCGAACTACAAGAACGCCGAGCCCGAGGCTGCCAAGTCGGCGGCCGAGCGCTTTATCCGCCTGCATCCGCAGCATCCGAACGTCGACTACGCCTATTACCTCAAGGGCCTGACCTCGTTCGACCAGGACCGCGGCCTGCTGGCGCGCTTCCTGCCGCTGGACATGACAAAGCGTGACCCGGGCGCAGCGCGTGACTCGTACAACGAGTTCGCCCAGCTCACCAGCCGCTTCCCCAACAGCCGCTACGCGCCGGACGCCAAGCAGCGCATGATCTACCTGCGCAACCTGCTGGCCTCCTACGAGATCCACGTGGCCGACTACTACCTGACCCGTCAGGCGTATGTTGCCGCTGCCAACCGTGGCCGCTACGTGGTGGAAAACTTCCAGGAAACCCCATCGGTCGGTGACGGCCTGGCGGTGATGACCGAAGCCTACATGCGTCTGCACCTGGACGAACTGGCAGCCACCAGCCTGGAAACCCTGAAACTCAACTACCCCGATCACCCGAGCCTGAAAGACGGCCAGTTTGTGCCGCAGCAGGACGAGGCGGACAACCGCTCGTGGCTGTCCAAGGCCACCCTGGGCCTGATCTCCAGCGCGCCGCCGCTGCCGCCAGGCCAGACCCGCGCCAACCAGGACGTGCAGAAGCAGTATCAGGACGCCAAAGACGCGATCCCGCAGGAACTGCTGCCCAAGGACGAAAATGGCGACGTGATCGAAGAAGAAAACCACGAAGCCGAAGGCAACAACGAAGACCGTTCGTGGTTCAGCTACATGACCTTTGGCGTATTCGACTGACACGCCATGCGGTGAATGAAAAAGGGAGGCCTGATGGCCTCCCTTTTTTGTTGCCAGGCCCTAAACTGGGGGCTCTTCATTCGACAAAGCTGGACACCATGGTTCGCCTAATTCTCTGGATTGCCCTGATTGCTGCTGCGTTCTGGTTGTGGCGCAAGTTCAAGGCCGGCACTGCTGCCGATACTCGCCCTACCCTCGATGACCCGCTGAAGATGGTGCGCTGTGCCCATTGCGGCGTGCACCTGCCCACCGACCGTGCCTTGCACCGGGGCCAGCTGTGGTATTGCAGCCCGGCGCATCTGGAGCAGGGGCCCAACGATACCCGCCAGGGCTGAGGCCCCTTCGCCGGCCAGGCCGGCTTCCACATGCCTGCTGTTACAGCAGGCGCGGCCCCGGCGCGTACGGCGCCGGGTCGATGATCGGCGCACGCCCCAGCAGCAGGTCGGCGAACAACCGGCAGGACGCCGGCGCCAGCACCAGCCCGTTGCGGTAATGCCCGCAGTTCAACCACAAGCCTTCATGCCCGGGCACCTGGCCGATGTACGGCACACCTTCCGGTGAGCCTGGCCGCAACCCTGCCCAATGCCCGACCGGCGTGGCATCGGCCAGCGCCGGCAGCAATTCGATGGCCGAGGCCTTCAGGCTCGCCAGCGCCGCTTCGGTGGGCGTCTTGTCATAGCCTGCATGCTCCAGTGTGCTGCCGACCAGAATGTGCCCGTCACGCCGTGGGATCGCGTAGCGCCCCTTGGCCAGCACCATGCTCGGCAGGAAATCCTCCGCACACTTGAACAGGATCATCTGCCCTTTCACCGGCTCCACCGGCAGCTCCAGGCCCAGCGGGCGCAGCAGGTCGCCACTCCAGGCCCCCGCCGTAAGCACCACCTGGGCGGCGCGGATCGGGCCATCGACGGTTTCAACGCCGCAAATACGCTCGCCCTCGCGGCTGAACCCGGTGATTTCACAATGCTCGCGAAGGGTCACGTTCGGCAGGGCCTGCAACGCCGCCTTGAGCGACTTGACCAGGCGCGGGTTGCGCACGTTCGCCACACCCGCCATGTAGATGGCCCGCTCGAAGCCCGGCCCCAGCACGGGCACCGCCGCATAGGCGCGGGCCACATCCACTGCGCTCAACGGGCGCCCCTCGCGGGCCGCCCAGGCCAGCGCCTCGGCTTCATCGTCCAGGTCCAGCCAGTACAGGCCGGTGGTATGCACCTCGGGGTCTACACCGGTGCTGGCGAACAGACGCTCGCCCAGCTGCGGATAGAAGTCCTGCGACCAATGCGCCAGCGCAGTAACCGCCGGGCTGTAGCGCCACGGGTACAACGGCGACACGATCCCGCCCCCGGCCCAGGAAGACTCCTGCCCGAGCGCGCCCTTGTCGCACACCACCACCTGCTCGACATCGGCCGCCAGGTTGAACGCAGTCAGCAGGCCGATCACCCCACCGCCGACAATCACTACTTGCTTGGTCATCTATTGGTCCAGTACCCGTATGAAAGACGTCAGTTACCCCAGCAGCCCCCGTCCGCCTCGTTGCTGGCACCGGGGTTGCCGCGCACACCCTGGTGATCGAGCTCGAAGTCGCCACAGGCGTCGCCGGCCATCAGCCCGCCGGCATGACGCCGGGCCAGCAGGCTGAAACCCTCGGCCTCGCGGCTGGCGTGCAGGCTGTAATGGCCTGTGCCGGGGGGCAACGGGGTGATCACGGCGTCGGTATCGGCATACTGGCCCGTGCGGGCGCGGTGGCGCTCCAGGTGCTGCGCACTGTCGAACAGCAGCCCCACGACCTCGCTGCGTGCGGCTCTTTTCACCGTGTCGCGGTAGCTGGGGTAGGCAATGCCCGCCAGAATGCCGACCATGGCGACGACAATCAACAGTTCGATCAGGCTCAGGCCCTGGTGAGTTCGCGGCATGTTGTGCGCCCCTAGTGGATCTGCCGCCACAAGATACGTTGCGCCGGCCACTCAGCCGACACCACTGGCTGCGCCAGCACGCTCTCCAGCACCACCCGCGCCTGCTGCTGACGCCCCACGGCAGTCACCCGAAGCAGCTGCACCTCAAGGCCGTCGGGCAGCCGCGCGGGGCGCGAGCTGCGGCCCAGGTTCTGTACCAGGAAGAAGCCAGGCCCTTGCGCCTGCCAGCCCAGCCCGGAGCTTGGCCCCGCCCCGCCCTGCACACCGGCGGCGCGTACCCTGGGTGCCTCTGGCGGCGGCAGGCAGTACACGCACGGGCCCGGTGGCTCAAGACCCGCCAGCACACGGGCCTCGGCGAGCCGCAACGTGGTTTCCGCCGCTTCGAACGCCTGCAATGCCATCACCAGGTTGCCGGCCATGCGTGCCTGCAAGGCGGCACTGTGCAGCACCGAAACACCCAGCAGGCCGCACAGCAGCATCAGCACCAGGCACACCAGCAGCGCCATGCCCCGTTGCAGCTTCATGGCAGGCGGTTACGTACGGCGGCGACCATCTGATAGGTTTGCGCGCGTACCCGTTCAGCAGGGTCGTCCAGGGTCAGGCGCAGGCGGATGCTGCGAATGCGCGAAGGGTCGGGCACCGCCGTCATCCAGGCCAGCTCACCGCCCTCGCCCGCCACGCCCAGGTCAATCTGCAGCCGGCTGACATGTTCGATCAGCACCGCGTGGCTGCCACCACTGGTGAGCAGCAGTTGCCCGTCCACCAGGCGATACACCTGCTGACGAACGGGCAAGGCGAACTGGTGTGGCCCGGGCAACCGCTCGCCTGCCTGCACCTGGGCGGTGCTCAGGCAGTCGGTGAGCAGCGTCCAGTTGGGCGGGCCACCGGCCTCCCCACCCTGCACGCCAACCAGGCTCAGGCTGCGCAGGGTGCCGTCAGGTTCGAGGCTGACACTGATCGGCAGGGCAAATGCCGCGGCAATGGCAGGGTCGGCAAAGCTGATCGCCTCGCGCCGCAGGCAGCCGAATGCGCCGGCCATGCGGATGTCACGGGCCATGCGCTGCAGCGCAAAGCGCGCATCCTCCTGCAACTGCGCAAGTGCGCCCTGCGCCTGCCAACCCTGCAGCGCACCGATGAACAGACGGCTGCCGGCCAGCACCAGCAGCACGCCCAGGCTCAACGCCAGCAGCGCCTCGACCAGGCCGAAACCGGTGTCGCGCCTCATGGCCCCACCTGCCCCTGTACAGCAAGGCCACCGCCCTGCCAGTGCAGGTCGAGTGCGAGCCCATTGCCCGCCTGGCGCACCTGTGCCTGCGCGGACGCGCCGGCCACCTTTACCAGCTCGCGCTGCAAGGCGCTGGCCTCCCCCGCCCTCAACCCGCCCGCAGCGCGCGCGCCTTCGAGCAGGGCCTGGGCCAGGTACAGCGCCTGGGTGGTACGCAGCGCGCCGTCGGTGCCGTGCAACGCCCGCCCTTGCAGCGCAGCCGCCGCCATTACCCCCAGTGACAGCACCAGCAGCGCCACCATCACTTCGATCAGGGTCATGCCCTGCTGCAGCCTCCTGGCCATGTTCGCCTCCTGCGAAATTTCCCCATGTGATTGCCTACCCGGCCGACTGGACGCCCAACCGAGCGGCACTGAATCTACAGAGAAGCACTTCCAGGGAGGGATGCACGATGGGGCAACAGGGCGTAACACTGATACAAATGATGTATGCGCTGGGGCTGATCGCGGCGCTGACGCAGTTAGGGCTGCCGGCCTACAGCGCCATGAGCGTGAGCCTACAACGCGAGGCCAGCGCGCAGAACCTTGCCCAGGCCTTGCGCAGCGCCCGCAGCGAAGCCCTGCTGCGCAATCAGCGAGTCAGCCTGACGGCCCTTGAGGGCGACTGGAGCAAGGGATGGCGAATGAGCGCCGACGATGAAGGCTTGCTGCACGAGTACCGTGCCAGCGGGAAGGTTTGGGTGGTGGGCAATCAGCCGCTGGCGCGGCAGGTGCATTTCAGCGGGCTGGGGGTACCGCTGCAGGCCGGCGGGGCGTTCCAGGCCGGGACCCTGCACGTGTGCGAAAGTCCCGGAACCCGGAGCCTGCATCAGGTGGTGCTGTCACGCACCGGGCGGGTCAGCCTGCGCCAGCTCGCCACCGATCAGCCGCTGTGCGCGGCCGCCGGGTCAGATCAGTGAACGCACCCGCAGCTCCTTGGGCATCGAGAACGTTACATTCTCTTCGCGACCATCGAGCTCGTCGGCACCTGTGGCGCCCCACTCCTGCAACTGCGCGATCACACCACGCACCAGCACTTCGGGGGCGGAGGCGCCGGCGGTGATGCCGATACGCTCGACACCGTCGAACCAGCTGCGCTGCATGTCTTCTGCACCGTCGATCAGGTAGGCCGGGGTGGCCATGCGCTCGGCCAGCTCACGCAGGCGGTTGGAGTTGGAGCTGTTCGGGCTGCCCACCACCAGTACCACGTCGCACTCGTCAGCCAGTTGCTTGACCGCATCCTGGCGGTTCTGGGTGGCGTAGCAGATGTCGTCCTTGCGCGGCCCGCCAATGCTGGGGAAGCGCGTGCGCAGCGCATCGATGACACGGCTGGTGTCGTCCATCGACAGGGTGGTCTGGGTCACGAAGGCCAGGCGTTCGGGGTCACGAACCTGCAGGTTGGCGACATCTTCTTCGTCTTCGACCAGGTAGATCGAACCGCCATTGCTGGCGTCGTACTGGCCCATGGTGCCTTCGACCTCGGGGTGCCCTTCGTGGCCGATCAGGATGCATTCCTTGCCATCGCGACTGTACTTGGCCACCTCGATGTGCACCTTGGTCACCAGCGGGCAGGTCGCGTCGAAGACCTTGAGGCCGCGCCCCGCCGCTTCCTGGCGCACGGCCTGGGAAACGCCGTGGGCACTGAAGATGACGATGACGTCATTGGGCACCTGGTCGAGCTCTTCGACGAAGATCGCCCCGCGCGCGCGCAGGTCTTCGACCACGAACTTGTTGTGCACCACTTCGTGACGCACATAGATCGGCGGGCCGAACACCTCGAGGGCGCGATTGACGATTTCGATCGCCCGGTCCACGCCGGCGCAGAAGCCGCGTGGGTTGGCGAGTTTGATCTGCATGGCTGACTCCTGGCTCAAAGGGCCTTGACTGCGAGGATTTCCACCTCGAAGTTCAGGGTCTTGCCGGCCAGCGGGTGGTTGAAGTCGATGGTCACTTGCGCGTCATCGAACGCCTTCACCACGCCGGGCAACTCGGCGTTGGCCGCGTCGTTGAAAATCACCAGCAGGCCCTCGGACAACTCCATGTCCTGGAACTGCGAGCGGGGAATGATCTGCACGTTCTGCGGGTTCGGCTGACCGAAGGCATTCTCCGGTGCCACGCTGACGGTGCGCTTGTCGCCGGCCTTGAAGCCGAAGATAGCGGCTTCGAAGCCCGGCAGCAGGTTGCCGTCGCCGACCTTGAACACCGCCGGAGCTTTCTCGAAGGTGCTGTCGACAGTATCACCGTTTTCCAGGTGCAGCGCGAAGTGCAGGGTGACTTCGGTGTTCTGGCCGATACGGGTATCAGTCATGGACGGGTTCTCCGGACTTTTTGCTCTTGAACATATCCAGCGCCAGCATCACGGCGCCCACGCTGATGGCGCTGTCGGCCAGGTTGAAGGCCGGGAAGTACCAGCGGTTCTGCCAGTGCACGAGGATGAAGTCGACCACGTGACCGAGCACGATGCGGTCGTACAGGTTGCCCAGCGCACCGCCCAGCACCAGGGCCAACGCAACGGCCAGCCAGGTGTCGTCGCGGCCCAGGCGCTTGAGCCACACCACCAGCACCGCACTGACCACCAGGGCGATCAGGGCGAACAGCCAGCGCTGCCAGCCGGAGCTGTCGGCCAGGAAGCTGAAGGCCGCACCGGTGTTGTAGGCCAAAGTCCAGCTGAAGTAGTCGGGGATGACCACGATCTGCTGGTACAGGCTCAGCGCACCTTCGAAGTAGTGCTTGCTGGCCTGGTCCAGGACCAGTACCAGCAGGCTCAGCCACAGCCAGGCGAGGCGCCCGAAGCGCCCCACGTTGGGGTTAGGCATAGTGACGCACCTCACCTTTGCCGCTGATGTTGTCGACACAACGACCGCAGATTTCCGGATGCTCCGGGTTCACGCCCACGTCGGCGCGGAAGTGCCAGCAACGGCCGCACTTGGCGTGACCCGACTTGACCACCTTGAGCTTGAGGCCGGCCACTTCGGTAACCACGGCATCGGCCGGGGCTTCGACGAACGGCGCCACGCTGGCTGCCGAGGTGATCAGCACGAACCGCAGTTCGTTGCCCAGCTTGTTCAGGTCGGTGCTCAGGGCCTCATCGGCGAACAGGGTGACTTCGGCTTGCAGGTTGCCGCCGATGGCCTTGGCCGCACGCTGGTTCTCCAGCTCCTTGTTGACCGCAGCCTTGACGGCCATCACGCGGTCCCAGTAGGCGCGGTCCAGCTCGATGCCTTCCGGCAGCTCGGTCAGGCCCTGGTACCAGGTGTTGAGCATGACCGACTCGTTGCGCTCGCCCGGCAGGTACTGCCACAGCTCGTCGGCGGTGAACGCCAGGATCGGTGCGATCCAGCGCACCAGCGCTTCGCTGATGTGGTACAGCGCGGTCTGGCACGAGCGGCGCGCGACACTGTTGGCGCCGGTGGTGTACTGGCGGTCCTTGATGATGTCGAGGTAGAAGCCGCCCAGCTCCTGCACGCAGAAGTTATGGATCTTGGAGTAGACGTTCCAGAAACGGTACTCGCCGTAGTGCTCTTCCAGTTCGCGCTGCAGCAGCAGGGTACGGTCGACCGCCCAGCGGTCCAGCGCCAGCATGTCGTCGGCCGGCAGCAGGTCGCGGGCCGGGTCGAAGCCGGACAGGTTGGAGAGCAGGAAGCGCGCGGTGTTGCGGATGCGCCGGTAGGCGTCGGCGCTGCGCTGCAGGATCTGGTCGGAAACCGCCATCTCGCCGGAGTAGTCGGTGGCCGATACCCACAGGCGCATGATGTCGGCACCCAGGGTGTCGTTGACCTTCTGCGGCTCGATGGTGTTGCCCAGCGACTTGGACATCTTGCGGCCGTTCTCGTCCACGGTGAAGCCGTGGGTCAGCAGCTCGCGGTACGGCGCATGGCCGTCGATGGCGCAGCCGGTGAGCAGCGAGGAGTGGAACCAGCCGCGGTGCTGGTCGGAACCTTCCAGGTACAGGTCGGCGCGCGGGCCGCTTTCGTGGCCGATGTTGTGCGAGCCACGCAGCACGTGCCAGTGGGTGGTACCGGAGTCGAACCACACGTCCAGGGTGTCGGCGATCTTGTCGTACTGGCCGGCTTCGTCACCGAGCAGTTCGGCGGCGTCCATCTTGAACCAGGCTTCGATGCCCTCGAGCTCGACGCGCTGGGCCACCTGCTCCATCAGTTCGACGGTGCGCGGGTGCAGTTCGCCAGTTTGCTTGTGCAGGAAGAACGGGATCGGCACACCCCAGTTGCGCTGACGCGAGATGCACCAATCCGGGCGGTTGGCGATCATCGAATGCAGGCGCGCCTGGCCCCAGGCCGGCACGAACTTGGTTTCTTCGATGGCGTTGAGGGCGCGCTTGCGCAGGGTTTCGCCGCTGTCAGGCTGCTTGTCCATGCCCACGAACCACTGCGCGGTGGCGCGGTAGATCAGCGGAGTCTTGTGGCGCCAGCAGTGCATGTAGCTGTGGCTGATGGTGTCGGTGAACATCAGCGCGCCGACTTCGGCGAGCTTGTCGACGATGTGCGGGTTGGCCTTCCAGATGAACTGGCCACCGAAGAATTCCAGCGAGTCGACGTACACGCCGTTGCTCTGCACCGGGGTGAGGATGTCGTCGTTGACCATGCCGTAGCGCTTGCAGGTCACGAAGTCGTCTTCACCGTAGGCCGGGGCCGAGTGGACCACGCCGGTACCGGCGCCCAGCTCGACGTACTCGGCCAGGTAGACCGGCGACAGGCGATCGTACAGAGGGTGACGGAAGTTGATCAGCTCCAGTGCAGAGCCCGGCGCGGTGGCGATCACCGAACCTTCCAGCGAGTAGCGCTTGAGGCAGGCTTCGACCAGCTCTTCGGCCAGCACCAGCAGCTTGTCGCCGACGTCCACCAGGGCATAGCTGAACTCGGGGTGCACGTTCAGCGCCTGGTTGGCGGGGATGGTCCACGGGGTGGTGGTCCAGATCACGATGGCGGCGGGCTTGGCCAGCGACGACAGGCCGAAGGCCTGGGCCAGCCGCGCTTCGTCGGCCACGTTGAAGGCCACGTCGATGGTCTGGGACTTCTTGTCGGCGTATTCGACCTCGGCTTCGGCCAGGGCCGAACCGCAATCGAAGCACCAGTTCACGGGCTTGAGGCCCTTGAACACGAAACCGTGCTTGACCATTTCGGCCAGGGCGCGGATTTCGCCGGCTTCGTTGGCGAAGTCCATGGTCTTGTAGGGGTTGTCCCAGTCACCCAGCACGCCCAGGCGGATGAATTCCTTCTTCTGCCCTTCGATCTGCTCGGCCGCGTAGGCACGGCACAGCTCGCGGGTCTTGTCCGCAGTGAGGTGCTTGCCGTGGGTCACTTCGACCTTGTGCTCGATCGGCAGGCCATGGCAGTCCCAACCCGGCACGTACGGCGCATCGTAGCCGGCCAGGGTCTTGGACCGCGAGATCATGTCCTTGAGAATCTTGTTGAGCGCGTGACCGATGTGGATCTTGCCGTTGGCGTAGGGCGGGCCGTCGTGCAGCACGAACTTCGGACGATCCTTGCCAATTTCGCGCAGCTTCTGGTACAGGCCAATGCTGTCCCAGCGCTGCAGGATCTGCGGTTCGCGCTGTGGCAGGCCGGCCTTCATCGGGAAGGCGGTGTCCGGAAGGTTTAGCGTGGCTTTATAGTCGGTCATTTCAGGCTCTTCGTTAGCGGTTGACCGTGCCAATGGGCACGTGCGGCGGCGATATCCGCATCGATCGCCGACTTCAGCGCCTCCAGGGAGGCGAATCGCTGCTCATCGCGCAGCTTGTGGTGGAATTCCACCGTGAGACGCCGGCCATACAGATCGCCGGCAAAATCCAGGAGATGCACTTCCAGGTGGGCGCGGCCATCACCTGCAACGCTGGGGCGCACGCCGATGTTGGCGACACCCGGCCACGCCTGGCCATCGAGTTCGACGCTGACCAGGTACACCCCGGTGAGCGGTACGCGATGACGCTTGAGTTGTATGTTGGCCGTGGGCCAACCCAGCTGGCGCGCCAGCTTCTGCCCATGCAGCACTCGGCCGCGGATGCGGAACGGGCGGCCCAGCAGACGCTCGGCCACGGCAAAGTCGGCACGCGCCAGCGCTTCGCGCACCTGCGTGCTGCTGACCCGCAGGCCCTCGAGCTCCACGGTTTGCGCCGCTTCCACGGTGAAGCCGTGGCGCAGGCCGGCCTGCTGCAGGAACGTGAAGTCACCCACCCGGTCGCAGCCGAACCGGAAGTCGTCACCGACCTCCAGGTGCTGCACGCCCAGGCCGTCGACCAGAATGGTGTCGACGAATTCGGCGGCGCTGAGCTTGCACAGGCGCTGGTTGAACGCCAGGCACAGCACCCGGTCGATGCCTTCGGCGGCCAACAGGGCGACCTTGTCGTGCAGGCGGGCCAGGCGCGCAGGCGCGGTGTCCGGTGCAAAGTACTCACGCGGCTGTGGCTCGAAAATCACCACGCAGCTGGGTACGCCCAGCGCTACCGCGCGCTCACGCAAACGCGCCAGGATAGCCTGGTGACCGCGGTGAACACCGTCGAAGTTGCCGATAGTGGCAACACAGCCCCGATGCTCGGGGCGAAGGTTGTGAAGGCCTCGAACCAGCTGCATAACGCGCTTCTTGCTCATAAAGTGGTCGATTATAACCACACCCGGGCGCCGACGACAGGCAGCAGCGCGATGCCAGGGCGTCTAAAACACAAAACCGACGCCTGACCCGCGCCGGCCATCAGTGCAGCGCCTTGCGGGCGAAGTCCCGTGGACGAAAACCAAACAGGTACAGGCAACCGAAATAGGTCACCACGCCTGCGCCAATCAGCACGCCCAGGCGCAGGAACCGCTCGAGCATGTGCCCCTGCTCCCAGGCAGGCATGTACCACATGCCTGCCACCAGCACACCGGCCATCAGCAGTACGGCCACCAGCAACTTGAGCAGGTAGGCGGTCCAGCCCGGCTGCGGCTCGAACAGGTTCTGCTGGCGCAGCTTCCAGTACAGCAGGCCGGCATTGAGGCAGGCGCCTACACTGATCGCCAGGGCCAGCCCGGCATGCTGCAGGTAGCCGATGAACACCAGGTTGAGCAGTTGCGTGGCCACCAGGGTGAAGATGGCGATCTTCACCGGTGTACGGATGTTCTGCTGAGCATAGAAGCCAGGGGCGAGCACCTTGACCAGGATGATGCCGAGCAGGCCGACCGAGTAGGCGATCAGCGCGCGCTGGGTCATGGCGGCATCGAAGGCGGTGAACTTGCCGTACTGGAACAGGGCCACCGTCAGTGGCTCGGACAAAATTGCCAGGGCAAAGGTGCAAGGCAACACCAGCAAGAAGCACAGGCGCAGGCCCCAGTCGAGGATGCGCGAATACTCGTGGCGATCCTTGCTGGCGTAGGTCTTGGCCAGGGTCGGCAGCAGGATGGTGCCCAGCGCCACGCCCAGCACCCCGGAGGGCAGCTCCATCAGGCGGTCGGCGTAGTACATCCACGACACCGAGCCGGCCACCAGAAACGAGGCGAAGATGGTGTTGATGATCAGCGAGATCTGGCTTACCGACACCCCGAGGATGGCTGGCAGCATCTGCTTGAGCACGCGCCATACCCCGGTATCGCGCAGGTTCAGGCGGGGCAGCACGAGCATACCGATCTTTTTGAGGTGCGGCAGCTGATACAGCAGTTGCAACAGGCCGCCGGCCAGTACCGCCCAGCCCAGGGCCATCACCGGCGGATCGAAGTACGGGGTGAGGAACAGCGCGAAGAAGATCATCGCGACGTTGAGCAGGGTCGGCACGAAGGCCGGTACCGAGAAGCGGTTCCAGGTGTTGAGGATGGCGCCCGCCAGGGACGACAGCGAAATCAGCAATATATAAGGAAAGGTCACGCGCAGCAGGTCGGTGGTCAGCTCGAACTTCTCGGCGCTGTCGACGAAGCCCGGCGCGGTGACCCACACCACCCAGGGTGCGGCCAGGATCCCCAGCGCCGTGACCACCGCCAGCACCAGGGTCAGCAGGCCGGCGACATAGGCCACGAAGGTGCGGGTCGCCTCCTCGCCCTGCTGGCTTTTGTATTCGGCCAGGATCGGCACGAACGCCTGGGAAAACGCCCCCTCGGCAAAGATTCGCCGCAGCAGGTTGGGCAGCTTGAAGGCAATGAAAAAGGCGTCGGTGGCAACACCGGCGCCGAAGATGCGCGCCAGGATGGTATCGCGGACAAAGCCCAGCACGCGCGACACCATGGTGATGGAACTGACTGCAGCCAGGGACTTGAGGAGATTCATCGAAAGATTTTCATGCCATATGGATGAAGGAGAGGCCTAAATGGCATCCAAGTATGCGATACTCCGCCGCGCAAAGCAGACAGAGCAAAACTCCCGAGTTTACAGGTCATGCGCCAGAAGGGAATCATCCCCTCTAGCGAATCGACCGCTCAGCGGAACCTAACAAGCGCCCTTGACAACCGATCAACTCATCGGCATGATTCGCGGCCTATTTTGTTTGCTATTTACCAAGTCTTTCGAGGAGCTCGACGGTGGCCAACTCACCTTCCGCCAAAAAACGTGCAAAACAGGCTGAGAAGCGTCGCAGCCACAACGCCAGCCTGCGTTCCATGGTTCGCACCTACATCAAGAATGTAGTCAAGGCCATCGACGCAAAAGACGCCGAAAAAGCGCAAGCTGCTTACATCCTGGCTGTTCCAGTTATCGACCGCATGGCCGATAAAGGCATCATCCACAAGAACAAGGCTGCTCGCCATAAAGGCCGTCTGAATGGCCACATCAAGGCACTGAAGATTGCTGCAGCTGCCTAAGCGACGCTTGTTAAAAAACCGACCCTAGGGTCGGTTTTTTATTGCCTGCGATTTGATGATGGCGGGAAGACAGGGCCGCTCCCTTCGCCGACCAGGCTGACTCCTGCAGGAGACGGCCTGGTCGGCGAAGGGCTATGCCTTGCCTACTTGCCGAGCGGGATCTTCGGCGCCCATTGCAGCCATTCGTCCTCGGCCTTGTCGAACAGGGCAAAGGTCTGCTGCGGCAACGCTGCGTTGCCCATCTTGTCGCCGTCTGGCGTGGCGAAGGCAATGCCACCCTCGATCAGGGTCTCCAGCGACTCGGTACGCACCGTAGCACCCTTGAACAGGCCGATATCGAAGCCGAAGCCACTGCTGTTCCAGAAACGGCTGCCACCGCGCACAAGCGAGGCGTAGCGTGGCTCGATCAGGATATGGATCAGCACGCGATCCGCTGTCTGCCCCAGTTCGTACCCCGTGACCTTGCCCACCGGCACTTCACGGTAGGTGACCGGCACACCGACCTTGATCGACCCGCGTCGAGCAGCGCTGAGCACCACCGGCAGGCCAGCCTCGCGAGCGGTCAGGTCCGGTGGCTCGGGCAAGGCCACGAAGTTGCGCTGCGGGCCCTGATTCTTCGCCGCCGGTTGCACTTCCAGGTACTGACCGGTGACCAGCGTCTCCAGGTTGGCCGTCTTGACGATACCCAGCGCCGGCTTGACTACCCAGAACTGCGTGCCCACACGCGCAATACGCTCGGGCACCTCGGTGATCTGCGCCTTGAGCGTCACCGACTGCAGGTCCTCCGCCAGGTCCACCGCTTCGACCTTGCCGACATCCAGCCCCTTGAAGCGTATGGGGGTGCCGACCTTGAGGCCGTCCGCACGGTCCACCTTGATGGTGATGCTGGTGCCTTTGCGATCCGCCGCTTCCTGGTTGGCCAGCAGGCGGAAGGTGGGGATACGACGCTTGAGCGGTACATTCTGTTTCGGCGTATCGAAGGCGATGCCACCGGCCATCAGGCTCTGCAGCGACTCGCTCTTGATCTGAATGCCCGACAGGCCGCCAGTCAGGGTAATGCCGCTGGCGTTCCAGAAACGCGTCGAACCATTGACCAGGTTGGCGTACTCGGGCTCGATGTGCACGCCAATCAGCAGGCGTTGCTGCTTCCTGGAGAACTGGTAGCTTTGCACGCTACCCACCTTTACCTGCCGATACAGGATCGGGCTGCCAACCTCGAGCGAGCCCAGGTTGTCGCTGAACAGCACAAGGTGCAGGCCGGGCGCCTTCAGATCGAGGGGCGGGGCCTTGGCCCGGGCTTCGAATTCACGCTGAGGCGAGGCGCCCTTGTCGCCGGGACGGATAGCAATGTAGTTGCCCTTTACCAACGCCTCCAGGCCGGTGATACCCGCCAGGGAGATCGACGGCTTGACCACCCAGAACTGGGTGCCTTCGACCAGGTAGTCCTCGGCCAGCGGGTCCAGGGTCAGCTCGGCCATGGCACTGGAGAGGTCGGCATCGACCTTCAGGGCTTTCAGCGAACCTACCTGTATACCTTTGTACATGACCGGCGTACGGCCCGCCTGCAGGCCCTCGAAGTCGCTCAGCTTGACCTTGACCCGGATACCCGCCTGGGCGGCGTCGAAGTCTTCGAAAAGACGGAACGGCAGGTTCGGGTCGGTGGGCGGGCTGTCCTTGCGGTGCTCGGGGGTAGCGAATGCGATACCGCCGGCAACGATGCTGGCCAGGGACTCGCTGCGCACCTTCACGCCCGACAGGTTGGCATCGATGCTCACGCCGCTGGCGTTCCAGAAACGCGTGTGCTTGCGCACCAGGTCGGCATAGCCCGGCTCGATGAACACCTTGATCTCGACCGTACCCTGGTCGTCGGAGAGCTTGTAGCTCTTCACCCGGCCAACCTGGATCTGCTTGTAGAACACGGGGCTGTCACGGTTGAGCGACCCCAGGCGATCGGCCTTGAGGGTCAGATGCAGGCCGGGCACGCTGTCGGACATCGGCGGTGCTTCGCTCAACGCATTGAAACGCTTGCTCGGCTCGCCATCGCCCGGGCTCACGGCAATGTAGTTGCCTGATACCAGTGTCTCCAGCCCGGTGATCCCGGCCAGGCTCACGTTTGGCTTGACCAGCCAGAAGCGAGTGTTCTTGCGCAGGTGCTCCTCGGCCACCTGGTTCATCTCGATGGTGGCGATGACACCTTTGTTGCGGCCTTTGTCGTCAAGTACCAGGCTCTTGACCTTACCCACCGACATGCCCTTGTAGACCACCTCGGTCTTGTTGGCGACGATACCCTCGCCGCTCTCGAAGCGAACCTCGATGTTCACCCCCGCTTCACGGTAGGCCTGCCAGCCGAGCCACCCACCGATCACCAATGCGATCAGGGGCAGAATCCAGATGGCCGACCAGTTCGAAGCTGGGCGGGTTTTAGCCGTAGGCAAATCACTCATGGTCGTCATCCGACTCCGTGTTATCCCAAATCAGTCGGGGATCGAAAGTTACTGCAGCAAGCATTGTCAGAATCACCACACTGGCAAAGGCGACGGCCCCCAGGTTGGCTTCGACACTGGCAATCCGGCCGAAATTCACCACCGCCACCAGGATCGCGATGACGAAGATATCCAGCATCGACCAGCGGCCGATGAATTCGATGAAGCGATACATCACGATGCGCTGGCGTGCCGACAGCGGCTGGTGGCGCTGCACCGAGTACAACAGCAGGGCGATGCCCACCAGCTTGAAGGTAGGTACCAGAATGCTGGCGATGAACACCACGGCCGCGATCGGCAGCATGCCGTGCTGCATCAGGGTGATGACGCCGGACATGATGGTGTCGGGGCTGCCCTGCCCCAGGGTGCTGACCGTCATGATCGGCAGCACGTTGGCCGGTACGTACAGGATGGCCGCGGTAATCAGCAGCGCCCAGGTACGGGCCAGGCTGTTGGGCCGGCGTGCATGCACCAGCGCCCCGCAGCGCGTGCAGGTCTGGCTGCTGGCGCCCGCCTCCTGGCGGTTGAGCTCATGACACTCGGTACAGATCAGTATTCCTGCGTCAATCGCCCGCATGCACATCTTCTCCCGACAAGGCTACCCAGATCTGGTGGGGGGACATCACCACTTCCAGCCAGACCTGAACCAGCAACAAACTGACAAAGCACAGCAAGCCAAGCCCTAGGCTGAGTTCGGCCATATCCACCAGCTTGACGATGGCGACCAGTACGCCCATGAGGTAGACCTCAAGCATGCCCCAGTCGCGCATGTGGTGATAAAAACGGTAAAGAAGCAGGCCATAGCTGCGGCCCCTGTTCAAGCGGATGGTCAGCAACACCACCAGCTGACACAGCAGCTTGAGCAGTGGAATGGCCATGCTGCACAGGAACACCACCACCGCCACGCCACCCATGCCGCTGTTGTACAGGCCGATCACACCGCTCCACACCGTGTCATCGGAGTTCTGGCCCAACAGATGGAGTTGCATGATCGGCAGAAAGTTCGCCGGCACGTAGAGCAGCAAGGCCGCCAGTACCAGGGCCAGGCTGCGCTCGACCACATTGTGCCGATGGGCGTACAACTCATAGCCGCAGCGCGGGCATTGCGCTTTTTCATCCGTCTTGAGCTCGGGCTTGCGCAGCAGCAGGTCGCATTCGTGGCACGCCACCAATTGATCCAGCGGCAAGCCTGCGAGTGAATCGCGATCGTCAGGGTCGGGCATAGAAGGGTTCTGAGTAAAAACGTCGGGGCCTATTCTAGTGTCGTTGCCCCAATTGTGGGAGCACAACCGCGCAGGAGCCAGCCTTGGCGCAGAACAGG